>JAUIGD010000605.1 GCA_030430255.1 Verrucomicrobiia bacterium
ACTGCGGCCGGACTGCGCGCGGCCCTGGCCCACGGGCGCGTGCACGGCACCACCGCCTCGAACCTCGTGCACCTCGCCTCGACCTGGGCGAAGGTGCGCAAGCGGTTGCCCGGCGGGCGGTGACGGTCGCGGCCGAAATCCTCCAGTGAACCCTGTGCCCTCCGTGGTGTTCTCATGCCCATGGACTATCGCACCCCCGATCATCGTAGACTTCCCGCTCGCCGGGCCGCGGACGCCATGCGGGCGTCTCGCTCGTGCATCCTGACCACGCACATCAACGCCGACGGCGATGGTGTGGGGTCGCAGATTGCCGTGGCTGCGTGGCTGCGCGCCAACGGCACCGAGGCCTGGATCGTCAATCCCACCGGGTATCCCGGCAACTTCCGGTTTCTGCTTCCCGAAGACTCCTGGGTGCTCGACGCGGGCAAGAAGCGCGCGCGCAACGCCTGCGCGAACGCCGACCTCGCCGTCGTGCTCGACACCGGTGAGGTCGATCGCATCGGACGGGTCAAGTCCATGATCGACCACCTGCCCATGGTGGTCGTCGACCATCATCCGCCGGGCGATCAGCCGCTCGGCGGCATCTCGTTTCGCGATGCGGGCGCTTCGGCCACCGGTGAGATGGTCTACGACCTGCTGCTGGCGACCAAGGGACCCTGGCCACAGGAGTCCCTCGACGCCATGTACGTCGCGATCCTCACCGACACCGGCTCGTTCCGCTTCGGCAACTCCACGCCGCTCGCGCATCAGGTGGCCGGCGAGTTGATCCGGCGGGGCTGCGATCCCGAGGAACTGTATCGCAAGGTCTACGGCCAGGCGCCCATTCGTCGCTTCCAGTTGTTGCGCGCGGCGCTCGGCACTCTCGAGGCCGAAGACGGCGTGGGCTGGATGACCGTTCCGCCCGACGATTTCGAGCGTCTGGAGGCGGTCGGCGAAGATCTCGAGGGACTCGTCGACTACCCCCGCTCGATCGAGGGTGTGCGTGTCGCCCTGCTGTTTCGCGCCACGCCGCGGGGCATCAAGATCTCCCTGCGCTCCGACGGGGTGGTAGACGTGAATGCCCTGGCACGCGAATTTGGCGGTGGCGGACATGTGCGCGCATCGGGTGCTCTCATCGAGGGAACGCTCGAAGAGGTGCGGGAGCGGGTCGTTGCGGCGGCGCGGTCTGCCGTCCAGGCCGGCCTTGCGGTGACCTGAGGTTCCGCGGGTCGGCGAAGATCCGACTACAGCGCCGACCCGATTCCAGCGGAGGCCCCGCGGGTGAAGCCCAAACACGACGGACCGGGTGTGCCGGAAGCCATTCCGCGCACGCTTCAGGGTGTAGCGGGCCGCCTGGGCGCGGCCTCGATGGATCGCGTCTGGATCTTTCCCCCGCGGGTGCGCGGGCGTAAGGAGTCGGGACTGCTGGTCGTCTCACGCTTCGCCCTCGACGGCGATCCCGAGCGGCGCCGGCTCTTCACCGCGTCGTACAGCGCGGAACGCACCGGTAAGGGACTGACCCTCGACTGGTCCCTCTCCGAAGAGGGCGCCGCACCACCCGATCGGTTCCCCCCCGTGGTCGCGGGTGTGGGACGCCGTGCGGGCGACACCGAGGTGGGTCCCCGCAACATCGGTCTCGAGGGCGATCCCGATCGCCTCGCCGAACTGCTGGAGGAATGGGACCGCGCCCTGCTCGACCCCGAACAATGGCCCATCGCGGTGCCCGAGCCCGAAGCCGCCGCCGAGGCCGAATCGTCCGCCCCCGTCCCCGAGATGCTGCCATGACGCAGACGGCCACCCGCGACGGCGTCATTCGCCTGTTCAACCGCTACCTGCGCGAGCAGGGCATGCCGATCACGCAGCAGCGCAACGTGGTGGCTGCGGCGGTGTTCGGATCGGACGAGCACCTCTCCGTCGACGACATCGAGCGCATCCTGCGGGAGAACGGCGAGCGGATCGGAAAAGCCACGATCTACCGCACGCTCGACCTTCTCGTGAAGAGCCGGCTCGTCGAGGAGCTCGACTTCGGCGAAGGGTTCAAGCGCTACGAACACCGACTCACGCGTCAGCCGATCCACCAGCACCTCGTGTGCACGGCCTGCGGCAACGTCGCCGAATTCGAGAGCGGCGAGATGCTCGCCATCGAGGCGCGGGTGGCGCGCCGGTTCGGCTTCCGGCCGACCCGCCATCGCCTGGAGATCTACGGCATCTGCCGCGCCTGCCAGGATGCGGGGGTCACCCCGTCCACCGAGGGGCTGGCGTGTCCCATCGACACCGCCTGACGCCCCGCCCCCGCCCGCTGCCCCAGCCCAAACGCCCCGCCCACGCCCGCAACACAGTCCCACGCCTGTCCCAATCCCCACACCCCACACCCCATGCCCAATCGACGTGACCCCGACCACAGCGGTCGCGGCGGAGACCCCGCACCGGCGCGCGGCGCCCTGGCCGACCTGTCGTGGGAACTGCCCCACACCTTTCTCGGACTCGACGAGGAGGCCGCCGCCTTCTCCACGGCCCGGGCGGTGATCCTGCCGGTGCCGTACGAGTCGACCACGAGCTACGGCGGGGGGGCGAAGGCGGGTCCCGGCGCGCTGAACTACGGCTCGACCGGCGT
>JAUIGD010000138.1 GCA_030430255.1 Verrucomicrobiia bacterium
GCCCCGGGGGCCCGGCATGGTCAATATCGCGAGCCGGCCCCGCCCGCGGGGAGAAAACGCGTCACCCTCCGGCCAGAACCCGCGCGCGGTGGCCCCCGCAAACTAAGTCCGACAGGCTCCTAGGGCGCCGTCAGCACGGGCTTGTCTGGGCGCGGCGCCATGGCGAGACTGGCGTTGCCCCCACCACCATGCCCCCGCCACCCCGAACGACGCCCCTCCAAACGATCTCCGCCGCGTTGGCGACCTGCCTGCTCGCCGCGGTCGGGTGCAGCGATGACGACCCCGCCGGCTCCGACCCCGCCGGGGCGAGCTCCGCCGAAGCCCTGCTCCGCTCCCGCCAGCAGCTCGACGAAACCGTCTGGGCCGACGAGGTCGAAGCGGGCCAGCGCGAGGCGGCCTTCGTCGACCTGTGGGACGCCATCCGCGCGGCCGACGACAAGTTCGCACCGCTCGCCGAATTCCGCTTCGCCCAGCTCACCCTGCCCTCAGCCCCGGCGTCGGTGCAAGCCACCGACCTCGACGTCGAGCTGCTGCATTTTGCCGCCGCCGACCAGACGCTGAGCCCGGCCGAATGGCGCAGCCGCATCGACCGCTGGAAGGCCCGGGGCTGGCGTGTCGTCCAGACGGACTGGCACCACAGCCGCTTCACGCCCGCCGACAACGCGGGCGCCGCCCCCGGATCGGAGATCCATTTCAACATCCACGCCATCCGGCCGGCCGGACAGACCGCGGCCATGCTGCACGGGTTGTTGCGCGTCTCCTGGACGGACCCGCCCTCGCTCGAGGTCGCCGAGCTCAGGGCGGCGCGGCGCACCGGGGGCGGCTTCTTCCGGCCCATCTTCACCGAACAGCATGGCGATGGCCAGTTCGCCACGAGCCACCCGCTGCTGGTCTTCGACCTCGACGGCGACGGTCTCTCCGAGGTGCTGCTGCCGCGCTGGAACCGCGTGTTGCGCAACCGCGGCGGGCTGGAGTTCGACCGCCGGCCGCTGCTCGCCCACCCCCTCCCCCTCTGGGAGGCGGCGCTCGTCTCCGACTTCGACGGCGACCGGGTCCCGGACCTGCTCGCCATCGCCAAAGATGGCTACCCGCACCTGTTCCGCGGCTCGGCGGGCGGCCGGTTCGAATCCCCGGCCGAGCGCTGCGCCGACACCGAGTTCAACCTGCCCTCGGTGCTCACCGCGGGCGACATCGACGGCGACGGGGACCTCGACGTCTGGGCGACCCAGTACCGGCTCTCTTTCGAAGGCGGCCAGATGCCGACCCCCTACTACGACGCCAACGACGGGCACCCCTCCTACCTGTTGCGCAACGACGGCGGCGGCCGCTTCACCGACATCACCGAGGCGGCGGGCCTCGCCCCGCTGCGCCACCGCCGGACCTACTCCGCCAGCTTCATCGACCTCGACGGCGACGGCGACCTCGACCTGGTCAACACCGCCGACTACGCCGGGGTCGACCTCTACCGCAACGACGGCGGCGGCACATTCGAACTCGCGACCGGCGACTGGATCGGCGAGCGCCACTCCTTCGGCATGGGCAACACCTTCGCCGACTACGATGGCGACGGCCGGCTCGACCTGTACGTCATCGGCATGTCGTCGACGACCGCACGGCGGCTCGACCGCCTCGGGCTCGGCCGCGACGACCGCCCGGCCGTGCATCAGAAGCGCGCCGCGATGGGCTATGGGAACCGGCTCTACTTCGGCGCGGGGAACCGCTTCGAGGAACGCCCGGCGGTCGCGCCTTCCGTGGCCCGCACCGGCTGGAGCTGGGGGGTCACCTCGACGGACTTCGACCTCGACGGCGACCGCGACATCTACGTCGCCAACGGCTACCGCAGCGGCGCGTCATCGCGGGACTACTGCACGAACTTCTGGCGCCACGATATCTACACCGGCGACTCGGACACAGACCCGGCGATCCAGTCGCTGTTCCGATCGGAGCTCGCCGACCTCAACCGCAACGCCATGTCGTGGAACGGCTACGAGAAGAACCCGCTGCTCCTGAACGCGCTCGGCGGCCTCGGCCGGTTCGTGGACGTCGGCTTCCTGCTCGGGGTCGGCTTCGGCTACGACGCCCGCGCCGTCGTCGCCGACGACCTCGATGCCGACGGGCGGCCCGACCTGCTCGTCTCGCGGTCGATCTTCGACGGGCGCGGCTTCATCACCGAGCTGCACGCCTACCGCAACGAGCTCGCCCTGCCCGCGGGCCGGAGCTGGATCGCGCTCGACGCCGGCACCTCCGGGGCGAGTTCGGCGCAGCTGATGCTCGCCGATGGCTCGGTGCGCTCGCACTGGTTCGTCACCGGCGATTCCTTCGCCGCCCAACACGCCGCCACCGCCCACTTCGGCCTCCCCGCCGGCGCGCGCCCGGTCCGGTTCACGGTCCGCTGGCCCGGCGGGCGCTCGCTGACGATCCCCGCGCCCGAGGCGGGCAAGCGCTACCTCGTGCCCACACGGTGACGCGGGGCGCTGCGCCAACGCGGGCGCAGCG
Source organism: Verrucomicrobiia bacterium (assembly GCA_030430255.1). GTDB lineage: Bacteria > Verrucomicrobiota > Verrucomicrobiia > Verrucomicrobiales > DEV007 > JAUIGD01. Next base: position 2,497 of record JAUIGD010000138.1, read on the forward strand.
GCGACGCCCCTTTCGCCGGGCACGGCGGCGACACTCCATGTGCCGGGCGCGGCGGCGACGGCGAATGAACCGCAGGCGCGCCGCCACCCGCGGGGGCGGGGCGGCGGCGCGCGCTCGGGGTTCAGGGTGTGGGCGGGGAGAAGCGTTTTAGTTCGCCACGCGGAACACGTCGTCGCCGATCTCCGCACCGATGCCGGTGTTGCGGCGCAGGATACGCGCGAGCGTCTGCTCTTCGACGAGGGCTGCGAGCTCCGGAGTCAGGTGGTTTTGATACCAGAAGCGGTCGCCGTCGCGCAGGCGGATGAACTGGTCGGCGAGCACCCGGCGCAGGGTCTCGCCGACCATCGCGCCGGGCGCGTGCGGTTCGGCGAGCAGACCGACCCACAGGTCGAGGTCGGCCGGCCCGGCGTAGACCGAAGCCAGCCGCCCCGCGAGCTCCCGGTCGGGGGTGATGTCGGCAAAACGGCGCACCGGCGGCAGCCCGTAGGCGACACGCACCGCGCTGTAGCTCGGCAGGCCGTGGTCGCGGCCGCGCTGGATGTTGAGGGAGGCGAGGTCGAACCCCGGCGATCCCGGGGCGCCGAACAGGAAGTTGCGCACCTCGTCGACGAGCATCGTGTCGATCTCCTGGCAGCGCTGCGCGCAAAGCCCGCGCAGGATCGGGTCCGGGCCGATCGTCTGCATCAGCGCCGGGTCGAAGAACGACGAGGCTAACGAAAGGTTGCCGCTATCGATCTCGCGCAGGTCGGCGTCGAGGCACAGCAGTTCGCCGGACAGCATGCTGTGCCCGAGCCGGTAGGCGGCGGCGGCGAAGAGGTTGGCGATGCCCGCATCGACTTCCTCCCGGTAGCCGCGGTATGGTGGCAGGGCGCCGGGGCCGAGCAGCACGGGCAGGAACTCGTTGTAGGTGATCGCCTGCATCTCGGCGGCGACGATGGCGCGCGCGGCCCCGTAGATCTCCATGCCGCTCATGCGCGGGTTGGCCTCGCGCATCGTCGCGGCCCAGTGGTTGTGCTCGCGCACGAACACCGTGTGCATCGCGGTCAGCCCGACCTGCTCGTTGGCGCGCACGTCGCCGGCGAGGTAGAAGTTTGGCAAAGCCGCGCTCGGCGCGTTGGCCAAGCCTCCGGTGTTGAAGGGCAGGAGGTCGCCCTCGCTCGTCTTCAGGCGCCCGGTTCCGTCGAGCGTCCGCAGTGCGAAGGCGCGCTCCTCGTCCGAGCCGTAAACGTTCGAGGCGTCGATGTAGGCGGTGATGGCGTTGACCTGCTGGCGCACGCCGCCCACCTCCTCGTAGGCCGAACGGTTCAGCGCGATGGTCGCCGCGCCGGTCCCCGCCGGATCGAACCAGGGGTCCCCCGCGGGCACGGCGATGTCGAAGGCCTCGGCCGGGTCGGCGGTCGGGGTCTCGTCGATGTCGTGGTCGAGGAACTGCCCCCACTGCCAGACGAAGTCGGAGGCGCCGGAACGGTTCGGGACGTCGCCGGTCTGGGCGCAGACGGCGTTGCTCACCGCGCGTGGCGAGGGCCGCGCCGCGCCGCCCGGCTCGCCCACGCCGTCGGCGTAGTCCGGGGCGACGGAGCGCAGGAACGGGACGTCGGCCATGCCGCGCTCGGGGTCGGCGAGGTTGTTGCCGTAGCCGTCGATGCGGCGTTCCTCGGCGGGAAAGTCGAAGCGCGGGCCATCCGCAGGCAGCGGCGAACCGCCGCTGCCGCCGCGGTCGGGTTTGGGGTCGCGGCGCGGTTGCGGGATCGGCGCGGCGGCGGCGCGGCGGAGGGTGGTCGCCTCCTGCCCTGGGCGCCCATCGCGGGTCGGCCGCTCCGCCCCATCGCCCTTCGCCCCGCCGCGGTCGCGCTGAGCGAGGCCGGTCGGGATGGTGGCGAGCAATGCCCCCGCCGCGAGGGCGGCGGTGGCGATAGGGGTTGTTTTCGCACGTTTCATCACGTTGTCCTTTCTGGTTCGGTTGTCGTTCGTCAGCCGGGTCGTTCCGACCGACATCCAAACGGAACCGCGCCATTGTTAAGGACTCGCGAGCGTGCGTCGGGAGATTTGTGAAGGATGTGTAAAAAGCGGCTGGCCTGCTACGGGGCGGTCACCTCGAAGGCCTCGGTCAGCCCGAAGGTGGGGCGGTTCGGCCCCGGGAACTCGGCCTCCGCGTCGAGGGTGCCCGCCCCCGCAGGCAGGGTGAACTGCGCCTGGAGGACGTAGCGGCTCAGGCGATTGACCCCCGTCCCGATGGCGCTGCCGAGCCGGACGGTGGGGACGATCGGATTGCCGGCCATGTTGTTGAGGGGCGGCACGTTCGGGGTCCACGTGTCGTCGAAGGTGAAGGTCACCGTCAGGGTGCTCGCCGCCGGCGCCGCGTTCGGCGAGAGGCTCAGGATGCCGGTGCTGACGGGCATGCCGCCGCCGTTGTCCGTGTCGCCGAAGCCGCCGCCGAGCGCCTGGTTCTTCGCCAACAACGCCTCGTAGGCCGCCGCCTGTTCGGCGTTCGGGCCGCCGGCCTGGCCGAGCAGTTCCATCTGCTCATCGGGGTCGGTGGCGATGTGGTAGAGTTCGAGCACCGGCGTGTCGGTCGTCGTGTCCGGGTCGTCGTGGATGATGAGTTTGTAGTCGCCATCGCGGATCGCCCGGCCCGGGGTGGCGCCGTCGCCGAAGGCCTCGCAGACGACGCAGCCGCCCACGCGGCCACCGAGGAAGGCCGGGTAGAGGTCACGCGAATCGATCACCGTCCCCGCAGGGGCGACCGCGTCGACCTCGATGCCGGCGAGGGTGAGGACGGTCCGGTAGAGGTCGACGACGTGAACCGGGCTGTCGTTGGTGCCGCGGCCGGGCACGTCCGGCCCGGCGGCGACCATCGGCACCCGCGTGCCGCCTTCATAGATCGAACCCTTCGCGCGCCCGTTGCCATAGGGCGCCTGCTGCAGGTTGCCCGGCGTGCCGTTGTCGCCGACGAGGATGACGTTGGTCTCGTCGAGATCGATCTCCGCCAGCAGGCGGCCGAGCTCGTGGTCGAGCGCTTCCAGCATCTGCTCGAGCCGGTCGCGGTTGTTGCCGGGCGGCGGGGTGCCGGCGGGAAGGAGTCCGGTCGGCGGGTCGTGCAGCGGCGTGTGCGGCGCGTGGAAACCCACCCAACAGAACCACGGGTCACCCTCGGGTTGGCTGCGGATGAATTCGACGGCGTCATCGACCTGGTCGCTGGTTGCGTAGGTGTCGGTGACGGGCGCCGTCACGCCGTCGATGACTTTGTCCCAGTTCCAGTAGTCGTCGAGGTTCGCGGTGGTGCCGGAGAAGTTTGGCCAACCGCCGGTCGTGCGCGGGCCGCCGGCGCCGCCGCCGAGGTGCCACTTGCCGATCGAGAGCAGCGCGTAGGGCGAACCTGCCGCCCCGAACGCATCCGGCAGCGTAAACTCATCGAGCGGGATGCTGGCGCCCGCCGGGGAGCCGACGCCGTGCCGGGACGGGTGGCGGCCGGTGAGCAAGGTGGCGCGGGTCGGCGAGCAGGTCGCCTGCGCGTAGGCGTTGGTGAAACGCACGCCGTTGTCGGCGAGCCACCGCAGGTTCGGCATCTCCGGGACGCGGGGGTTGGACGGGCTGTCGAGCGGGCTCCAGTCGATCCCCCAGTCATCGACGATGAGCAGGAGGATATGGTTGCCGCCCTCGGGCCGGAGTTCGAGATCGACGTCGAAGCCCTCGTCGTCGAACGGCGCGACATCCACCAGGCGCGTGCGGTAGAACCGGCGCTCGGACTCGATCAGCGCCCCCGGGTCTGGCGCCACGAGATCGCCGCCGTCGAAGTGCGCGGTCATGCTTTGCCATGCCTCGAGGTCGCCCGAGCGCTCGACGAGATAGGTGCCGCCCTCCACCGCCGACCAGCGCAGCGTGACGTCGCCGGTCGCGGCGTCGGTGGCCACCCGGCCCGGTCCCGCGGCATGCTCCGGCCCACCCTCGGCGACGACCTCCGCACCCGCCGGGACTGCGGCGGCGGTGTTGGCGGTCGGGTTGCCGTAGTAGGTGCGGCCGATGTTGTAGGGGAACTTCGGTGTGCCGTCCGCCTCGATGCAGACGAAGTAGGCATAGGTGCCGTCCGGGAACTCAGGGGTCACACAGAAGCGGCCGTTGTGGAGGTCGAGGTCGAAGTCGAGCCCCTGCACGAACCCCACATCACCGAGGTATTCGTAGTCCTCGAGGTAGTGGCCGAGTTCGTACGGGCTGCCCGCGCCCGCGGTGACCGGTGGCCCGTGCAGGTTCGCGGGCAAGGGATACTCGGCGCTGCTGTCGGCCGCGGTGTAGCCTTGGTCGCGGGCGGCGTGCGCCGGGAGCGTCGTCCGCACCGTGATCGAACGCGTGCGGTAGCCGGAGCGCATGCGCGTCACGGGGCTGTCCGGGTCGCCGGGATCGCTGTAGCCGTACGGGCCATAGACCGGGTAGCCGTCGCGCACCCAGCCCAAGATCGGCGAGTGCCCGCCGTCGAAGTTCTCGCTGTAGGTGTTCGCCGCGGGGTCGTAGTCGACGCTGTCCCCCAGCAGATGGCGCAAGCCGGGGGGGTTGGCGTGGTAGTGGTGGTTGGACCCGGCCTGGTGGGCGTTGGCCGCGTCGAAGGTGACGCCCTCGTTGACGTAGGCATCGCGGTTCCACACGCCGTCGCCGTCCACGCCGGCGCCGGCGACCGGGCTGTCGTCCTGGCCGGCCGAGGTGTCGTAGGAGAAGGCGTCGCGCGAATCGAACATCGAGACGCCGTCGACGAACAGGCCGATGCGCCCGAGGCCGGTGAGCGACTTCGTCGCCGGCGGCGTGCCCGGGTCGCGCGGGAAACGGTAGAGCAGCGCCTGGTTATCCGGGTAGTTCGGGAACAGGTTCGTCTTTGCCGCATTGAGGTACCAGGGGCCCATCACATGGGCGGGCAGCCCCGACGCCCGCACATAGACGTCGGTGTCGGTGACCGCGACCTCGTTGACGCCCGCGTAGGTCGGTTGGGATTGGATCCCCTGGCCGCGGTTCCAGGTGGTCACCGCAGCGCCTGCGGCCTCGTCGGCGGCGGTCTGGTAGAGGCGGGCGTAGCGCCCGGAGAGATCGGTGCGCCAAGAGGTGACGAGGGGGTCGGCTGACGCGGTGGCGGCGAGGAGGATCAGCAGTGTCGGTGGGAGCTTCATCGTTGCGAAGTGTCCTGGAATTTGGGGTCGGTGAGGGTTTTCAAGAAGGCGACGAGCGCCGCCTGGTCGTCGGCGCTGAGACCGAGGCCGCCCGCCGGATGCTTGGCGAGGTTCGGCGCCAGGTTTTCGGAGCGCTCGACGCCCGAACTGTAGTGCGCGACGACCTCCTCGAGGGTGGCGAAGCGCCCGTCGTGCATGTAGGGGGCGGTGAGCGCGACGTTGCGCAAGCTCGGGGTCGCGAAGGCCCCGTCGTTGCCGGGCAACCCATTGTGGTGGAAGCCGCCATCGGTGAACAGCGCCCCGCCGTGACAGTGGAAACAGTCGGCGCCGAAGTGTCCCGAGCGCGGTTCGCGCTCGGTGATGAAGAGTTCGAAGCCGCGCCGCTCCCGTTCGGTGAGCTCGGTTTCGCCCGCCATCGCACGATCGAATTTCGACCCGTGGGAAGTCAGCGTGAGCAGGAAGGCCTCCAGCGCGAGCGCGATCTTCTCCTCGCTCACCTCAGGCGCCCCGAAGGCGCGCTCGAACGCGGCGCCCTCGCCGGCCAAGCTGCCGACCACCCGCCCCAGATCGGCGTCCATCTCGTCGTGGGCCTCGATCGGCATCAAGACCTGCTCGCGCAGGGACCGGGCGCGACCGTCCCAGAAGAACCGCTCTTTCCACGCGAGGTTGAACAGCGGCATGGCGTTCTTCTGCCCCGTGCGGCCGTCGATGCCGACGCTGGTCGGCAAGCCGTCGGTGAACGCTTTGTCGACGTGGTGGCAGGAAGCACAGGAGACGGTCCCGTCGCGGGAGAGGCGCGGATCCCCGAACAGCTGCCGACCGAGATCGACCCGCCCGACCAGAAGCGGGTTGTCGGCTGGCAAGCCGGGCATCGGGAAGGTGGCGCCCATCGTGAACGGGAAGGGTTCGGGTCGCGGCGGGAGGTAGAGCGGCTCGAGCAGTTCGGGGGGCGCCTGCCTCGACGCGGCCGAGACGGTCAGCACCCGGAAGGCGCCCGGGAGGTTCGCGACCAGCTTTGCGGCCAACGGATCGCCCTCGCGCGAGTGCGTCGAGGCGCCGTCGGAGCCGAAGGCGATCGGCTCGGGCAGGCCGAGCAGAGCGGCGACGTCAAAATCGAGCACCATCCCGGCTGCGCCATCGATCTCCAACGGCGCCGCGACGGAGATCTCGACGCGATTGGCCGCGTTGCCGAGGTGCAGGAGGTACCCCTCGTGCCCCCCGCCGCGGATCCGATAGTGCCCCTCGACAGCGAGGAAGACATAGCCGCCCTGCCAGCTCCAGTGCAGGCGGTTGACCGCAGGGTTGAGCGCGTGCCCCGCGGGGAAGACCGCCGGGTCGGCCGCGTTCTGCTCCGCGTCGAGGCCGACCGAAAACCGCAGCGCGCGGTAGCGGCCCGGCGGCACGCCGTCGATCGTGAAGCGGTCGCGCCCCCGCCCGAAATCGAAGAACGCGGCATCGAGCCCCAGCTCCAGCCAACCGCCATCGGCCCGCTCCAGGGCGAAGCCGCTCAGCAGCCCGCTCAGGCGCGCCACCGAGAAGACCTCGCCCCCCGCCTTCTCGAAGCGCAGCGAATCGAGCGCTAGCGGCGCGCCGGCCACGACGGGCCGGAGCGCGACCTCGAGCGAATCCCCTCCCGCGCGGGGCGCCGCAGCCCAGCAGAAGCCGGCGGTACCGGCGAGCAGAGCGTGGATGGTGGGGCGAGGGGACATGGCGGGGGATGGAACCGCCGGATTGTAAGCCGTTGATGAACGGCAGGCAGAAAAGTGTTAAGCGATTGTAAACCCGCCCCCGACCGCGGCCGCAACGCGGTAGTTTCCCTTCGCCCACCATGCCCGACCTGCCCGAACTCGGCGCCATGCGCCTGCTCGTCGTCGACGACGACCGCAAGCTCTGCGGACTGATCAGAGACTACCTCGGGCCGCTCGGCTACACGGTGGAGTTCGCCCACAACGGCCCCGACGGCGTGGAGCGCGCCACCGCCGAGGAGTTCGGGGCGGTGATCCTCGACGTGATGATGCCCGGCATGGACGGCTTCGAGGCGCTCAAGGAGATCCGCAAGACGAGCGAGGTACCGGTGCTGATGCTCACCTCGCGCGGCGACGAGGCGGACCGCATCGTCGGCTTGGAGATCGGCGCCGACGACTACCTGCCGAAGACCTTCTCCACCCGCGAGCTGCTCGCCCGCCTGCGCGCGGTCACCCGCCGTTCGCGGCGGCCACCCGACCCCGCCCCCGCCGAAGAGGAGCTGGTCGTGCGTGAGCTGCGCGTCCACCCCGGCTCGCGCACCGCCAGCGTCGGCGACCGGCCGCTGGAGCTGACCCCGGTGGAATTCGACCTGCTGGAGTCGCTGGCGCGCGCGAAGGGCCGCGTGAAGTCGCGCGAGGTGCTGGTCGACGAGATCGCCCACCGCGACTTCGATGTCTTCGACCGCTCGGTCGACGTCCACGTCTCGGCGCTGCGCAAGAAGCTGGGGGACGACCCCAAATCGCCCACCTACATCCGCACGGTGCGCGCCGTCGGCTACATGATGATCGACCCGGCACGCGGGCGGTGATGCCGCACTGAATCCGGATGGACCCCATGCGCCCGAGAACCCCGCTCTACCTCAAGATCGCCGGCTGGTCGCTGCTGAACATCGCCCTGCTGGCGGCGGCGGCGCTGTGGCTGTTCCGCTCGCAGTTCGGACTGGGGCTCAACACGATGCTGCGCGGCGGCCAGGGACAGAAGATCGCCGCCGCCGTCCACGTGATGAACAGCGAGCTGCGCGACGCCGGGCCGGCCGACCGCGGGGCGGCGCTCGCCCGCCTGTCGGACATCTACGGGGTCGAGTTCTCGCTCTACCGCTCCGACGGCCGCCACGTCGCCGGCCCCGCGGCCGCGTTGCCGCCCGAAGTGGCGGCGGAGATCGCCAAGCACGCCCTGCCCGCCCCGCGGCAACGCGGCCCCGGCCGCCCCGGAGACCGGCCCGACGACCCGCCCCGCGAACCCCGCGAACCGCCCGGGGTGCGCGAGGTGCGGCCGCTGTTCCTGCTCCGCGCCGACGACCCGCCGCGCGACTACTGGCTGGGCGCGCGCGTGCAGCTCGGACGTCCCGAGGGGCGGGGTCGCGGCGCGGCCGGCGCCGACGGCCGGGAGCCGCCCGAAGACCCGGTCTTCCGGCTCCTCGGCGCCCCCGCGCCGCGCGAGTCGCCCCCGGACATCCTGCTCGCCCGCGCCGGCAGCTTGTGGGGCAACGCCTTGTTGCCGGACCTGCGCCCGCTGCTGCTCGCCGGGCTGGCGGCCGTCGGCCTCAGCGCGCTGTTCTGGATCCCCTTCGTGCGCGGCATCACCCGCTCCCTGCGCGGCATGCGCGACGCCACCGAAGCGATCGCCGGCGGCGAGTTCGGCACCCGCGTCCGCGATGGGCGCGGCGACGAACTCGGCGGCCTCGGCCGCGCCATCAACCGCATGTCCGACCGCCTGCGCGGCTACGTCGACGGCCAGCGGCGCTTCCTCGGCGACGTCGCCCACGAGCTCTGCTCCCCCATCGCCCGCATGCAGATGGCGCTCGGCGTGCTCGAGCAACGCGCCACCGACGAGCAGCGGCCGCGCGTCGAGGGCGTGCGCGAGGAGCTCGACCACATGGCCGACATCGTCAACGAGCTGCTCAGCTTCTCCAAAGCCTCGCTGCGCCCGCAGGCGGTGGCGCTGGAACCGGTCGCGCTCGGGCCGCTGATCCACGAGGTCGCACGGCGCGAGACCGGCGCCCTCGACGACGCGGAGATCGGCGTCGAAGAGAGCGACGGGCTGCGCGTCATGGCCGACCGCCACCTGCTCGCCCGCGCCCTCGGCAACCTGCTGCGCAACGCCATGCGCTACGCCGGCGAAGCCGGCCCCATCCGCATCGACGCCGCCCCCTCGACCGGCGACCGCATCCGCATCACCGTGCGCGACCGCGGCCCCGGCATCCCCGAGGAGGACCTCGCGCACGTGCTCGACCCGTTCTATCGCCCCGACGAGGCGAGGACGCGCGAGTCGGGCGGGGCGGGCCTCGGTTTGGCCATCGTCAAAACCTGCGCCGAGGCCTGTGGCGGCCGAGTGGTCTGCCGCAACGCAGAGCCCGGGTTCGAGGTGGCGCTGGAACTGGCGGCGGCTGGCGAATGACCGCAAGGAGGCCGTCCCCGCCCCGTGGCCGGCTTCGATCCGCCCCGCCGAACTGCCGACCGGGCGATCCTATCGTGGTTCGTCGCCGCTAGACCAGCGGCACAGCCCTACTGGCTGTCGGGTCACACGACCCCGGTCTCTCACGTCGATGGCGGCTCGGGCTGCGTCGTCTGGCAAGAAGCGAGCACCAAGGGTGCCGCCATGCCGGCGAGGAAGGACAGGAACAACGATTTCATCGTGGCGAAGACATCCACCGGCTGCCGCCGCGGCGCAAGCGGTTTGCGCCCTCGCCCGGCCGCGGCCACCTCGTGCGTCACCTTGACATCATGGGTCGTGCGGAATCTTGTTGCATGATGATGAGCGACGCGATTGCTGCCAAACGCCCGGCCGGGTCCGCCAGGTCCCGTCGGAACACCGCGCTGGCGGTCGCGGCCACCGCCCTGTTCGGGGTCGCCGACGCACCCGCGCGAACGTTCGAGGATCGCTACGGGCGGGTGATCGATGCCGACCTCGTCGCCCACAAAGGCGCCGAGCTGGACACCGTGCGCATCCGCAAAGGCGGCGATGAGATGGAGGTCAAGATCGCGCTCTTCAGCGACAAGGACCAGGAGTTCATCCGCGCGTGGATGAAGGAGACGCCGCCGACGCTCGACTACTCGTTCCGCGTCACCGCCGAACGCAAGCTCTCGGGCGACGACGGCCCGCGCCGGCTGACCTACGACGTGTCCGTCACCACCCTGACACGGCAGCCGGTGCGCGACCTGCGTGTCGAATACCGCGCCTACAAACTCGACCGGACCAACTTCGGGGGCTTCCCACGCGGCTTCGGCTCCGGGCGCTTCGGTGGATTCGGGCGCGGTGAGAGCGCCGCCGAGGACAAGGAGGACTTCGTCTCCGACGCGATGGACGTCGAGGGCCCGCTGGAGTTCAATCACTCCCACGAGTTCACCACCAAAGAGCTGACCCTCGACCGCGGCTACGGCGACGGCAAAGACGACGAGGCCATGGGCGTCATCGTGCGTATCTTCGGCCCCGACGGAACGAAAGTCTACGAGCACCGCGACCCACGGGTGGCGAAGGTCGAGTGGCCCGACGACGAACCGTCCACCGGTCCGGCTCCCGATCCCGCCGAGGACCCGACCGAGGCGTTCCGCCGGCGCTTCCAAGGCTTCGACCGGTGAGCGGCCGCCCTCCGGCGCCGGGCGAGGCCGAGGTGGTGGTGCTGATGGGTGTCTGCGGCTGCGGCAAGAGCACGGTCGGCGCCCTGTTGGCAGAGCGGGCGGGCGGCGTGTTTCTCGACGGCGACGCCTTCCACCCGCCGGAGAACGTGGCGAAGATGGCCGAGGGCACCCCGCTGGGCGACGCCGACCGCGCGGGTTGGCTGGCGGCGATCCGCGACGCCGCCGACGCCCATCCGGGGCCCTGGCCGCTATGGATCGGCTGCTCGGCGCTCAAGCGCCGCTACCGCGAGACCTTGCGCGGGGGCGCGCGCGGGAAAGCCGTCCGCTTCGTCCACCTCGATGGTTCTAAAGAGTTGCTAGAAAAGCGGATGGGAGCGCGCGAGGGGCACTTCATGAAGGCGGGGATGCTGGAGTCGCAGCGGCGCGACCTCGAACCGCTCGGCGAAGACGAAGCGGGCTTCCGCATCGACATCGCCCCGGGACCGGGGGTGCTGGCGGAGCAGATCGCCGCGCGCCTCGGCATCGATCCGGGCTAGGGCGGGCTAGGGCGAATGGCGCTTGGTTAAGGATAGGCATCGACGGGTGGCAGCGTCTCGGCGCCCGCTCGCTTGGGGCCGTCAAGGCATCCGCGGCGTCCCGTTGGCTCAGCCGCTGGTTTCATGGCGGGGTCCTTCCGGCGCTGCGCTTGTCAGGATGACACGCCGACTTCCCCGCGCGGGTCGAAACCCGCATCACGCCCAACATTCCACTCCCGCACTGTCACCCTGAGCAAAGCGAAGGGCCTCTCACCGCGGTCCGCGTCTCCTGAGCCATTCGTGTTGAACGATCCCACCGCCTCCCCGGTTGGGAACTCGACTCGTAGGGTCTGTTCCGCACACGGCTGAAACGGCGGCAGCCACGAGGGTCTCCCGGAGCGAGCATCAGTTCCGTTCTCGACCCAAACCGCCGAGAACCCGGCTTAACCGAGCGCCATTCGGGCGAGGACTGTCGTGCCCACACGCCGCCGGCGTGATACGCTGTCCTCGATGCCCGCCTCACGCCACCTCCCCGCGATCCTCGCCACCGCCGCCTCGCTCGGGGCCGCCACCG
>JAUIGD010000606.1 GCA_030430255.1 Verrucomicrobiia bacterium
GCCGGGCACTTCGGCGGCGAGGAGGTTGGTGCCCTCGACCAGGATGCCGGGGGCGATCAAGAACTGGCGGAACCGATCCTCGTCTTCGCCCCCGACCGTTGCGTTCGCGAGGGTCGACGCAGTCGCTCCCGGCGCGAGGTTGTCGCGCACGATCTCGATGCCGTTGAGGTAGACGGCGGCGCCATCGTCGCGGCGCAACCGCAACACCGCGGCGGTCAGCGAGGACGCCCCGGCCAGCTCGAATTCGCTCCGCAAGTAGGTGGTGACGAACTTGGCGTCTGGGTCGCCGCCGAAGCCCAGCTCGGTCGCTTCATCCGCCCCGTAGCCGAGCGGTGCCGCGCCGGATGCCCATCCGCCGGCATCGAACCCGATCTCCCGCCAAGCGCTGCCCTGGTCGCTGCCGTCATCGAGATAGCGCCAGCCCGACCCGCGTTGGAAGACGGCCGACAGCGGTGGCGCGACCGCGTCGAGCGCCAGCGCGAAGCTGAGATCGGAGCTGCTGATCGAGCTTTGATGCACCTCCACGGCAATCACGTTCTCGCCGGCGACCAACGCCGCGGGCGGGATGGCCACCGCGATCAGCGCATTGGCCTCATCCACCGCCGAGGTCGCCAAGGTGTCGAACGCTGCCCCGGCGGCCAAATTCGGGTCGCGATAGACCTCGGTGCCGTTCAGGTAGATGGCGGCGGCATCGTCGCGGAGCAAGCGGGCATTCAAGCTGGTGACGGCGGCCGGGTCCCCGAGCGGGAAGCTCGCACGGAAATAGGTGGTCACGTACTTGTTGTCCGGATCGCCTCCAAAACCCACCTCCGTCGTCTCGTCATCCTCCCCGTATCCCAGTTCTGCGCTCCCGCTCGACCAGGCGCTGTCGTCGTAGGCTGGAGCTCGCCAGGCATCCCCTTGGTCGGAGCCGTTGTCGAGATAGCGCCAGAGCGCGTCCGCCGGCAACAATGGGAGCGCCGATTTCGCCCCCGTGGGCACGCCGTAGACAAACGCATCCCCGCCGCCCTCGCCCGGGTCCGGGGTGTACGTGAACGCCCCGTCGGGCGCGAGGTCGAGCATCCCGAGCGCCGGCGGCGTGACGATCTCGGCCACCAGCGGGTCGCCGTCGATGTCGATATCGTTCGCCAGCACCCCGGCGGCGCGGCTCCGGGTCAGATGGAAGTCAAAGCTGAGGTCGGAACTGGCGACCGAAGCCTGGTGGACTTCCACCGCCAACAGGTTCGTCCCCGCCACCAGCGCCGCCGGATCGAGCGGCAGGACCCGCAGCTCGTTCTCGACCGCAGAATCGGCCTCGGCATCAAAAGCTGCGCCTTCCGACAGATTGAAGCGGGCGAGTTCGACCCCGTTGAGGTAGACGGCCGCTCCATCATCGACCAGCAACTCCGCAACCAGCCCGGCCGTCTGTTCGGGGTCCGCGAGTTCGAACTCGTGACGGAAGTAGTAGGTGATCAGGGGCTCTACCCCGGCGGGATCAAAATTCAACACCGTCGCCTCGTCCCCGTCGCCGAAGCCGAGCTGCCCCACCCCTTGGCCCCAATGCGAATCGTCGAACCCGGGGTCGCGCCACGCCGTCCCCTGATCGCTGCCGTCGTCGAGGAACCGCCACCGTGCCGAGCCGGCGGCAACGAGAACCTCCTCCCCCGCCCCCCCGGTGGCGACGGTCAGCGGCTGCCCTCCGAACACGTAGTAGCGCTCGCCGGCGAGCACCGGCGCGTCGTTGACCGGGTCGACATCGATCGTCACCGTAGCCGGCGCGCTCTGGAGCGGTGCGGGGACCGGCGCGGTCGCCACCACGGTGCCGCTGATATCGACATCCACCGAGTTGGCGTCGATGGGGAACGTGCCCTGAAACTCCACCGGCAGCGTCAGCGTGATCACCCCTCCGCTCTGCGTGAGGACACCGTTGAGGTCGACATCTTCCAGCGCAGAGTTGAGCGTTTGCTCGCCATCGGGAACGCCCAGATCGATCCCCGAAGAGCTGATGTTCATCGTCCCGTTGATCTCAAGGTCGTTGCCAATCTGGGAGAAGGCGCCGGTGCCGTCGACCCCGGCAGCCGCGCCCGGGTTGAGCATGTCGACCGTGATGTCGCCACCGTCGGCACTGACATCGACCTCGGCGACAAAGAGGATGCCGTAGCTCAGCGACACATCATCCGCGAGGACGAGGTGCGCGTCGACGATCTGGGCGGTGCTGAACGGCGCCGATGAGGGGGCGAGCGCCAGCTGCAGGTCGCCCGTCACCGAAGAGCTGTCGGAGCGTGTCTGCGAGATCACCCCCGCCTGCAGCGTCGCCGAAAGGCTGACGTTGGAGCGGGATTGATCGACGGTGAACTCGAGCATGCCCGGGAGGGTCTCGATCCGGTATTGGAAGCTGTCCTCACCGTTGAAGTCCTCAGCGGGCGCATAGGTGAACGCGCCGTCTCCGGCGAGCGCCAGTTGACCATTGGCCGGCCCGCTCACCAACAGGACGGAAGCCGCGGGCGCATCCGGAAGGTCGTTCGCCAACACCCCCGCCGCGGCCGAGACGGTCAGAACCGAATCCTCCTGCGTCTCATAACCGTCCGGGTTGGCGACCGGCATGGCGG
>JAUIGD010000139.1 GCA_030430255.1 Verrucomicrobiia bacterium
ACTTCGATCCGCTCCTGCCGTGCAACTGGGCCGCCGCGCAGAAAGGGGCGCAAGGCCAGGCCGCATAGGTGGCAGAGATGCCATAGCTCTGCCAGAAATGCCAGAGGGGCTATGTTGACCGCTTACGTAAGGTGCGCCACGTTGCCAATTCTGATGGCACCTCGCCTGCCCTAGCCCAAATCGATCACCAAGCTCCGGGCTGCGGCTTGCCCTCGTTGATGCTGAGGGTGTTGGCGTTGGGATCGGCTCGGGCAGGGTGTTCACCCAGCCGCAGCGCCGATCCCTGCCGCCGCCTACGCAGCCTCAACGACTGGCGGCACCTCGCCTGCGGATGGGGTGATCGATCCGGGCTAGGCTGAAAACTCCCCGTAAAACCCTGATTGCAAAGGTGATCCAAAAATGGCGGAGGGGGTGGGATTCGAACCCACGAGACCTTTCGGCCTGCCGGTTTTCAAGACCGGTGCATTCAACCGCTCTGCCACCCCTCCGAATGCGGCTTGCTCAAGAATCGCTAGTATGCGCGAGCATGAACCGGTCGGCAAGCTCAGGTTGGCGAGGTTGGGGGTGCGGCGGCACCCGCCCCGCTCGGTCCTCCGCCCGCGGCCACCGGGCTTACTCAGCACAGGCGCAACTGCGCCCGCTAGCAGGCCCTCACCCTCCTCCGGGGGCAGGCGGGGGAACCGTGTCAGACCCGCTGGGGAGGTAGCCGAAACCACCGGTGATGACCCGCTGCACGGGCTGCCCGGTTTCCGGATGGCGTCGCAACGGGCGGTCGTTCATCGACTGGCGAACCTCGAATCTCTGCGGTTTCTCCGCGGCAGACTCGGGGATGGTTTCGTAGATGTAAGTGGGCATGGCGAGATGGAAGAACGGTGTCGCCACATCATAAACCGACCTGCACGCGATACAACCGCACGCCCTCCAAAGCCCTCGCGTCGTCAACGACCACCGTGCCCCCGAGCTCGGACACCGTGACGCCAGCGGCGGTCGTCCACCCCGCGCCGGCCGGCCGTTCCGCAATTGCCTCCCATTCCTTGACGGCGCCCTCCGGGTCCAGCGCCTGGACCTCGTAGCGGACTTCCGCGGCCGCCATCGCGGCGCGCGTGAAGCGAAACTGCCCTGCGGAGGCCACCTCCAACACGCCACCGGTCCCGCTCAGCGGATTCGTTCCGAAGGCGAACTCCTGCAAGTTGGGAGAGCCGTCGAAGTCGGGATCGGCGAGATCCGCAGCGTCCCCCTCTCCCTTTGTTCCCCCAAAATGCTCGAGCCTCCACGCCTCCAGCGCAGTCAGCACCGGGAGCTCGAATGCCCCGGCATCGACCCGGCCAGCGGTCAGCCGCTCGTTCCCGTAGGCGTCCCTCTGCGAATCCTTCGGCACGAAGCCAGGATCGCCGGCATTGTAGGCGGGAGAGCTGGACTCGAATCTGAAATCGAACCCGCCGGGGGATCCGGCAGTGGAGGCGAATCCCGGGTTGGCGAACTTTGAGTTGGCGTCGTGCCCGGTGCGGCTCTTCCAGTTGTTGAAGCCCGAGAACCACGCTCCTCCATGCCATTGGAACTCACCACCGAACGGGGCGTTCAACACGTTGTAGTCGATCGAGACGTCGGCGATGTCCGAGGTGATGTTCGCGATCAAGAGGTTCTGCGAGTTCGCGTAGAAGATGTTGCCGCCGACCTCCAGCCCATACGTCTTCCAGCGAATGTAGAGTTCACCGTTCCCGAAGTGCTGCGTGTCGTTTTGATAGAGGGTGTTGCCGCTGATCACGCAGTCCTCGGTCGAGCCGCGCCCGGAGCTATAGCCGCCGGTGTAGATCCCTCCGATCGAGTTCCGCCAGATGAGGTTGTCCCGCACCGTGACCCCGCTGGTCGCCTTGCCGGGTGCCTCGGCCGCGATCTCGACACCGATGTCGCAGGCGTAGACGCTGTTGCGCTCGATGATGATGTCGCGGCCCCCGTCGACATAGATCCCGCCGGCCGAGTACTCGAAATAGGCCGGGTTTGCCAGGGAGCTGCACTCGTAGACCAGGTTGTCGGCACAGACGCCATTGCGGGCCTGGTCCAGCGCCGCGTTCGCGTTGGTGCCCTCGTGCCCGATAAAGTCGATGCCGATGTTGTTGCAGCGACGCACCGTGTTCTCGCGCACCTCGAAACCATCGACGTTGCCGTTCAAAACCAGGGCCTCGCTGTTGCCGAGTTTCAAATCCTCGACCAGGCAGCCCCGGATCGACAACCCGCTGATCGCCGTCGACTGGGTCCCCGAGACGAGGATGCCGTGCGCGTTGCCATCCCCGCCGGCGTGGTTGTTCTCGATGTGGTGGATGTGGCAATCTAGAACCTCGACGCCGATCGCTGCGGCGGTCACCCGGATCCCGGTCGGCGTCGAACCGGAGTTCGAGGTGGTCAAGTTGCGCACTTCGAATCCCTGGAGGGTCACATAGTCGGCGCCGTCGATCCGCACCATCGCCGTCGTGCCGCCCACCGCCATCCCTGCGCCTTCCAAGACGGGAACCTCGTCGGGATAGTTCCGATAGACGATCCGTGCGGCGGCCGTGCCGGAGCGAGAGAGGGTCACCCGCTCTGCATAGACGCCACCCCGCACCCAGACCGTGTCGCCTGCCACCGCCGTCGCCACCGCCTTGCCGACGGTCCGCCACGGCGCCGCGATCGAGCCACCCGCCCCATCGCTCCCGGCCGTGCTGACGTAGTAGTCGGCTGCCACCGCCTGGGGGGCGATCGAGAGCGCCAGGCCGACGACCAATCTGGCGACGCCATACGGGCGCCGCACCATCGGGGGGATCGGGAACATGGGGTTCGGAAGGAGGAAGGTCAGAGGGTCGCCGCCAACCGGGGGTTTGACAAGTGACAGCCGCGGCTGGGCTTGCCCCCGCGTGGCAATGGGGTTATCGGAGCCTCGATGTCTCAGACCGAATCCCCAGAGCCGGGCGAGGATCGCCTCGACTGGGCGATCCGAACCTGTCGCGAACGCGGTCTGCGCCGCACCAAGGCGCTCCAAGAGTTGTTGCGAGTGCTCATCGCGGCCGAGCGCCCGCTCAACCTGACCGAGTTGGAGTCTGCCCCCGAACTCTCCGACCAGTGCGATCGGGTCACCCTCTACCGGCTCCTGTCCAGGCTTGAGGAGCGCGGGATCGTCCGTCGGCTCGGCTTCCGCGAGCGAGCGGCGTATTTCACCTTCTGTTATCCCGGCGAGCACCACGACTACCTCATCTGTACCGATTGCGGGAAAATCGAGTCCCTCTCACTCGCCTGCCCAGTCGAAGCCCTCGAGAAACAGGTGATGGCCGACACAGGATTTTCCGGGCTCTACCACGAACTGGAGTTCTTCGGGCGCTGCCCGAAGTGCGCGATCCCAGCCTGACCGGCGCCGGATCGACAGAGGGGGCGACGGGCGACGGAGTAGACGAGAGGCGAGCAAGGCGCGCCTTACCGCGCCGTAGCGGGGATAGCCGTACCGGGGACAGGACTCGAACCTGCACGGGCAAAGCCCACCAGATCCTAAGTCTGGCGCGTCTACCAATTTCGCCACCCCGGCGGAGACGGGGAGAATCAAGCTCCAGTCGCGGCGTTGGCAACCCGCATTTCCACTCCTTGGGTTATTTCAGAGCGCTCAAGTACTCCACCAGATCCACCAGGTCCTCCTGGGTCATGGTCGCCACCAGTCCCGCGGGCATCAATGACGCGCCGAGTGGGGTTTTGGAAGCGATCTCGTCCGCAGCGATCTCGACGAGCGCTCCGCCAGGAACTTTGAGC
The DNA here is from genome assembly GCA_030430255.1 of Verrucomicrobiia bacterium. Classification (GTDB taxonomy): domain Bacteria; phylum Verrucomicrobiota; class Verrucomicrobiia; order Verrucomicrobiales; family DEV007; genus JAUIGD01. Next base: position 3,769 of record JAUIGD010000139.1, read on the forward strand.
GCGACGGGATCCTCGCTGTCGCCGGACACGAAACCGACGTAGGTGGCGCCCGCTTTGGTGACCACCGTCACGCCTTCGTAGCCGAAGCTGATGGCCTCGTCGGGGTCGAGGATCGCGGTATAGAGGGCCTGCCGGGCGAGCTTGGCGCCGATCTGCGTCAACGCCGGGCCGAAATCGATGCCCCTGTCGCCGACTTGGTGGCAGGTGAAACAGGCGCGCATGTAGATGAGTTCGCCCTTCCCCTCGTCACCACGCCGCGTGACCAGCTCCGAGATCGGCGGCAGCCCGACGCCGCCGAGCCCTTCGGGAGGGGGCAGCAGTTCGGCCGCGCGGGCGCGGACTGCCGGATCGGCGGAGGCTGCCAAAGCCAAGCCCACCCCGCCTCTGAGGGCCTCAGGCAGATCGCCGCCCGCAGCGAGTTCGAGCAACCTAGCCTGGCCGATCGGGCTGCCTGCCATCGCCCTCGCCGCCGCGCGCGCGCTCGCTTCGTCAGCGAGCATGGCTTCCAAGACGCCCACGACCTCGACCGCGTTCACCGAACCGAGCGCGGCCACAAGCTTGGGACGCCCCTCTCCTGCCCCGGCGAGCGCACCCCGTATCCCTTCGGCGCCGCCCAGTTCGACCAACAGTCGCGCCGCCCGCGGGTCAGCGCCCTCCCGCGATGCCAGCTCGGCGAGCACCGGGATCTGCTCGGCGATGGCAAACCTTTCGACCAAATCGAAATAGGCGTCCCCCCCGCGCCCGGCATCGAGGTAACGCCCGATCGCGCCCTTGATCTTGTCTGGCGCTGCCGCGTAGTCGAAGCGGTCCAGCCGGAGGACGGTCTCGACGATCAGCGCGTCTCTCGCCTCGTCGGCGCGCGCATCCGCCCCGAGCACGAACAGCAGCAGCAGCCAACGGAATCGCTTCATCGAGCGGCGGTTCAGATTACTGCGCGAGGATGCTCAGCAACGCCGCGTCCTTCTCGGGCCCGGAGAGGAAATCGAAAGCCCGCATGTAGCGCGGCTTCTCCTCGTCGGGTGTGGTCTCGGCGGTGACGATCTCCGCGAGCAGCGCCGGCGTCGCCTGCGCCCGCGACCGCCAAACGATGTCGCGCCCGGCGGGCGTGGCGATGTCGCCCCCCGCCTTCCGCCAGGCGGCGAGGCAGGCGTCCCAGTTGCCCGCGGCGCCGATCCCGAGCGCCTCGAGGTACCAGCGATCTCCCCCATCGTGCTGCTCCGCGAGATCGGCCCAGAGCTTGGCGGCCACCTCACCGGTGTGCCCGCGCAGCGCCAGCGCGCATTCGCGGCGGACGGCGGGATCGGCATCGTCGGCGAGCGCCGCCGCCATCGCCAACGCCCGGTCGCCGCCGAGTTGCCGCGCCAACCTCACCGCGATGCAGCGCACATCAGGATCGGCATCCCGCCCGGCCAGTTCCAAAGCGCGGGCCGCACCCTGGTCGCCCATTTTCCCCAGCAGCCAGATGCCGCGGGCGCGGATGATCGGGTCGGAGTCGGCACAGAGCTTGGCGAGTTCGCGGCCGGCCTCGCCCCCCTCGCCCATCCCGTGCAGGGCCTGCCACGCGAGGTAGCGCGTCGCGGAATTCGGACTGCGCAGCGCCATCGCAGCCCCCGCTGCGGTCGAGAGATCGTGTTTCGGAGCTCGGTAGCCACGATGGCCCTCCGGGGTGAGGCGGAAGAGGCGCCCCTTCTCCAAATCGCCCATCCCGTGGCCACCGACGCCGGGGTCATACCAATCTGCAACCAGCAGGGAACCGTCTGGCGCCACCGCCACGTCGCTCGGGCGGAACCAGCGGTCGGCCCCGGCGCCGTCGAGCAGGGGCAGCATCTCTGCCGTGTAGCCCGCCCCGTCCGCCTCCCGCGGGTAGGCGCGGCACACATTCGGCCCGGCATCGGTGTGGATCACCTGCCCCCGCAGCGCCGCGGGGAGGAGGTCGCCTTCGTAGACGACGATCCCGGTCGGTGAACCGGCACCGGTGAGGAGCATGGTCGGCACGACCCCCGGATCGTTGAGGTGCCAGTGCTGTTGCGGCACCTCCTCCTCCATGTTCGTCCGCTTATCGCGCCACCCTTTGCCGGTCAACTCATCGACGTAACCGTAGTTCCCGAAATCCATCACGTAGTTGATGCGCACGCCGCGGTTCCCGTCGTCGTCGTTGTCCGACTGCCACATCGTCCCGAACGAATCGACGGTCACCTCCCAATTGTTGCGGAAGTTCCAGCCCAAGGTCTCCACGTTGCTGCCGTCGAGATCGCAGCGGAAGACCATCCCCTGCTGGTAGGGCTGGCGGTTCGCCTCGACTCTGTTCCCGGCCAGGTCGACCACCGTCTCACCCCCGGCGGTCTTCAAGCCACGCGAGGCGTTGCCGAAATTGAAGTAGAGTTTCCCGTCCGGCCCGAAACAGAAGGCGTGGATGCCGTGGTCGTGCTGATTGCCACCGACCACGTTGAACAGCACCTCCTTCTTCTCCGGACGATCGTCACCATCGGCGTCGGTGAACACGAGCACCTGCTCGCCGGCGCTGACGATCACCCGCTCGCCGAGGACGCAGACCCCGTGGGGTGAATCGATATCCCGCCCTTGGTAGAAGACCTTCTCAGAGTCGGCCGCGCCGTCACCGTCGGTGTCTTCGAGGATCAAGATGCGGTCCCCCTCGGGACGCTTGCCGTTGTGGCGGCGGTAGTTGACGATCTCCGCCACCCAGATGCGGCCGCGGTGATCGATGTCGATGCTCGCCGGGCTGAGCAACATCGGCTCATGGGCGAAGAGTTCGGCTTGCAGTCCATCGCCCACCGCTAGCACCTCGAGGGACTCTTCGGGTTCGAACCCTCCCCCGCCGCCGCCGGATGGTTTCGGCAATCGGGGGCGTTCGGTGTAGACGGCGAAGCGGACGCTCGGGCGCCCACCAGCCTGGTCCGTACCGCCGTTGTCCAGCCCCCCTCGCGCGAGGAAGCGCGTCGCCCCGTCGGGCAACTCATAGTGGATGAACGATGTGGCGTGGGTGCCGATCCCAAACTCGACCGCCCGCCCCGCGATCTTCAGTTCGCCGCCCCCGGCGTTCCCCCCGACCCGGACTTGCCCCCAGTCGGAGCGGGCGCTCTTCCACTTGAGATCGGTCAGACGCTGCTCCCGCCCGGCGACCACGATCCGCGGCTCCGCCCAGTCTGCCCAGTCGTGCGAGAAGGAATCGCCGCCGTCCTCGACGACGAGGAACAGTTCCTTCGCCCCGGTGATGTCGGCCTCGATCGCCACGGCCTGTCCTGGCGTCGCGCGGTTGACCACCGGGCTGCGGAACTTCGCTTTGTCCGGCCCGACGCCGGAGCGTCCCGCCGCGGGGCGGCGCTCGGCGGGCTCCGGCGCCGCATCCTGTTCGGCCCCGGGTTTGGGGAAGTCCTGATTGGCATCGAGTTCCGCCTCGCCGGGCTTGTGGGTCGCCAACCCGCCTTCGGGCAGCTCGACCCCGGCCGTCCATGCCACGGCGTTGAGGACCAGCTTGCGGAATCCATCATCTGCGAAGTTCGCATGGAAATGCGCGCCGGTGAACCCGACCCCACGCCCCCCGTCCTCCCGCTCCACCGCCCAGCAGAGAGTCTCGCTGCGGCCCGACGCCTCGACGATGTGTTCTTTCGGCCCGCGTGGATACGTGGTGCTCCCGGAGCGCGCTTCGTCATCCGGAACGGCCTCCAGGACGCTGGTCACCCCGGCTTTCCGCTCACGGAAACGCATGTTGAAATACCACTCGTCTTTGACCTCGAAATCCTCGACCCCGCGGGTGATCGGATGGTCGCGGTTCAGCTTTGACTTCGCCGTCCAGTGTGGGTTCACCGACCAGCCGGACTCGTAGTAGCCGCCGATCCAGTCCTGCAATGCCTTCCCCGAGCGCCCTACGGGCACCTCCACGGCATAGTGCATGCACATCAGGCCACAGCCGCGGGCGATCTCCTCGCCGATCTGGCCGAGGCGGTCGTTGATCGGGTGGCGCCCTCCGCCATCCATGAAGAGCACGATCGCATCCGCGTCGCCGAACGCGCCCGCGTCGGCGGGCCAACCGTCGCGATGCACTACGGTCTCGATCCCGTCCCCGAGGGCTTCCTTCAGGTGCGCCTCCATCAGCAGGCAGCCCGCGTTGAACTCGTGCGCGCCCCAGCCGTGCGATTTCGTCCCCGCCACGAACACCACCTTCGGCGGATCCGCGGCACGGACGGATGGGACCAATGCGGCCAGGGCCGCGGCGAGAGCGGTGAGGGAGGTTTTCATCGTTGTTGAGGGAATTGGCGCTCGATCAAGCAGCGGAGTGCGCCGCGTTCGGAGCCGGCCCCTGCTTGGCACTGCCGGAAGCCTTCGAATCTGACCGTGCGAGCAGCCAGCCCACCACGCCGGCGACGATCACGGCGAGCTCGATCCCCCAGTAGATCCACACCGCCCTCTTGATCCCCGACGTGAACCCGTAGCTGTGGAGCCCCACCCCCATCACGTTCACGTACCACCAGGAGAAAGCCGTGACCATGGCCAGGCCGATGGAACAGAAGTGGATGCCGTCTTGCTTGATCAGGCCACCGAGGCGGGCGTGCAAGATCGCGAGGCAGCCGAGGACGATCATCAGGGCGCCGTTCTCCTTCGGGTCCCAGCCCCAGAACCGCCCCCAACTGTCATTGGCCCAGATCCCGCCCAAGATCGTGCCGATCAGCGAGAAGAACAGCCCGAAACAGATGATGGCATAGACGAGCGGCGTCAGGTCGCGGAACAGCTCTTTGTTTCGACTGCCGAACAGCTTCTCGAAGACGAACACATGCGACACCTTGGCCGCGAGAAGGCACGCCGCATAGCCCATGGTCACGGTGGTGACATGCGTCCAGAGCCAGAAGTTGGAGTTCAAGACGGCGACGAGCGGTCCCATCGTATCCTCACCCTTCATCCGGTCGTACAGCATGGAGATGAAGATCCCCGTCGACCCGGCGAACAGCGCCACCGGCAGGACGAACGGGCGTTTGGTCAGGTAGTGGAAGCCGAGCGCCAGCAACATGATGATCGCGACGATGAACAGGATCGTCTCATAGAGGTTCGCGACCGGGGCCCGCCCCATGATCAGACAGCGCAGCGTGAGCCAGCCGAGGAGCAGGAGGGTGGCGATGATGGCGCAGACCTCACCCGCCCGCCGCAGCCAAAGGCCCGCGCCCCTGCGTGAGAAGAGCAACGAAGCGGCGAGGAAGAGGAACCCGAACACCAGTGCCAACTGGGTCCGCAGCGGGAACTTCCCCGCGTAGAGGGCGAGTTCGAGCGGCACGCTCTTCATCTCCCCCCGCGCCTCCGCCGCCGCGATGGTCGTCTCCGACAAGGCTTTTAAGGCGGCGGCGAAAGCGGGGCTGCCGGGTTCAGCCTGCGCGAGGCCCTCCAATTTACGGAGGATACCGATCTCGAACGCCGCGGCCCCGCCGCCATCGGCCGCGGAGCCGACGCCGTCCTCCATGATCTCGGCCGGGAGCAACCACGCGTCCTCCTGATCGTCCCCTTGGGGTGGGATGATCGCGAACGACCGGGCGGTGTTCAGGTAGAGCATCATCTGGTTGTTTGCCGTGCGCAGCGCCTCGTCGATCGCAGCCAGTTTGGCCGGGTCGGCAGCGGCTTCGCGGATCGCCCCCATGTTCTCGAGGAAAGTGCTGATCGCGACGCCTTCGCCCGCCAGCTCCGGGCTGATCTCGGGGAGGTTCACATCGAGGCCATCGCGGGCGAAATCGAAGGTGTGCTCGAGGAACTCGAACTGGAACACGTTGCGGGCCAAGTCGACGATCTGGTTCTGCTTCCCCGTCCGCTCCGCCTCCTCGATCTCACCATATTCGCGGGCGAGTTCGGAAAGCTTCTCCCTCGCGGGCGCCAACTCGTCGTAGGAGTAGCGGGAGCGGCGCTTGGCGTGTTCCTCCACCCCGATGGCGATCACCGCATCGGAATCATTGACGATGAAACAGGGGATCGCCTTGGCGACCTCCGGGCGGAAGAACACGTCGAGGAGCCATGCGCTCCCCTCCACCCGGTGCTTCGTCCCATCGGCGGTCTCGAACCGGAGCGCCCGCATCGCGTTGTAGCGCAGCAGCGTCGTTTCCGCGTAGGCCTGCATCGGCTTGATGCGCCCCCCCTCCTGGATCGGCATCGCTTTGAAGATCTCGACGATCTCCTCGTCCCATGGCTCGTAGTCGGCCAGTTCCGCCGGAGCGCGAACGGCGAGCAGGCACCAGGCGAGGGCGAGGGAGATGCTGACGAGGCAGCGGGGGGCAGTTCGGTTCATGGTGCGGGCGCTGCAGGTTGGGATTCCGCGGCGGCGGCCTTGCGGGCGGCGCGGGCGGCCTCGCGCTCGAAATGGCCGACGAGTTTCATGATGAAGTGGGTCAGCAGCCCCAAGGAGACGATACAGACCGACGCGAGCGGCCACCACCCGGAGAACAGAGGACGCTTCCACACCGCGAGGACGGTGTAGTCCGGAGTTCCGGCGGGCTCGCCCTCCTGCGGCCCCCAACCGGCTTGATAGAGGGTGTAGACCCCGGCATGCATCGGGTGGTTCATCCAGATTTTGACATCGTCGCTCTTCCCGCCCTCGATCTTGGTGACCTCGCTCTGGAACTCGCGGGCCATGGAGATGCCCGGGTGGTCGTCCTTGATGAAGTCGCGCAGGCGGATCGTGAAAGGGAGATTGTAGATGCGCTTGGTCAGCTTGAGGGACCACCGCTCCCCATCCGCGTCGGTGACCGTGAGCGGTGCCCGCGACAGCCCCCAGAGGAGGCCTCTCTGGGGGTCGCCCCCCTCCGTGGCGATCTCCACCAGGGCCCCCGGGACGTTCTGCTCCGCCTTCTTCGCATCGGGCACCCGACTCAAGCCGAACCCGTCGACCGCGACCTCCCCCTCGCCCGCCACGACCGCCGAATTCCGCCGGTAGTGGCTCACGGTGATCGCGAAGGGCCACGCGGGCGAACTGAACGTGCGGCGGCTGCCCGAAGAACGATCGAGCGGTGCCAGCTTCTCATGCGGGATCGTGAAGACCTTGGCGTGTTTGCCCTCGCCGGTTTGCTTGATGACCTCGACGTCCCACTTCGTGTAATCGACGAAGTAGTTCTTCTCGCCCTCCTCGAAGATCTGCATGTAGCCCTCATCGACGAAGTGGTTCGTCACGAACCCCCATGCCAACAGCAACAGGATCGAAAAGTGGCAGATCACCACGCCGATCGTACGGATGTTCTTGCGGATCCTGATCAGCCCCCCGACGAGGATATTCACGAACAGGAGAGCCATCAGAGGGTAGCCGCCCACCCAAGGCATCCACCACCCGGTGGGCTCCATGTCGCCCCCTGGAACGTTTGCGTGGAATCGGTGCACGACGAACGCGGAACTGAAATACTCGCGCTTCACATCGTGGATATCCATGTAGAGCTGCGCGAAGGTCCCCAACATCACCAGGATCAGCAATGCGACGAAGAGGACGGTCGCGAGGCTGTAGGATGCCAGAAAACGCAGGACGCGATCGACGGCCGACGCAGACGGAGACTGGGTGGGATTCGACATCGGTTAGTTGCCCGAACGCATGCTCCCGGGGCGGACGCTGCGGCAGAAGGCGGCGAAGTTCTCGACTTCTCGATCCACCTGTCCGGCGGGCCCCACGAGCTTCGCGAAGATGCTGAAGGTGTCGGTCGCCAAGATCGCTCCGAGCATCCTGCTGCCCGGTTGCGGGGCAGGTTCGCGGAGACCGGTGTAAGTCCCGGCCAGATCGACGTAGACAGCCTGCCTGCCCAGAAACGGGATCGTCGGCATCGCGGCCACCTCCTCCGCGCCGACCGGGTCTAAACCCATCTGCTGCCGCCACCGGTTGAGGTTCGCCTCGACGCCCCCACCCCCGCCGGAGAGCACGGCGAGGTAGCACTCGGTTCCGCCGTCTTCGCCGATCCGGAAATCAGCGACCCGCATCTGGCTCGGCTCTTGCGCGACCCAACCCGGCGGGGCGTCCCAAGCAAACAACTCGGACATCGAGGCTGCCCCCCCCGGTTGATCTTGGGGCGGGGCCGCCACCCGGCGCCCGAAGCGATCCTCGGGAGATGCGTCCAGCACCGACCCGCTGTCGAGGGCGACGATGAACTCCCGTTCGGTCTCCACGACGACCTCGTCGTCGATCGCGGAATCGCAACCGACCAGCGCCACCGGGAGCGCGGGGAGCAGGAGGAGCCTAGCAAATCGGTTGTGCATCAAATCAGTGTGGTGTCGCGGGTGCTGTCGGCAGGCGCGGGCGCCATCGGAATTCACCGCTGGGAGTCTACTCCCCCTCGGCCCCCGATCACCCATCGATCGCTCAGTTGGAGCCATCGCCGATGCCGAACGGGTCGGTGGTGTCGCCCTGCGACTGCACGCCGCCGGCATCCGCCGGTTTCGTCGGGCCGGCGCCCTCCTCCGCGGTCATGCGCCCGAGGGCGAACCCCAGCGCGAGCCCCAGCAGCAGGCCGAGGGCAATCAGACCCAGAGCCCGCCCGAGCCCACCGGTGTCGAAGTCCTCCTCACCATCGTCGACCACGTCGTCGGCGAGCTTCTGGGTCGGGGGCGCCTCGTCCCCCTCCCCTTTCGATCCCTCGCCCTCGCGCCTCTCCCTGCCTTTCCCGCCTTCCTCTTTCGCTGCCGCGGCCTCAGCGCCGCTCTTGCCCTCCCCTCTCCCGCGTTTGCTCTCCACCTTCTCGTCCTCGCCGATCACCCCCTCCTCGAGCACGTCGATCTCGGCGTCCGGGTCGGCCGGGATGATGAACTTGGTCTCACACTTGGGGCACAGCCCTTTGGTGCCGACTTGGTCGTCGGAGACGTTGAAGCCGAGGTTGCAGGTAGGGCATTCGATTCGCATTGCGGTCGGATCGATAGAGCAGGCAGGGGACGGTTTCAAGAAGACGACCGGAGGCCCGGCGATCACACCGCGAAAGTGTCGCATCCACGCTCCGCGGCAGGCGCCGGGCGGGCCTGCCGCTCCCGCCTACCGCTTGACGCCGGCACCCGGCCAGTCGCCGCGCAACCAGTCGACGATCAGCTCGACGCGGCGGCGGTCGAGTTTCCCGGGCACCGTCTCGCCGTCGCGCTCGGCATCGAGGTAGTTGGGCATGCGGTCGTTGTCGTCTCCATAGAACCGCTCGTGCGCCGGGTCGGCGATGAAGTCGATGAGCCAATCCCGCGAGAGATAGCCGGTGAGGTCCGGCCCTTTCTTGCCCCCCTCGCCCCGCACCTTGTGGCAGTCCGTGCAGGCCAATTCGTCGTCTCCCATGAAGAGGAAGCCGTTCTCCACCAGCGCCGCATCGGGGGACGGGCGATGCGGCAGCGCCGCCTCCGCCGCCAAGGCCGCAGCGATCGCGGCGATGTCGGTCTCGCCCAGCTCGTACTCCTCCAATGCCTCAGCCATCTCGCCGTCCTTGAACGCGGTGTTGCCGAAGTAGTGCGCGCTCTGATACTGCTCCAAGTCGAGCAGTCCGGCGATCCACGCCACGCTCCCCACCCCATGTAGATCCGGTGCCGAGGAAGGATCGGCGAGCGGTCTGCCGGCGCCATCGTGGCCGTCGTAAGCATGGCAGGAAGCGCAGTGGTTCGCGAACAGCCGCGGCCCCTGGGTCAGCGGGTCGGCGCCGAGCAGCGTCAGCGCCCCGGACGGCGGGATGCCGCCGTTCACCTCGATCAGCTCCCTGACGCGCTCCGCCTTCGCTTGGTCTGCCTCGACGGCGGCGTGGTAATCGGCGTCTTTGGCGTCTTTGATGAAGCCGTAGCCCGTGAGGGCGACGAACACCGCCAGCACGCCGTAGAGCGCGATGGCGTTCAATGCGTGGCCTCCGGGGATGCGGCCGATCAAGGGCATCGCGAAGAACACCGCGGCGATCGCGCCGGGGATCAACACCGCGCCGATCAGCGTTCCGAACTCGCCCGCGAAGAGGTCGAACTTCAATAGCGTGAAGAGCCACATGAAGTACCAATCCGGACGCGCCGCCTCCGAAGGGAGGCCGACCTCGGCCGGCGACCCGAGGGACACCCCTTTCCAAGCCACGAAGATCAACACCACAGCGAGGAACGCCGCGCAGACGATGAGGTCACGGAACATCTGCCGCGGCCAATAGGGGACGGGAGCCGCTTCCTCCGGCACGCCCCGCGCCGGAGCCATGCCATGTCTCCTCGCCAGGGCCGCCCGCAACACGAACAGCCCGACCAGCAGCGCCGGGAGCAGGCCGGCATGGAGGGCGAGAAAGCGCGAG
>JAUIGD010000140.1 GCA_030430255.1 Verrucomicrobiia bacterium
CCGGCCAGAAATGGATCAACGACCACTTCAGTCGCCCGTCTTCGAGCAGCAGCTCATAGCCACGGCTCGCCGCGTCGGTCCAGGCGCGCGAGCGGTGGAACACCACGGCGCGCCCCTTGCGCTCCGGCGTCTGCATCCAGAGCGCGATGCTGAACGGCTGGGTGCGCTTGAAGTTGCCCACCTGGGTCCCGACCGCATCGTCGCCGCTCAGCCGGACGGCCTTGCCCACTTTGCCCTCGACCGCCGAGTTGCCGCCGCCGGGATCGGCTTCGAAGTCGAGGTGCAGCAGCTCGCCGCCCAGCTCCGCTTCGCCCCCACCGTCGCGCCATTCGGCGAAGCGATCCCCCACCCCGGGGACCGCGGCGAGAGCCCCCTCCCGCTCGGCGACCGCCGCGCGCAACCCCGCTTGCCGCTCCCGCTGCCCGTCGTCGATCAGCGCCAGCGTCGGGGTCGGCACCGCGTTGGTGAAGTAAGAGTAGAGCCCCGATTCGTCGATGTTCTGAAAGTAGGAGAAGAGCTGATAATACTCTTTCTGGCTGACGGGGTCGTATTTGTGATCGTGGCACCGCGAGCATTCCAATGTCAGCCCGAGGAAGGCCGTCCCGAAGGTGTGGAGCCGGTCGGCGACATACTCCACCCGGAACTCCTCCTCGACGCTGCCGCCCTCCACCTTCTGGGGATGGAGGCGGTGGAAGGTGGTCGCCAGCACCTGCTCGTCGGTCGCCCCCGGCAACATGTCGCCGGCCATCTGCTCGACGACGAACGCGTCGTAGGGCTTGTTGTCGTTGAACGCGCGGATCACCCAATCGCGCCACGGCCAGACGAAGCGGTCTCGGTCGACCTGATACCCGTAGCTGTCCGAGTAGCGGGCAATGTCCATCCAATGCGAGGCCATGCGCTCGCCGTAGGCGGGCTTGGCGAGCATGCGGTCCACCATGCGCCCGTAGGCGCCGGCCCCGGCGTCGGCGAGAAAGGCGTCGATCTCCTCCAGCGTCGGCGGCAGCCCGGTGAGGTCGTAGGCGACCCGGCGGATCAGGGTTTCGCGTCGCGCCTCCGGTTGCAGCGAGAGCCCTTCGGCCGCCAGCCGGCCCTCGATGAACTGGTCGATGGAGGCACCGGGGTCCGGGGTGCCGACCGGCAGGAAGGCCCAATGCTCCTTGTACTCGTAGCCGGAATCGATCCACTGGCGCAGGGTGGCGCGCTCAGCATCGCTGAGGCTCAGGTTCGACTCCGGTGGGGGCATCCGTTCGTCGGGATCGTGGCTGTCGATCCGGGCGAGGAACTCACCGCTCTCGATCACATCCCGCGCGCCCTCGCGGGTGTCGAGCCGCAGCTTCGCCTTGCGATCGGCAGCGTCGGGGCCATGGCAGTGGAAGCAGCGGTCCGAGAGGATCGGACGGACGTCGAAATTGTAGTCCGGCGCGGCGCCGGAGGCGACGAGCGGTGCCGCAGAGACGGCCAGGGTGGCGAGGGTTCGTCGCATCATCTCCACCTTACGCCACGCAGGACGGCGATTGCCCGCGCTTTCTCATCGTGCCCGGTTGTGCAAGGTATCGTGTGCCCGCTGGACTGCCCTCCCTCGCCAGACCCGATCTCGTCGCGCTCGCGCTCGACGCGCCGTTCCTGCGCGACCTCGGCTTGATCCTCATCGGGGCGGCGGTGCTGGCATTGGCGGCGCGCCTCCTGCGCCTGCCGCTGATCCTCGCCTACCTGGCGGCGGGATTGGCGCTCGGGCCGGTGAGCGGGCTGCTGGCGAGCTCCGACGCGTTGGAGACCATCGCCGAGGCGGGGATCGTGCTGCTCTTGTTCCTCGTCGGCCTCGAACTGACGATCGACCGGATCCGCTCGGTCGGCGGCCGCGCGGCCCTGCTCGGGGTCGCCCAGATCGCGCTCACCCTGCCCGGCGCCCTCGTGCTCTCGGTGGCGCTCGGCTACCCGCCCACCGAGGCCGGCGTGCTCGCCGTCGGCCTGACGCTGAGCAGCACCGTCGTCGTGGTCAAGCGCTTGGTCGAAACCGGCACCAGCCACACCTTGGCCGGCCAGTCCGCCTTGGGGGTGCTGCTGGTCCAAGACCTGTTCGTGATCGTGTTGCTCACGATCCTTTCAGGCTTGGGGCCCGAGACCGCGATGACGCCCGGCGTCGTCGCGGCGTCTGCGGCGAAGGCGCTCGGGGCGATGGCCGCCATCTGCGCGGCGCTGTTCGTGCTCGCGCGCTTCGTGCTGCCGCGCCCGTTCCTGTGGGCCAGCCGCTCCCGCGAGACGGTCTTCGTCGCCTCGGTGGCCTGGTGCTTCATCGTCGTGCTGGGCGTCCACCAGCTCCACCTGTCGGCGGAGATCGGCGCCTTCCTCGCCGGCGTCTCGCTGGCCCAGTTGCCGCACGCGCACGATTTGCAGCGGCGCGTGACGCCGCTCATGAACTGCTTCATCGCCGTGTTCTTCGTCGGTCTCGGGGCGGCGCTGCAGTTCGAGGCGGGGATCGGATTCTGGATCAAGGTCGCCGCTCTCTCCGTGTTCGTCATCGCCGGGAAGTTCGTGATCCTCGGCCTGTTGACCCGGTGGCTGCGGTTCCCGGGCCGCCCGGCCTTCGACCTTTCGCTGTCGCTGACGCAAGTGAGCGAGTTCTCGTTCATCTTCGCCGCCGCCGCGGTCGCGGCAGGTCTGGCCGACCAGGCGCTGGCCTCGCTGCTCGCCACCGTCGGCATCGTCACCATCGCCTCATCCTCCCTGCTGCCGAAGTTCGCCGAACGCCTCTTCGCCCTCTACCGCCGTTCACCGCTCGCCGGAGCCGGAGCCGATCGCGGGGAGGCACCGGAGGCCCCCGACCCCGCGCCCCCCGGCCGCGGCGCGATCCTGATCGTCGGGATGAACACGCTCGGGCGGGAACTTTCGCGCAGGCTCCATGAGCGAGGCGAGGACGTCGTCGCCATCGACACCGACCCCCGCAAGCTCACCGACCTCAGTTGCCGTACGGTCGAGGGGGACGCCGCGACCCCCTCGGTGCTCCACGAGGCTGGCTTGAGCACGGCCCGCCTGCTCGTCTCGACCCTCCATATCGTCGACACCAATGAGCTGCTCGCCTACCGGGCGCGCGCCGCGGGCGTCACCTTCTCGGCGCACGCCCCCGAGCCTCGCAATATCGAACCGCTGATCGATCTCGGCGCCGCCTATGTGATGGCGCCGAAGGTCGACAGCCTCAAGCTGCTGCGCCGGACGCTGCGCGAACAGGGGCTCCTCGGCACCAGCGGCAAGCCATGACCGCGCTCGCCATCGTCTTCGCCGCCGCCGCGCTCGCCTTCGCCATCGCGCAGGCCTTGCGCGTGCCGACCATCCCCTTCCTGCTGCTCGGCGGGGTGGCCCTCAACCTGCTCGCGCCGGCAGGCGTCCCGCAGTCGGACGTCGGCCCGCTCCTCGAAGTCGGCCTGTCCTTCTTGGTGTTCTTCGCCGGGCTGTCGTTGACCCCGTCGCGCCTGAAGGGCTTGATGCGCCCCGTGCTCTGGGTGGCGGTTTGCCAGTTCTTGGCCGTCGGTGCGCTCGGGGCGCTGCTGGCGCTCTGGATGGGGTTCGGGGGCAAAGCCGCACTCTACCTGGGGGCGGGTCTCGGGACGAGCTCGACCCTCGTCGTCGTGCGGCACCTGCAGCGTTCCGGCCCCGTCGACCACAAGCGCCTCGCCCTGGGGGTCGTGCTGGCGCAAGACCTCGCCCTCGTCGTGTTGATCGCGCTGATCGGGGAGTTCGGCGCCGGTGCCGCCAACTCGTTCGCCTCCGTCGTGAAGCTCGCAGCCTTCGCGGCAGGGGCGATCTTCCTTCAACGCATGCTGCCGCGGCTCGCCGCCCGGTTCCCGCTCGTCGACGAGGAACTCCTGCTGCTCGGGGCGCTCGCCTTCCTGTTCGCCTTCGCTGGGGCGGTCGCCACCGCCGGGCTCAATCACGTCGCCGGCGCGTTCTGTGCCGGGTTCGCCCTCTCGGGGTTCCCGCTCGGGGGCGTCGTCCGCTCCGCCCTCGACTCGCTGAACACCTTTTTCGCCGCCGCTTTCTTCGTCGCGTTGGGGACCGCGGTCGATCTGGCGGACTCCGCGGTGATCGGGGCGGGGCTCGCCTTCACCGCGCTGCTGTTCCTCGTCACGCCGCCGCTCGTCGCCTTCCTCGCGGAGCGCAAAGGGCGCCTCAATTCGCGCGCCGCGATCACCACCGGCCTGCTGCTCTGCCAGACTAGCGAGTTCTCGCTGATCCTCGCCATCTACGGCGAGACGCTCGGCCACATCCCGCACCAAGTGGTCGCGATCATCACCTTCATCGGCGTTGTATCGATGTCCCTCAGCGCCCTGTTCGCGACCCCGTCCGCCTCGTTCGCCCTGCTCCGCTTCCGCCGCATCCTGCGCAAGCGGCGCCTTCCGGACACCCCCCGGGATCACGCCCTGGTGCTCGGCCACGGCGCCAACGGGGCGTTCGTCCTGCGCCCGATCCGCAAGGCCGGCATCCCTGCGGTGGTCGTCGACCAAGACTCCGCCGTGGTGCGGACCCTGCGCGAGCAGGGCGTGGACGCCATCCAAGGCGATGCCGGCGTCGACAGCGTCCTGGAGCGCGCCGGGGTCGCCGACGCCCGCTTCATCGTCTCCAACCTGCCTGCGGTCGAAGATCACCTGCGCGTGATCGAGTGTGCCCGCGGCGTGCCGGTCATCGCTCGGGTGTTCGAACAGAGCGACGCCGAGACCATCGAGCGCGCTGGCGGCATCCCGGTCATCAACGCCCTCGCCACCGCCGACGCCTTCCTCCTCTGGTTCGACATCGCCGTCGCGGACTAGCCCGGATCGATCACCACATCCGCAGGCGTGGGCGCTTGGTTAAGCCGGGTTCTCGGCGGTTTGAGCCGAGGACGGAACCGATGCTCGCTCCGGGAGATCCTCGTGGGTGCCGCCGTTTTCGCCGTGCGCGGTACAGCCCCTCGGAGTCGAGTTCCCAACCGGGGAGGCGGTGGGATCGTTCAACACGAATGGCTCCGGAGACGCGCACCGTGGTGAGAGGCCCTTCGCGTTGCTCAGGGTGACAACTCCGGGGAGTTGAGGGCGGTGTGTGGGGATGGCCACCAGCCCTTCCGAGGAAGTGTGGTGTCATCCTGACAAGCGTAGCGCCGGAAGGACCCCGCCATGAAACCAGCGGGTCGAGCCCTGGGGACGCCTCGGATGCCTTGACGGCTCCAAGCGAGCGGGCACCGAGACGCTGCCACCCGTCGATGCCTTCCTCAACCAAGCGCCATTCGGTGATCGATCCGGGCCAGCCCAGGGGGCGCTGGGGTCATTGAACCGCGGAGGGCTCCGGAGGCGCACCGCGGTGAGAGGCTCTTCGCGTTGCTCAGGGTGACAGTTTTCCGGGGACCTGAGGGCGGTCAGGGCGCAGCGACGGAAGGACCCCGCGCTGAGACCGGCGCGCCGAGCACCGGGACGTCCCGGATGGCCTGCCGGGTGCGAAGCGGGCGGACAAGGAGACGCCTCCCCCGCGATGCCCCACCTTAAACGAGCGCCTTTGGGGGAGCCCGGGCTCGCCCGAAACGCTCACCGAGCTCCGGGCTGCGGCTCGCCCTCGGACGTGCTGATCGGCTCAGGTGGGCCGGAAGCCCTCAGACCTGCACCCCGGCGCGCTCGCGCAATTCGGCCAGCGCCCCGAGCACCTCGGCTTCATCCATCTCGTTCACCTCGACCTTGCGCCCGACCTCGGGCACGAGGGTCACGGTGAGCCGCCCCCCGAGGTGTTCGCGAAACTCCTCCAACCCCGCCAACACGACCGGGCGCCCCGCCTCCTCGAGGTCGAGGTCGGTGTCGAACAGCGCGAATCCGACCGTCTCGATGAGGCGCAGGGCGCGCTCGCAGGTATCGCGATCTAACAAGCCGATACGCACCGAATAGATGAGGTCGAGCGCCATCCCGATCGCCACCGCCTCCCCGTGGCCGACGCGGAACCCGCTCAGGCCTTCCAGCTTGTGCGCCGCCCAGTGCCCGAAGTCCAACGGCCGTGCCGAACCGAGTTCGAACGGGTCCCCGGAGGTCGCGATGTGCGTGACGTGGATCTCGGCGCTGCGCTCGATGGCGCGCTCCAGCGCCCGCTCCTCGAGCCTCCCGAGCGCCTCGCCGTCGCGCTCCAACGCGTCGAAAAACTCGCGGTCGCGGACCAGTGCGACTTTGATCGCCTCGATCAGCCCGGCCCTGCGGTCGCGCTCCGGGAGCGTGCGCAGGAACTCGAAGTCGTTGAGCACGGCGTAGGGCACGGCGAAGGTGCCGACCCAGTTCTTCTTGCCGAAGAAATTCACGCCGTTCTTCACGCCGACGCCCGCATCGCCTTGGCCGAGGCTGGTGGTCGGCATCCGCACCAGGCGCACCCCGCGGTGGGCGGTCGCCGCCGCGAACCCGACCAGATCCAAGAACGCCCCACCGCCGACCGCGAGCACGAACGAGTGGCGATCGATGCCCTCCTGGTTGATCGCCGACCAGATCTGCGGCACCAGCGACCAGTCGTTCTTGCACGGCTCGCCGCCGGGCAGAACCACCGGGTCGCGCACCAGTTCGAGCTCGCCGTCGCGGGCGCAGAACCAACGCCTGATCTCTTCGGTGAGTTCGGCGTTGGCGCTGGCGGCACCGGCATCGACGAAGGCCAGCACCCTCTGCATCGAACCCGCCCCCGCATCGGCGCGGGCCAGCAAGTCGGCCAGCGCCGCATTGCCCGGCGCGAACGCGCCGCGGGTGAAGACGACGCGGTGGGTAAATTCGAGATGGATGGGGCGTTCGATCATTCGCGACGCATGGGAACCGACGCGAGAGCCGCGATATCAACGCGGCGGGTCGGCGTGGGGCGGGCGGAGCGGGGCGGCGATCCGATCGGCGACACCGTGGATCGGCGAGCGCGCCGGGGATTGGGGCGGATGGACGAGGGTTCGGCCACGGGCATCTACGTCGCGGCGAAGCGCCGCTGGGCAACGAGGGTTGCGGGAAGAACCAATGCCACGGCGATGGCGCTCGGCCAGGCTTTGGCGGCGATGGCCGTGGCGTCCAGGAGAATCATGCCGGCGATGAGCAGCCCGACGCCCTTGCCGACCCGCCCCTCCCCGCCTCGCTTCATCGTCCACACGCTGAAGGCGACCCACGCGCCGAAGGCAACCAGCGCCACCAGGGTCGCCGTGACGCCGCTCCCTTCGGCACCGAAGAGCATGATCACCGCGGCGGCCACCGGGGCTGCGAACAACGCATGCGGAAGGCGCCCCGCCGGGGCGTCGGCGGCCTCACCTTGGGCGGCCAGCGTGATGCCGACCGTGTAGGCGCCGAGCGCCGCGCCCCAGATGATCACACCTGCGGGGATCTCACCGGCCGCCGAGCCGGCGACGACGTAGAGGAGCATCCGGCAGGCGCCCATGAGCCAGACGCTCCAGTCGTGGCGCTTATGCAACAGGTCGTACCCGACGATCGCCAAGATCAGCGCGATGATGAACAGCGGGCTCGCGGAAGCCAGCAAGCAGAGCGCGACGCCCACGCCCAGAAACCCTCCCGCCAGCAGATAGGCGAGCCGGGCGTTGATCTTGCCGGAGGGGATGGGGCGCTCCGGCCGGTGGTGCCGGTCCCACTTCGCGTCGGCGGCGTCGTTGAGGATCATCCCGCCGCTGTAGACGAGCGCCGCGCCGAGGATCAAGGGGAGGAGGTGCCAGTGAAAGTTCCCGTCAGCCAGAACCCAAGCCGCGACGACATTGGTCAGCACGGTCGGCAGGTTCGACACCCGCGCGAGTTCGAGCAGCGTCTGGAGGTTCTTCGGCATGGCGCGATCGTAGCATCGGAGCCGCCGCCCCGCGCCCCGAAATGGTCCTGCCCATCCCGGAACGCCCGCGGCTGACGGCGGCGAGCTACAGACCGACGGGCTCCCAGCCCTCGCGGTACTCGCGTCCGACCTGGGCGTTGGCGTCCTCGTGGTTGGTGACCGCGAGCTTCGCCGCATCCCATTCCAAGGTCTCCCCCGGGAACAGGGTCGCGAGGCAGCCCAGCAAGACGGTTTCGGTCAGCGGGCCGGAATAGTCCTCGAAGTTGGCCGACGGCTTCTCGCCGCTCGCCCCGCGTGCCGACTCGACGTATTCGAGGTAGTGGTCGCGCGGCTCCAACTTCGGGTATTTGTAGCCCTCGAACTTCCCAGCTGGGAACAGGCGCGGCGTCTGCATGTGCGGCGCCAGAAGCACGCCGTCCGTGCCGATGATGATACTCCCTTGGCCGGGCACCTTACCGTCGACCAGCGCCGCGACGTCAGCGGGTGGCCGGGCGTCACCGTCGTACCAGGTCACCGGGACGGTGCCCTCCTGCGTGAACTCGGTCGCCGGGAACACGTAGTCGATCTTCGCGTTGATCGCCCAGTTGTGGGCGTTGCTGGCGGGTCCGTGGGAGGTGACCGACTGCGGCGCGGTGAGGCCCAGGGCGCGGTACCAAGCGCTGAAGATGTGGCACCCCATGTCGCCGAAGGTGCCCGTGCCGAAGTCGCGCCGTTTGCGCCAGTTGCCCGGGTGGTAATAGCCTTTGATGAAGGGGCGGGCCTTGGCGACACCCAGCCACTGGTCCCAGTCGAGGTTGTCCGGGACCGGGTCCGACCGGTCCGGCACCGCGCCCATGTCGCCCCATTTCTTGTTGGAGAACGAATGCACGCGCGTCACTTTGCCGATCGCGCCATCTTGGACGAGCTGCACCGCCAGCCGTTCGGTGAACGCCGAGGAGATCTGGATGCCCATCTGCGTCATGACGCCCTTCTCCCTCGCCATCTCCGCCATGGCCCGGCACTCGCGCAGGTTTTGCGCCAGCGGCTTCTGCCCGTAGCAATGCAAACCGAGGTCCATCGCCGCGAGGCCGATCGGCCCGTGCATGTGGTCCGGCGTCGAGACATTGACGCTGTCGAGGTTCTTGGCCTCCTTGTCGAGCAACTCGCGCCAATCTCGATACCCGCGCGCGCCCTCGTGCGCCTTCAGCCGGCCCGCGAGATTTCCGGCATCGACGTCCGCCACCGCAACGAGTTCGAAGTGCGGGCTGCGGGCGAGGCTGCCGATATCGCTGCCCGCCATGCCGCTGGCACCGAAGCTGGCGTGGCGCAGCCGCTCGCTGGGCGGGTTGGCGCGGAGGCCGCTGGTCACGAACGGCGCGGCGAGGGCGGTCGCGCCAGCGCCTTTGAGAAACTGGCGGCGGCCCGAGGAAGCGGAAGGCTTGGAAGCGTGCATAGAACCCAATTTACCCGCCCCCTCAACGCCCCCGCAAGTTCGAATCCGCCGCCGCTATCGGCCGACCACCGGGATCCAGTCGACCGGGGCGACCGATTCGACGTAATCTTGCAACGCGCGTGCGGCGGCGAGGTTGTCTGGGTCGATCTCGGCAGCCGCCGCGATCAGAAACCCGGCCAACATCAGGTTGCCCCCGCCGCCGCGAGCACGCAGGGCTCCCCCTTTGCCCGCCAGCACCTCGGCGAGCGTCGCCGGGCTGAAGTCCGCTTCGAGAGCGGGCGGCGCCGCACCTCGGGCGAGTTGAAAATTCACCGTGAACGCCGCCCGGTTGCGCGGATCGAGGTGCAGCGCCAGGCCGAGCAACCGTCGCGCCCGCTCGGGGGGTAGCCCGGCGGTCCCTTCCGCCGCCGCAGCGGCACCGGCGACGTAGGCTGCAAGATTGGTCGCGAGCTTGCGGCGGTCGACCTCGATCAACGCGATCTCGTCGCCGGCGAACAGCGGCTCGCTCACCGCCGGCGGTCGGTAGCCCTGTCCGGGGGCGCCTGGGATCCAGGCCAGCATCGCCGCCAACAGGAGCGGCAGAAGAGGGGGGACCGTGCAGCGCATGCGGGACATCGGTGCCAACATACCGGGCCGGCGCCGGGGGGCAACGCCGCGCCCCGCGAGCAAATCCCCGCCCTCCCGACTTGGCCCGTGCAATCCGCCGAAGACGATGCACACTGCGCGCGATGAATCCCGACACTCCCCGAACCGACGACGTCCGCATCGTGCAGACGCGCCAGTTGATCGCCCCGGCCGTGCTCATGGCCGACCTCCCCGAGAGCCCGTCCGCCGCGCGGCTCGTGGCCGAAACCCGCGAGGGGGCCGCCGCGATCCTCTCCGGGGCCGACCCGCGCCTGCTCGCCGTCGTCGGGCCCTGTTCGATCCACGATCCCGTCGCCGCCCTCGAATACGCCGAGAGGCTCAAGGCCGCCGCCGGTCGCTTCAGCGACGATCTGCTGCTGGTCATGCGGGTCTACTTCGAGAAGCCGCGCACCACCGTCGGCTGGAAGGGCCTCATCAACGACCCGCACATGGACGGCTCCTTCGACATCAACGAGGGCCTCCGCACCGCCCGCAAACTGCTGGTCGACCTCGCCGAGATGGGCGTCCCCGCCGGCACGGAATTCCTCGACACCATCAGCCCTCAGTTCGTCGCCGACCTCGTCGCCTGGGGCGCGATCGGAGCCCGCACCACCGAGAGCCAGGTCCACCGCGAACTCGCCTCCGGCCTCTCCATGCCGGTCGGCTTCAAGAACGGCACCGGCGGCAGCGTACAGATCGCGGTCGACGGGATCAAGGCCGCCGCCTGTCCGCACCACTTCCTCTCCGTCACCAAGCAAGGGGTCAGCGCCATCGTCGAGACCACCGGCAACGAGACCTGTCACGTCATCCTGCGCGGCTCCTCCAAAGGCCCGAACCACGACGCCGGATCCGTCCGCGAGACCTCCGACCTGCTGGAGCAGAGCGGATTGCAGCGAGGGCTGATGGTCGACTGCAGCCACGGCAACAGCCGCAAAGACCCCGAGCAGCAACCCTCCGTCGCAGCCACGCTGGGCGACCAGATCGCCGGCGGCAGCAAGGATGTCGTCGCGGTGATGATCGAGAGCCACCTCGTCGGCGGCAAACAAGCGATCGGCGAAGACCCGGCCCAACTCACCTACGGCCAGAGCGTGACCGACGGTTGCCTCGCCTGGGACGACACCGAGAAGGTGCTCGAGGGGCTGGCGGAGTCCGTCCGCGCGCGGCGGGGCTGAGCGGCGCGGGACCACGGGAGTCGGGCGTCATCGTCGCCGCAAGGCGGCGCGAGCCCCCCCGCGCATCGCTTCCACTCTGGCCGCGGGCATCCCATGCCCACCATGGCTCGGGCCGGCGGCGCTACCGCACCAGGCCTTCCGCCAGCAACTTGGCGATCGCGTCCATGTCCTCGCGCGTCTTCGGCGGCTTCAACCCGGCCATCTTGAGCATCATCGGGTAGCCGAACCCGATCAGCTTCTTCAGCATCCTCACCTCGAACTCGACCGGGTCGCAGGTCGTTCCGCGGGGCTCGCCGCCATCGATGCGCGTCAGCAGATCGACGACGATCGCGAACACGTGCCGCAGCTTGGCGAAGTTGATCCAATCGAGGGTATCCTCCGGGGTATGGTAGTGCTTCCCCTGCCCGCAGCTGAGGAACAGGTAGGGTTGGCCGCCGACACGGAACGCGTGGTGGTCGGAGAGGTCCCCGACGTAGCGGTTCAGGGTCGGGAACACCTTGAGCCCCCTCGCCTCCCCCGCAGCCCACTCGACCGCCTCCGGCAGGGAGGCGTCGCTCTCAGCACCGAGCACGAACAGCAGCTTCTTCAGCGCCGGCATCATCGCCGCCGCGGGGTGCTGGATCTCGACGTCATGGCCGATCAGATCCATGATCAGCGCGCAGGCGAACTCGATCCGCCCCGCGCAATGGTCTTCGTAAAACCGCGTCGAACCCATCGCCGGCCCCAAGAAGTAGGGGGGCTCCTCGGAGTCGAAAATCGCGACGATCAGGTCACGTCGCAGCGGCTCGGCGCGCCCCTTGAAATGCTCGGCGGCGGCGAGCGCGACCGCGACCGCAGTCGCGTTGTCGTCGGCACAGGGAGCATCGATCACCGAATCGTAGTGGGCGCCGACCAGCAACGGCTTCGCCCCCGGATCCGACCCGCGCACCACCCCGGCGAGGTTGCAGAAAGCCTGTCCTCCGTGCTCGAAAGGCAACTCGAACGAGCTGCCCTCAAACGGCTCGAGGCCGATCGCGGCGAAGCGGTCGAGCACGAACAGGCGGGCGACCTCATGGCCGGGTTCGCCGACCCGGCGCCCGCCGGGCAGCGCGAGGGCGGCGGTATCGCTTTCTAGATTGGCGGCGGGCGTGGGCATCGGAAGGGTCACGCCCCGAGCGGTCGCGCCGGACGGGCGGGGCGCGCATCGGGTTCCGGGGCAGGCTCCGCGGCCGCCTCCGGGACCGGCGTCAGCGGCACGGCCTTGGGCACGCGGTGCTGCTCGTAGTCCGGCAGGTAGAAGGCGTTGCGGTCGATCCGGAAACTCCACGCCGCGTGGTCGGCGCTCGGCTCACCGCTGCGCCGCAACCGCAGGCGGACATCGACCTCATCGGTGCGCAGACGCCGGGTCACCGTCCACGAGGCGACGCCCCGCTCGGTGTCGTAAACGAACGGGACTTCGCCGAAGCCTGACACCCGCATCTCGATCGTCTCCGGTATGACGCCTTGGAGGTTGGAGAGATCGGCCGAGATCGTCGGCAGGCGGTCCGCGACGACGCTGCCGGGCTTGGGATACACCCGCAGCGGCGGCTCGTCCGCCTGAGCGCCCTCGGGGGTCTCGGCGAGCAGATTGTTGCCGTCGCCCAATCCACCGCCACCGCCGAAGCTGGTGCCCGCGTTCCAATTGATGTCGTTGTTGCCGTGGATGATGTAGCGCGGCAGCTCCATAGCACCGGTGTCGAATCCCGCCTTGGCGCCGTTGACGGTCACCGCGCTCGTGTAGCCGTAGCCCGCCGCGAGCTCCGCAACCTCGTCGTTGTACTCGCCGTACGGGTAAGCGAAGCTGGTCACCTCGACCCCGAACCGCCGCTCCAGAGCCTCCTTGGACCCTTTGAGCTCCGTCTCCAGCCAGGCATCTCCACGCGAACGGCGGCCGCGGACGAGGAAGTCGTGCGAGATCGAGTGGCTGCCCAGTTCGCCGCCGGCGGCGATCAGTTCCCGGACCTCATCGTCGCTGAGCGTGCGCCCGGCCCCACCGAGGAAATCGGTGTAGATATAGAAGGTGAACGGGTAGCCCAGCTCGCGGAACACCGGCAGGGCCTCCGCGTGGAGGTCGTCGTAGCCGTCGTCGATGGTGATCACCACGCAGCGCTCCGGGATCGCCCGTTCGCCGCGCCGCCACGCCATGTAGTCAGAGAGCGAAATCACCGGGATCTCCGCCTCCCGCAGCGCCAACATCTGCTCCTTGAACTTGGTGCTGCGGATCCGCATTTCCCCCGGCGTCCCGGAGGTGATGAACTGATGGTAGCCGAGGATCGTCACCTTGGATGACTTGTCGATGATTGGCTCGATCTCCGCCGGGTCGATCTCCATCGGCTCCGGGGCAGACACCACCTCCTGCAGCGGTTCCTCCGGCACGGGCGGGTCGACTTCGACCGGCTCGACCGGCTTGTCGCAGCCCAAGATCCCGATCGCGCCCCCGAGACCGAGCAGCACGCGCGCCCGTTCGAACGGGCGGCGGCGGTGGGTTGCTGGAGTCTGCGACATCACGATACGGGATCGTAATGGTAGCCAAACCTCCGCCCGGCGCAACGCCCACCCCGATGCTCCCCCACCCGGCCCACCGGGAAGCGGAATTTTGATAAAACTACATGTAGATGCCAGAAATATTAAAACATACAACATCTTGTGGTTTGGCGAGAATTTGGCTTGTGGTTGTGGTGGCGGATTCCTAGCGTCCGCGGCTTCCATCCCGAACCACCTCCCCGCACCCGACCTCATGCGCCTCAAGTCGCTGACCCTCCACGGCTTCAAGTCCTTCGCCAATAAAACCGAATTTGAGTTCCACCCCGGGGTGACCGGAATCGTCGGGCCGAACGGCTGCGGGAAGTCGAATGTGGTCGATGCGGTGCGCTGGGTGCTCGGCGAGACCTCCGCCAAGGCGCTGCGCGGGGGCGAGATGGCGGACGTGATTTTCAACGGCACCGACAAGCGCAAGCCGGTCGGCAT
>JAUIGD010000607.1 GCA_030430255.1 Verrucomicrobiia bacterium
GTGGCACTGATGGTGGCCTCGGCATGGGCCTCGCCGTGGCTCTCGCCAGCAGAGGCCGTGTCTTGGGCGAGCAGATGGGACGACGCGATCGCCCCGGCCAGCACGACGCCGCCGAAGCTCAAGATAGGAAGAAGGGTTTTCGTTCTCATGGTGGAGCAACGCTACCACCGCCCGGGAAATCCTGCGTCAACGGCACCTGTCTACCGTGTAAAAGTTGTGTAAAACGTCGCCTCTGCGGAGCTGCCGAGTGGCGGGCATCCCGCCTTCAGCCCAGCGGCGGGACGCCGCGGGCACGGTCATCGGCGGGACGCCGATGCCACGTCGCAGGCACCGCACTCACCCGGAGCGCGAGCATCCTGCGCCCCCCGCCTTCCCCCCCCCTCTGGAGGGCGAAGCTCCGTCTCCGCCGTGATCGATCCGGGGCGCACCGTGCCGACCTCCCCGCTCCAGGGGCAAACCCGATCCGCCCTCAGCCCAGCGGCGGGACGCCGCGGGCACGGTCATCGGCGGGACGCCGATGCCACGTCGCAGGCACCGCACTCACCCGGAGCGCGAGCATCTTGCTCGCCCCGCCTCCCCCCCCTCTGGAGGGCGGAGCTCCGTCTCCGCCGTGATCGATCCGGGGCGCACCGTGCCGACCTCCCCGCTCCAGGGGCAAACCCATCCGCCCTCTGCCCAGCGGCGGGACGCCGATGCCACGTCGTAAGCGCCGCACTCACCCGGAGCGCGAGCATCTTGCTCGCCCCGCCTTCCCCTCCCTCTGGAGGGCGGAGCTCCGTCTCCGCCGTGATCGATCCGGAGCGCACCGTGCCGACCTCCCCGCTCCAGGGGCAAACCCGATCCGCCCCCAGCCGGGCTCCGGGACGCCGCGGGCACCGTCATCGGCGGGGCGCCGATGCCACCACCCGCACCTCGCGCCACAGCATCCGTTCGCCGTCGAAAACGAAATCGCCCGTGAAGCACCCGCCCGCCAGCACGCCGGGCAGCCAGTACTGATCGTCCTCCCACATCCGCCCGTAGGGCACCGCATCGACCGAGCACCAGAACGGGTCCGCCTCGCGGCTCTCGCTCGGCACGCCGCTAAACTCCGACGCGCGGTACACCTCACAGTGCAGGGCCAGCTTCTCCCCATCGACGAACTGGAAGCGCAGCGTCCCCGCGTGCTCGACCGCGTGCACCTCGACGCCGATCTCTTCGCGCACCTCCCGCACTGCCGCCGCCTCCGGCGTCTCGCCCGGCTCGATCTTCCCCCCCGGGGCATTCACTTTGCCCTTCCCCAACCCGGTCTTCTTGTGGATCAGCAAGACTTCGCCCGGGCGCGTCAGGAACACCAGCGTCGCCCGCATCGACGGCTCCCATCCGCCCCAGTCGATCGGGGCGGGGCTGGCGTCGGTCTCCGCCACCTCAATACGCCTTGGCGAAGACCACGCGGCGCGAGCTCGGCGCACCGGTCAGGATGCACACCCCGTCCTCGGCGAACGCGTCGCCGTCGGGGATGCAGCGGATCGTGACCTTGTGCTCTTTGGCGATGCGCTCTTCGTCCTCGTTCGAGCCCGCCCAATGGCACAGCGCGAACCCGCCGCGGCCGCCTTCGCCGAAGAACTCCACGAAGTCCTCCATGCTGTCGACCCGGTGCGTGTTCGCCTCGCGGAAGGCGAGCGCCCGGTCGTAGAGCGACTGCTGCACCGCCGCGAGCTGGCCCTCGACGCCGCGCAGGAACTCCTCCTTGTCGAGGAACTGCTTGCCGGCGCCCGCCTTGTCGCGGCGCAGCACCGCCACCGAACGCTTCTCGATGTCGCGCGGGCCGATCTCGACGATCAGCGGCACCCCCTTCTTGATCCACTCCCAGTTCTTGCCGCGCACGTCGCGCTTGTCGACCTCGACCCGGATCCTCTCGCCGGCGTACTCGTGCCCCCGCAACGCCTCGGCCAAGGCTTCGGCCGCCTGCAGCACCGCGTCGCGCGTGTCGGGCTTCGGGGTGACGGGCAAAATCGCCACCTGCACCGGGGCGACGCGCGGCGGCATGATGACGCCGTCGTCGTCGCCATGCGCCATGATCAATGTGCCGACCAGGCGGGTGCTGACGCCCCAGCTGGTGGTCCAGCCGAACTCGCGTCGGCCGTCCTCGCGCGCGGCGAAGCTGATGTCCTGCGCTTTGGAGAAGTTCTGCCCGAGGAAGTGCGAGGTGCCGGCCTGGATCGCTTTCTGATCCTGCACCATCGCCTCGATGCACAGCGTCATCTCGGCGCCGGGGAAGCGCTCGTTCTCCGTCTTCTCGCCCGTGATGACAGGGATCGCCAGGTGCTCGCGCGCGAACTCGGCGTAGACCCCCAGCATGCGCCGGGTGTGTTCCTTGGCCTCGTCCGCCGACTCGTGCACGGTATGCCCCTCCTGCCAGAGGAACTCCGCCGTGCGCAGGAACAGGCGCGGCCGCATCTCCCAACGCATCACGTTCGCCCACTGGTTGATGAGCAGGGGCAGGTCGCGGTAGCTCTCGATCCAGCGAGCGAAGGCCGCGCCGATGATGGTCTCGGAGGTCGGGCGGATCACGAAGGGCTCCGCCAGCTCGCCGGTG
>JAUIGD010000608.1 GCA_030430255.1 Verrucomicrobiia bacterium
AGATCGGCGTCTACCAGGGGCCGGGCATGGGTTCGAAGACGCTCGGCCTGAAAGGCTGGCCGGAGAATGGGGAGTTCAGGCTCCGCGTCCGGGCGTCGGCGAACTTGCCACCGGGGTTCGAAGAGGCCCCGCTCCGGCTGGTGATGGACACCTCCCTCAGGCACGACTCCGGTTCGGGGACCTACCACGAGGTGGGCGTCCTGCATCTGACGAACCGGCCGGACCGGCCCGGGGAGTTCGAGCTGCGGGGGCGCATCGAGAACATCCCGGTCCAGCCCCCCACCACGCACCGGAACAAGGTGCGGCCACCGAGCATCACCATCACCGCGCAGAACATCTTCAACAACGGCGAGCTCAACGACCACCGGAGAAGCGCCTTCGATGCCTCCTGGAGCGCCGCGGCGCCGCGGGTGGTCCTCCACTCGCTCGAGTTCGAGGCGCCGGCCGCCGACGTGTGGCCTCCGGATCATCACACACGCATCCTGTTCGACTCGCCCCTGCGCGAAGCAGATCCCGAAAAGTACGCCCGCGAGGTGATCGAGCGTTTCATGGTACGGGCGTTTTGCCGCCCGGTCGCCAAGGATGAGGTGGACCGCTACGAGGCGATCTGCAAAATCTACGCTGCCGAGTTCGACACCCTCGAGGAGGCGATGCGCGAGACCTTGGCGATGGTGTTGATCTCGCCGCAGTTCCTCTACCACACGGTGGTCGATGCCCCCGCCGCGACCCAGCCCTACGCGCTCGCCTCGCGCTTGTCCTACTTCCTCTGGGGCAGCATGCCGGACCGGGTGCTGTTCGAGCTCGCCGCCTCGGGCGCGCTGGCTTCGCCTGCGGTGATCGAGGCGCAGGCGCGCCGGCTGCTCGCCGACCCGCGCGCGGGGGACTTCGTCAGAAACTTCACCGTCCAGTGGCTCAGCATCGCCAAGATGAAGACGGTGAACATCAACCTCGATCTGTTCCCGCGCTTCCTCTACACCGTGCACGTCGGGGAGCGGCGCGGCCAGGAGCAGCTGTTCCGCCCGACGATCCGCGACTACATGATGGACGAGACGGTGGGCTTCGTCGCCGAGCTGATCCGCAGGAACGCCGGCGTCGGGAACCTGATCGAGTCCGACTTCGCCTACCTCAACGAGCCGCTCGCGGTGCACTACGGCGTCGAGGGCGTGCACGGGCTCGAACTGCGCCCCGTCCCGATCCAGCCCGGGCATCATCTCGGCGGTCTCCTGACCCACGGGTCGGTGTTGGTGGGGAATTCGACCGGTTCGGCCCCGCACCCGATCTACCGCGCCGTCTGGCTGCGCGAGGCGATTCTGGGCGACGAGGTGAAGCCGCCGCCGGCCGAGGTGCCTGCCCTCAGCGACTCGGCGGGGGATTCCGCGGACGAGTCGCCCTCGATCAAGGATCTGCTCGCCCTCCACCGCAACCAGGAGAGCTGTGCCGACTGTCACGTGCGCCTCGACCCGTGGGGGATCCCCTTCGAGCGCTACAACGCGATCGGGAAACACCAACCCCGCGCCCCTGAAGAGGGCGCCCGGATCCGCGGTTTTAGCATCGATGACCACAGGGATCCCGCGGGCTACGCGGCGTATCTCGATACCGTCTATACCATCGAAGTGGACGCCAGGTCGCGGGTTCCGCACGGCCCCGAGATCGACGGCATGGGGGAGCTCAAGGCATACCTGCTCGAAGAGCGGGGGGACGAGATCGCCGAGAACGTCATCCGCACGCTGATGGCCTACGGCCTCGGAAGGGAGCTGAGCTTCCGGGACCGGTTCGAAGTCGAACGATTGAGGGCGCAAGCGGCGGGAGACGGATACAGACTCCAGGATCTGATCGTCGCCATCTGTCAGAGTCCGGCATTCACAGGAGAACCGCTTCAGAACCCATCCGACCTATGAAACCGAAATCCTGGCATCTCGACCGGCGCGAGTTCATCAAGGGCGGCGGCGCCGCGCTGGCCTTGCCCCTTCTCAACGGCATGTCGTGGGGCAGGGCCGCCGCGGCGGAGGCGCTGCCGAAGCGTATGGTGGTGACCTACATCGCCTACGGGGTCTACGAGCCCAAGAACGAGGACGGTTCGCACCACGATTGGAACTGGTGGCCCTGTCAGGATGCCGGGCCGCTCACCTTCAACCGATCGGCGGCCCCCTTCGCGCCGCTGAAGGATTCCGTGAGCTATCTCCGCGGCCTCGAGCACGCCGGCGGGGTGGGCATGGGCGGGCACAGCAGCGGCGACGTCTTCGCCACCGGTGCCGACATGACGGTGACCGAGAAGACGAACAACATTTCCGTCGACCAGGTGGCGGCGAGGACTAACGGGCACGAGACCCGCTACCCCTCGCTGGTCCTCGGCACCGAGGGCGGGACGGGGTCCTACGGCAGCGCCAAGACGCTCTCACACTACGGCCCCGGGCGCCCGATCCCTTCGATGCACCGCCCGCAGGAGATCTTCAACCGCCTGTTCCATCCCTACGCGGGCAAGGGGATCGAGGAGGTTCGCGCCGAGCTCAAACGCGAGGCGAGCGTGCTCGACCTGATGCTGGAGGACTCCAAGCGGCTGCAGGGGCGGC
>JAUIGD010000141.1 GCA_030430255.1 Verrucomicrobiia bacterium
CGGGGTCTTCTCGGTCGAAGGGGGGGATGGCGACTCCCGCTACTTCGTCCGTGTGGGAGGCGGGGAGTTCTTCGAGGTCGCATCGGGAGAGGCGGTCGCCTTGCCCGGCATGGGCCCGGTGGACATCGAGGCCTACGCGATCGATTCGAACGGGAACAGCACTGCGCTGCTGGAGGCCTCGGTCGGGGGGGCGGTTGGCGTTGAAAGGTCGGAGTCCGGGGCAGTCTTCGCTTCGTGGCCGGCCTCGATGGTGGATGTCGTCCTCGAGGTTTCGGCCACGCTCGATGGCGGCTGGGCACCTTTCGCCGGGGAAGTGCTCTCGCATGATGGGTTTCACTTCGCGGATTTGACCGCCGGCGGTCACCGCTTCGCGCGGCTCCGGTTCCTAGCCCGGATCGACCACCACATTCGCAGGCGAGGCGCTGCCATTCGTTGAGGCTGAGTAGGCGGCGGCAGGGACAGGCGAAGCGGCTGGGTGAACACCCTGCCCGAGCCGGTCACCATGCCAACACCCTCAGCGTCAACGGGGGCGAGCCACAGCCCGGAGCTTGGTGATCGATTCGGGCTAGACGGTTCCGGGCGTTGATCGCCGCCGCGCGGCCGATCTCGGACCGCTCGACCGGCGAGCCCGGCACCGTCTTCGAGTCCGTGCCGCCCGGGAACGGGGAGGAGCGCTCCTGACATCCGGCCTTTGCGTTGCGACCGCCGCGGGGAAAGGGCATCGGCGGCAGGTCCCGCGAACCTCGTCGTCGAGGTCACGATGGGTGTCGGGCGAAGCCTTCGAGATTCCCTCCGGCGGGGGTGCGAAATTCTCTGTAACGGCCGGCGGCGGGCCGGCTTCTTCAAAGTGGGGTGAGCTTCGCGATGGATGCGGTGCTCAACCCGCTGAACCCAATCGCTGCTGTGCTCGGAATCCGAATCTTGAGTGGATCCGAGCGCGGTAGAAAACACCCAACTCCTCCACTGCCATGATGAAGAAAACGATCTGCCGTATCGCTGTCCTGTCCTCTGCCGTCGCCCTCTCAGCCTGCAACGAGTCCTCGCTACCGAATGTGGAGGTCGCGGGCGATCAAGGGGTGCCGGACGAGGTCCTGCGAGAAGTCAGCGCGGTGTTCGACCAGCGGTTCGTCGAGATCGATGGCTCCTACTACACGGTCGCCGCGTCCGGCATCGAGGACCGGATGTCGGCGATGGGTGAGGCGATGAGCGCGGTGATGCAGCAAGACTTCGAGGCGATGCAAGAGGTGTCTGAGAGACGTCACCCCACGATCCTCTACAAGATGGAGCTGGTCGAGATGAAGGGCTTGAAAACGAGGGTGACGCCGGCGGAGCTGACGGAGGCCGACAGACTCAATGGGGTCGAGTGGAGGGGGAAAGTGGAGGTCATCGCCGAGACCGAGCGCTGGCGTACCTTGGACCTGAAGCGTCCCTTCGACGAGATGGTCGGCGGCGAGGGGCTCAAGGTGCGTCTGCCCTGGGTCGCCCGCGAGGTGGAGTGGCAGCTGGTGGCCACGGGGTCGGCGATCGCCGCGCAAGGGGATGGCCAGGCGGCGGAGAACCCGATGGTGAGGGCGTTGCAGGCGCCGTCCGACATGTTGATGAAGGACCTGGTGTCAGAGATGAGCCCGACCGGGTGGGCGGATTGGATCGAAGACGAAGGGAGTTTCCTCACCGCGGATGTGGTTCTGCGCGAGGGGGAGACCACGATCTCGATTAACTACTCCCCCGAAGCGATGCTCTCGGGCGATCGGGTGTACTTCCGGATCCTCGGCGGGGGGATGATGGAGATGGCCGCCTTCTCCGACTTCGACGAACTCATGATGTTCCTCGCCCCCGAACCTGCCTATCTGGAGACATCGGGCGTCCTCGGGGAGTAGGGGCAGGCTCCGTCAGGGAACGGCGACCTCGAGCCGCAGGAACAAGGGCGTGCCGGCAGCTTCCGGGGCGATGGTGACCTGCAGCGTCGCGGGCCCGCCGTCGATCAGGTTGATCCCGGCGCCGGGGGCGGACCAGTGTGTGAGATCGGTGCTGGCGCGGACCCCGATGTCCGCTTCACGATCAGCCGGCCTCGGGATCGTCCAGAGGATGCTGCCATCGGCGAGGCGGGTGAGGGAATCGGCCGGGGTCGACCCGCTATCCAGCGGGTCCGAGCCGGTGGCGTACTCGACCGCGTTCGGGTGGCCATCGCGGTCGGGATCGGCGGTCGGATCGGCGTCTGCGCCGCCTTCGGGGAAGTGGGTGGCGAGCCAGGAGGCGTAGTGTCCGCCCGCCACGGTGAGGGTCACCAGCGCCTCGTTGGAGAGATGGCCGGCGGAGTCGGCGACGGTGTAGGTGAAGGAATCGGCGCCGGGGCTGCCGCCCGGGGTGTAGAGGACGGCCCCGAGCCCGGCGTCGAACACGGCGTCGCCGCGGGCGGGCGGGCCGGTGATCGCGACCGAGGAGGGGTCGAGGTTGTCCTCGAAGTCGAGGTCGTTGGCGAGGATGTCGATGGCGGTGGTTGCGGAGATCTCGCCGGCGAGGTCGTTGGCGGCGACGGGTGGGCCGTCGGGGGGCAGGCTCTGGACGAGCGCGCCGCCGCCGACCACCTCGCGGGGCAAGCCGGCGGCCTCCCACTCGAGGCGGAGTTCGGCGCTCGCGGTGTCTTCGAAGTACTCCGCGGTGAAGGGCGCGGGGACACCGGCGGCGAGTTCGGCGGTGCCGCTGGCGTTGATGACGGTGTTCGAGACCCAGCGGTCGATGACCGGCGCGCCGTCGACCCAAAGCCGCACGCCGTTGTTCGAGCGCACGTGGAAGGTGTAGGTGCCGGAGATCGGCGGGACGAAGAAGCCGGTCCAGCGGGCGGAGAAGGTGTCGGCGCCGATCGAGGGGTCAGGTGAACCGGTGCCCCAGTTGAAATCGATGGCGGGGTCGGTTCGGGTGAGGGCGGGGACGGAGAGGTCGCGGTCGTTGAAGTATTCGCCCCGCGCGCCGGCGGTCGGGTAGAGGGCGGGGTCGAGGCTGTTGATCCAATCGCGGAGGGCCCGCACGCCTTCGGGGTCCGCCAGGGCTTTGGCCAGGGGCGGCATCCCGAGGTCGCCGACGGCTTGGGAGCGAAGGTGGAGGATGGATTTGTCCGGGTCGTGGGCGCGGACGACGGCAGCCCCGGGGATGCCGAACCCGCCGACGAGCGCGCCGTTGATGAGGTTGCTGTTCTCCAGCGGCGTGCTCAGCCGGGCGTCGAAATCGGGTTGGGCGCCGCCGGGGCGGTGGCAGTAGGCGCAGTTCGAGTCGAGCCACGACCGCGCGCGCAGCTCGACGGGTCGGCGCAGGTCATCGACGGGCGCACCGGTGAGCAGCGCGGGCAGCGAGGCCTCCGCCGGCGGGTTGTCGAAGACCCCGAGGTGCGCCCAGGTGGCGATCTGGTTCGCGGTGCGGCCGGAGCCCGGGTAGGGCAGGTCGCCGTTCAGCTGGCGGGTCTTCGGGCCGAGGGCGAAACCGGCGACGGGGCGGTGGCAGGTCATGCAGTCACCGCGTCCGGGGTAGAGCCAGGTCTGGGTGCCGCCGGCGCCGTCGGGCACCTCCTCGGCCCCCCCCGAGTAGAGCAGGTCGGCGTCGCTGCCGTCGGGGCGCCATCTGTAGGTGACCCCGTACCAGTCGCCGCCGGTCCCGTGCACCAGGAAACGGGTCTCGAGGCGGCGCCCGGCGAGCTCGAAGTGCTTGGCGAACACGGTGCCCTCGGGCCACGACCACTCGCCCTCAGCGCTGTAGCCGACCTGTTCGGCGGGCGTGTCGTGGGAGCCGTCGTTGGGGATCGCGGCCCAGCGGGCCTTCGAGGCGCCGTCCGACCAGAAGGGTGTGTTCAGCGCGTAGGGCAACAGTTTGGCCGAAGGTTCTAGCGAACCGGTGTCGACAAAGGCGCCGGTCTCCGACAGCAGCGCGGGCGGCTCGGGGTTGTTGGCGCCGGTGCGGGCGAGCTTATATAACTTCCCGTCCGGGTTGCCCTCGCCGGCCAGCTTCACCATGTAGACCTCGCCCCCGCGGTCGACGCCGAAGCTCGCGGTGTTGGCGTGGAAGCCGCCCGGGGGCATGTTGGCGAGGAACTCGACCGAGGAGCTGTCGCCGTCGGGGTCCATGCACCAGAGCTTGCGGAACTCGTGGTCGGCGAAGAGGAGCTTGCCGCCGAGCGCCGCGGCGTGCTCGCGGCCGCGGTAGACCGGGCCGACGATGACGCAGACGCCGGTGCTGCGTGGGTAGGCGTGGATCGGTCCGGTGATCGCGGTGCCGCCGAAGGTCGGGAGGGACGGCTTCGGGCCGGCGATGTCGCCCTCGCGGATGGGCCAGCCGTAGTTCGCGGCTTTGGTGATCTTGTCGATCTCTTCGCGCGAGCCCTGGCCGACGTCGCCGACGAAAATGCCGCCGGTGGCGGGGTCGTAACTCATGGTGTGCGGGCTGCGCAGGCCCGTGCACCAGAACTCTTCGAGAATCGCGCCGCCGGGGTCGAGCCAGGGGTTGTCATCGGGGATGGTGTAGCCCTGCGAGAAGGAGGGCGGGAAGCCGGCGGGCGGCGTGCCGCCGGGGGCCGGCTGGCGGCGGATCGGGTGCGAGCGCGAGAGGTCCATGTCGACGTCGATGCGCATGACGCCGTTGAGCAGGGCGCCGTCGAGCCGCTGCCCGACGTCGTAGGGGTCGAAATCAGAGCCCTCGTCGCCGACGCTGACGTAGAGGAAGCCGTCGTCGCCGAAGAACATGGCGCCGCCGTTGTGCCAGTGGTGGCGGTCCCACTGCTGCACCATGACGAACTCGCTGTCGGGGTCGGCGAGGTCGGAGCCGTCGGGCACTTCGAAGCGTGAGAGGCGGTCGTAGGCCGGGTTGGGGAGGTCGTTGTTGGTGACGGTGTAGGGCGAGGGGTGGTGGTAGTAGAAGACGTAGAAGTAGCGGCGGTTCGGCGAGCCGGGCTGGCCGAACTCCGGGTGGAAGGCGAGCCCCACCAAGCCGGCGTTGTCGGTGACTTGGACGCGGTCGGAGATATCGAGAAACAGCGTCTTGGCCGCCGTGCCCGGATCGTTGTCGAAGAACCAGATCTGCCCCTCCTTGCCCACCACGTAGAGCCGGTCTCCGCCGCCGGCCGTCGCCGGGCCGGCTTTCATCGCGACAGGGTCGAGAAAGGTGAGTCCCGGGAAGGCGTCCTCCACGGTCCAACCGCCGGTGCCGCCGGGGGTTTGGTGGGGGAACACGCCGTCGAGGAAAGGGGCGACGGGGACGGGCGACTCTCGGCCGTAGGGGCCTTGGGCGGTGCAGGGAGCGGCGGCTGCGAGGCCGATCAGCGCGGCGAGCAGCCCTGCGAGAGGGGGGCGGTGAAGGGGCATCGGGGGCGGGGAAGGTGCCGTAACTCCCGGCTCCGGACAAGCGCCGGCTCCGATGCGGAGCGCGGTGAGGAATCGGTGAGGGGGGACCACGCCGCCGTGCTCGGGCGGTTCAGCCCGAATTGCGGCAGACGTCATCAGGGCCTTCGCGCGATGACTTGGGCGTATTCGGCGCTGCGGGAAACGGTGGGGTCGGTGAGCGAAAGATGGTCATGGATGGAGGAAGTGGAGAGGTGGTCGAGGCGGAAGCGACCGGCCTCGAACAGATCGGCGATCGCGTCTTCGGAAACGAGGGGGTGAACCTTCATCCGCGCGGTGAAGGTGTCGGCGAACTGAGCGAGGGTAGTTGGGCAAGCTCCGAGAGTGGAGGCGCTATCCGCCGCCTGGGCGCTCGCGACGATGGTGGCGCGGAGCGATCCCGCTTCTGCGGGCGTGAACCCCACCGGCTCGGTGCCGCTGCCGCGCCGGACTGGCGCCACGGTGATGACCCGGCCGCCGGGATTGAGGAGGGCGTGCCATCGCCGGATGAGGGCAGGGCGTTGGCGGGCGTCGAACTGTCCGAAGAAGGCGTTGGTGCAGATGAGGTCGAAAGGTTCGGGGGCTTGGAGAGAAAGAATGTCAGAACAGATGGTGGCGACCGGAATTCCCGAGCGGCGGGAGAACCAGAGGTTGAGGAACAGGGGCGTCTCACAGATGTCGACGACCGTGACGTCCACGGCAGCGCCCGCCTCCCGCGCGGCCCACACGACGTGAGCGAACATCGACTCGTCGATGGCTCCGGAGACCAGCACGCGCGCCCGTCGCCCCGGTTCAAGCGCCAACCGGAAGGCGCGGCGCAGGAAGTCGGCGTGGTGGGCGGGGGTGACGGCCAGCCCTAGCGCCCGCAGGAACGGGCGGAACCCGTGGTACCAAGAGCAGCTCTCCCCGCGGTGAGGGTCTTCGCGGCAGAGCCTCTCGGCGACCCAGCGCGCGAGCGGCGCGCTCTCGACGGCGTTGTCCGGATCTTCTGGAAACGGGGGCGGGGGCGGTTTCATCGCGAGGCCTCTGGGGCACCAATCGGTTGTCGGGTACGGGGAATGATCCTATACGTTTGAGCCTTGAGCCGCCACCCGGTTTCCCCGCCGCCCGGCCCAGGCTTCCGCCCGGGGTCTGAGATCGTGGTCGACCCTCCGGAGTGGGTGGAGGCGTCGCGCGGCGGGGGGGAGGTTTCGGTGCGGGTGCGCTTGCGCCAGGGGGCTTCTAGCGAGGTGTTGGGGTTTCACCTCGGCGGGATCGACCGGGGCGCGCCGCCGCTGCTCTCGGCCGCGGCGTTACCCCTGGCCCTGGTGCCCGCGATGAAGCTGGGGAGCCCGCTGCGGTTCTCGACCCCTCTGCCGGGGAGGCTGCTCGCCGGGGCGAGGCGCTTTCAGGAGATCCTCTCGACTTGGTACCCGGAGCTCCGCCCGGTGGAGCTCCGCGCCAGCGAGGCGCCCGAGCATGGATCTCCAACTGGCGCCGGGACCGGGGTCTTTTTCAGCGGTGGCCTCGACTCGACCTACTCCCTGCTGAAGCACCGGGGCGAGCTGACCCATGCGGTTTTCGTGCACGGTTGCGACATCCCGCTGGAGGACGTGGGCTATCGGGACAAAGCTTGGAAGCGTCTGGGTGAGACCGCGAGGGCTTGCGGTGTCGAGCTGATCTCCGTCCGGACCGATCTCTTGCGCTTCAGCGACCGCTATTGCCACTGGGGCAAGCATTACCATGGCGCGGCTTTCGCGGCGATCGCGATGTTTTTGAGCGGGACGTTGGGCAAGGTCTATCTCGCGTCGAGCACCTCTTACCGGCGTATCACCCCCTGGGGTTCATCTGCGGTGACGGATCCGCTTTGGGCTTCCCAGGCGATGGACATCGTCTATGACGGAGCTGAAGCCGAACGGCTGGAGAAGGTCCGGGCGCTGCGCGATTTGCCTGTGGCGCTGCAGAACCTCCGTGTTTGCTTCGGGAACCCGGAGGCCGGCTTGAACTGTGGCCGCTGCGAGAAATGTTACCGCACGATGGTCGCGTTGCGCTTGTGCGGGGTGCTGACGGAGGGCGGGGCTTTTCCGTTGCCGCTCGACCTCGAGGCGATGGTGTCGCATCAGGGGGTGATCGAGAAGTTCGGGGAGTTGCGATCGTGGCGTCTGAACCGGGAGGCGGCCCTTGAGGCGGGCGCCGATCTGCCGCTGATCGGGGCGCTCGAGGAGCTGCACCGGCGGAGTGCCCATCACGGGGTGGCCCGCCTGCTCGCGGTTGAGAAACGGGAGGTGGTGGCTTCGGCGCACTGGAAGGCGCATTTGCCAAAGTTCCGGACGGCGTTGTGGGAGAGCTTGCGGGATGAAGATCCGGAGTGGTTTGCAGAGAGGGTGATGGCCTGGTTGCCGCGAAGGAAAGATCAAGCCTTCGACCGCCTGGCTGGATACGACAGACGCTGGTTCCGGCGCCGGGTATGGTCGCGGAGGTGGCGCCGCCTGTGGCGGAGGCTCAGCCGCTCCCGCCCGGCGGCCGGAGGCCGCCGCTGATGCGATTCGAGCTTGGGGATCTCAATCGGGGGGGCTGCCCGAGACGGATGGGCTCCCCGGGGCGTGGTCGGTGCCGACCGGTTGGCTGCCGCGCCACAACGGCGTGTCGGCGCGTCGGCGTGGATTTGTTAGGGATCAAAAATGCAAAGATTTCTAAATATTTTCGTTGTGCATCGACCCGGGATCGTCCCTATTCTGCCCATTCTTTCCTACCATGAGTGCTCTCTGCTATACGGTCACTCTCGAAGATTCCCAATCGGTTCAGGTGCATTGCAGCGCGGATGCGAAGATCTGCGTCGTCGACGACGAGAATCTGGGCAAATTTCGAGCGCGTCAGCGGTTTCGCTATTTCGGCCGCCGGAAGGCGCGGCGTGATGTGGTTATCCGCCCGAGCCGGGCCGGCCGTTGGCATGTGATGGTGTTTGGTCGGGACTCCGGGTTGAAGGCGGACGTGGCCGTGATTTGAGCCGTCGCTCCCTCGGAGCGGCCACCGCCGTACCGGCTCCTAGCCGGGATCGATCACTCCATCCGCAGGCGAGGCGCCGCCATTCGCGTTGACGCTGAGTCGGCGGCGGCAGGGATTGGTGGAGCGACTGGGCAATACCCTGTCCGAGCCGGGCATCACGCCAACGCCCTCAGCGTCGACGAAGGCAGGCCGCAGCCCGGAGCTTGGTGGTCATCCGGGCTCGTCAACACCCACGACAACATCCGAGAGTGGCGCCGCTCGCCGGCGGGTTGGTGATCGATCCATGGCGGGCTTTTTTCCGTGTGATCGGGAGTAAACGCGGGCATGTTTAGCCGTCCCATGCCCCGCCTCTTTCCCCAAGCCCTGTGCGCCTCCGCTGTCCGCATCGCCGCCGCCGCCGCCGCTGCGTCGATCGGCGGCGCTCTCGCCGAGCCGGCGGTGGTCGAACACCCTTCGTTCACGCCCGAGCAGTTGGCGTTTTTCGAGTCGGAGGTGCGGCCGATCCTGACCGAGAACTGCATCAAGTGCCACGGTGGCACCGACGCGCGCGGCAAGGTGAAGGTACGCTCGAACCTGCAGCTCATCAGCCGGCGTGGCTTGGTACTCGGCGGCGACCATGGGCCGGCGGTCGATCTGGAGAACCCCAGCGGCAGCTTCCTGCTGGAGATGGTCAGCTACAAAGACCCCGACCACTCCATGCCGCCGTCGGGCAAGCTGAAGCCCGAGCAGATCGCGACGCTCGAAAAGTGGTTGGGCATGGGCGCGCCCTGGTCGCCGGAAGACATCGATTTGATCGCCGAGGTGGAGCACGACGGCGACGACAACACCGTCATCGATGAGCGCACCCAGAATTTCTGGTCGCACCGCCCCATGGTGCGCCCGGAGGTGCCGGAGGTCGACGACCCGGCCTGGGCCGGGAACCCGATCGACGCTTTCATCTACGCGAAGCTCGCCGAGAACGGCCTGAAGCCGAATCCCGTGGCGCCGCCGGAGTCGCTCGCCCGCCGCGCATTTTACAACCTCACCGGGCTCGCTCCCGACGCCGGCGCGGTCGAGGCCTTCGCCGCTGACCCCTCGCCTGAGGCGTGGCGCGCGCTCGTCGATGACTTGCTCGCGCGGCCGCAGTACGGGGAACGCTGGGCACGCCACTGGTTGGACCTCGTGCGCTACGCGGAGTCGAACGGATTCGAACGCGACTCCATGAAGGGCGAGATCTGGCGCTATCGCGATTGGGTCATCGACGCCTTCAACAACGATTTGCCCTACGACGATTTCATCCTCCAGCAGCTCGCCGGCGACGAGGTCGACGAGGTGGGCGTGCCCTCGCGCATCGCCACCGGTTACCACCGTCTCATGCAGTGGGACGATGAACCTGCCGATCCGCTGCAGCACAAATACGACGTCCTCGACGACAACGTCCGCACCACCACCGAGGGCTTTCTCGCCATGACGATGGGTTGCGCAAGATGCCATGACCACAAGGGCGACCCGATGCCGCAGGAGGACTACTACGCCTTCATGGCCTTCTTCCACGGCATCACCAACATGGACAAGAACAAGGTGATCGAGACGGTGGGCGACCCGGTCAGCAAAGAGCGGGCCGCGCAGGCGCAGCGCCAACGCGAGGAGAAGATCGCCGATCTCGAGGGGCGCATCGCCCGCCTCGAGAAGTTGGCTCGCGAGAAGTTCGCTGCCGCTGACGACGATCTGCGCGGGCTGGCGAACGGTCCCGCGACGCTCGCCGATCCAGTTTTGGTCGCCGACCACCGCACGCGCGAGCAGCGCTGGCACTACACCACCGACGATCCCGGCGAGGGCTGGTCGGCGGTCGGCTTCCGTGCCGACGAGGCGGGTTGGAACGCGGCGCCTGCCCCCTTCGGCACCAACGTGCCCGGGGAGAAGCCGCGCACGCCTTGGCGGACGAAGCAGATCTGGCTGCAGACCACCTTCCATCTCGCCGAAGTCCCGCCGGGCCTCGGTTTGAAACTCCGCGCCTACCACGACGAGGACATCGAGGTTTTCCTCAACGGACAGCCGGTCGCACAGCGGGGCGGCTACGTGACCCAGTATGTCGAGGTGCCGCTCGCCGATGGCGCCGCCGGTTTCCTGCAGACCGGTCGCAACGTCCTGTCCGTCCACGTGAAACACGGCGGGGGCGGACAGTTCTTCGATTGCGCGCTCTCCGCCGAACAGGGTGGCGCGGCGAAGTCGCTCGACATCGCCGCCCTCATCCGCACGCG
This sequence comes from Verrucomicrobiia bacterium, assembly GCA_030430255.1. Classification (GTDB taxonomy): domain Bacteria; phylum Verrucomicrobiota; class Verrucomicrobiia; order Verrucomicrobiales; family DEV007; genus JAUIGD01. Next base: position 10,586 of record JAUIGD010000141.1, read on the forward strand.
GGGCGACGAGGTCTTCACCGCCGAACAGATCGCCGCCTACCGGGGGTTGAAGCGCGAACTCCGGCAGGTCAAAGCGGCACCGCCGGCGACCGACGGGGCCGTGAAGGCCATGGTGGTCCAGGAGCGCGGCCCGCGCCCGGAGCCGATGCATGTCCACATCCGCGGCAACGCCGCGGCCAAGGGCGACGCGGTCGAACCCGGCTTCCCGCAGATCCTCGGCGGCGGCGCCGCCTCGATCCCCGAACCGGCCGACGGCCAGAAGACCTCCGGCCGCCGCCGGGTGCTCGCCGAGTGGATCGCCAGCCCCGACAACCGCCGCACCGCGCGCGTCATGGTCAACCGCATCTGGCAGCACCACTTCGGCCGCGGCATCTGCCCGACGCCCAGCGATTTCGGCTACCTCGGCGAGCTGCCGACACACCCCGAGCTGCTCGATTGGCTGGCCACCGAGTTCGTCCGCCGCGGCTGGAGCGTCAAAGAGATGCAGCGCCTCATCATGAGCTCGAGGACGTATCGCATGTCCTCCGCCGCGCAGCCGGAAGCGCTCGCCGCCGACCCGGCGAACAACCTCTTCTGGCGTTTCAACATGCGCCGCCTGAGCGCCGAGGAGATCCGCGACAGCATCCTCGCCGTCACCGGCGAGCTGAACCTCAAGTCCGGCGGCCCCAGCATGTATCCGAAGCTCGACGAGGCGGTGCTCGCCACCTCCTCGACCAAAGCCGGCAAGTGGGGGAACTCCCCGCCCGAAGAGCAGAACCGCCGCTCGATCTACATCACCATCAAGCGCTCGCTCAAGCCGCCGGAGCTGACCGCCTTCGACTTCGCCGACACCGACGCACCCTGCCCGGTCCGCTTCACCACCACCGTGCCCACCCAGGCGCTCGACATGCTCAACAGCCGCTTCGTCAACGACCGCGCCGAGGTCCTCGCCGGGCGGCTCAAAGCGGAGCACCCCGGCGATCTCGCCGCCCAGGTGCGCGCCGGGTTGGAACTCGTCACCTGCAAAGAACCGGACGCCGAATCGCTGGCCATCGCGAAGGAGCTCACCGACAAACTCCAGGGCGAACACGGGCTCGACCCCGACACCGCCCTCGAGCGCTTCTGCCTCGTGGCGCTCAATTTGAACGAGTTTCTGTTCTTGGACTGATCGGACGAACTCGATCGCTGTCCTCCCAAACTGCTTCACGTTAAGACTCCCTCCCTCGAATTTTCCTCAGTGAGCTGCGGATGCTCCGCGGGCCCGAAAGAGAATCATGAACGCACCCAAAAACACCTTCTGCGGCCAGACTAGCCGCCGCGAGTTCTTGCACACCGTCGGCGCGGGTTTCCCTTCGCTCGCCCTGACCGGGATGTTGGCAGGCGATGGCTTCTTCGGCTCCGCCGCCCAGGCCGCCGCGCATGCGAACCCGCTCGCCCCGAAACCGCAGATGGCCGCCGCGAAGGCGAAGTCGGTCATCTTCCTGTTTATGTACGGCGGGCCGAGCCACGTCGACACCTTCGACTACAAGCCCGACCTCTACCCGCTCGACGGAAAGACCATCGACGTGAAGACCTTCGGCCGCGGCGGGCACAAGAACCAGGGGCGCGTCGTCGGCCCGAAGTGGGGTTTCAAGCCCTACGGGCAGTGTGGGAAAATGGTATCTGACCTCTTCCCCCATGTCGGCTCCTGCGTGGACGACATCGCCTTCCTCCACTCGATGACCGCCGACTCGCCGATCCACGGCTCGGCGATGCTGATGATGAACAGCGGCTCGCTCATCAGCGGCAAGCCCTCGCTCGGCTCCTGGGTCAACTACGGCCTCGGCTCGACCAATGAGAACCTGCCCGGCTACGTGGTGATGCTCGACGGCAGCGGCGGGCCGATCTCCGGCGCCAAGAACTGGACCAGCGGCTACATGCCCGCCAGCTACCAGGGCACCGTATTCCGCTCGAAGGGCGAGCCCATCCTCAACCTCGCCCACGCGCGCGGCATGGACAGCGCCCAGCAGCGACAGCTGATCACCTCGCTCAACGACCTCAACAGCCACCACCTGCGCGGCCGCGAGGACAACACCGACCTCAGCGCACGCATCGCCAGCTACGAGCTCGCCTACAAGATGCAGAGCACGGCGCCCGAGGCGATCGATGTCGATTCGGAGCCGCAGCACATCAAGGATCTCTACGGGCTCGACGGCTCGCGCACCGACGACTTCGCGCGCAAGATGATCCTCGCCCGGCGCCTCGTCGAGCGCGGCACGCGCTTCATCCAGGTCTATTCCGGCGGTGCGCACAACGACGCCAACTGGGACGCCCACGGCGACCTCGAGAAGAACCACAACTTCCACGCCGGAAACACCGACAAGCCGATCGCCGGTCTGCTCAAGGACCTCAAGCAGCGCGGTCTGCTCGACGAGACCCTGGTGATCTGGGGCGGCGAGTTCGGGCGTCAGCCGACCGCCGAATACGCCGAGGGCACGGGCCGCGATCACAACAGCTACGGCTTCACGATGTGGATGGCCGGCGGCGGCATCAAGGGCGGGGTCAGCGTCGGCCAGACCGACGAGCTCGGTGCGCAGGCGGTCGAGGACCGTTTCCACGTGCGGAACCTGCACGCCACCGTCCTGCAGCTGATGGGCCTGGACCAGAACAACCTCAGCTACTTCTACAACGGCCTCGACCAGAAGCTGGTCGGCGTCGAGGGCGCCGACGCGATCGACAAGGTCATCGCTTAGCGCGCGCTCCGCGTGCAAGTCGCAAGGAACCGAGGAACCGAGGGTCAAGGATCCGGCGCGTAGCGAGCGGCGTCGAAGCACGAGAGCGCCGACCGCCCAATCCCTTTGGAGGGCGGAGCTCCGTCCCCGCCGGTCACAACCCCTCCCCCCGACCTCTGCGTCCCAGCGCCTCCGCCGAACGCCGAGCGCTCCAAAGCCTTGTGGCGGCGGCTACGGTGGCTCCCGTGGCATCGGCGTCCCCTTGCCCGCCCGCTTCGCACCCGGCAGGCGGTCCGGGACGTCCCGGCGGCCCGGCGCGCCGGTTTCAGCGCGGGATCCTTCCGTCGCCACGCTCGTCAGGATGGCACCGCACCCCCTTGGGAGGGCTAGTGGCCATCCCCCACACCGCCCTGACCGCCCTCAACTCCCCGGGGACGGTCACCCTGAGCAACGCGAAGAGCCTCTCACCGCGGTCCGCGTCTCCCGAGCCTCCGCTGTTCAATGACCCCAGAGCCCCTAGCCCGGATCGATCACCACATTCGCAGGCGAGGCGCTGCCATTCGTTGACGCTGAGTAGGCGGCGGCAGGGACAGGCGAAGCGGCTGGGTGAACACCCTGCCCGAGCCGGTCACC
>JAUIGD010000609.1 GCA_030430255.1 Verrucomicrobiia bacterium
ACGCGATCGAGGGCATCACGCACTCTCTCTGCACCCTCGAGTTCGAGAACCACCGGCCGCTGTACGAGTGGTTCATCGACCACCTGCCGGTGCCGCACCGGCCGCGGCAGATCGAGTTCGCGAAGTTGCTGCCGACGACGATGCTGATGAGCAAACGGCGTTTGGTGCAGATGGTCGAGGAGGGGTTCGTCGACGGCTGGGACGACCCCCGCATGTCGACGCTCTCCGGCCTGCGGAGGCGCGGCTACACGCCCGCCTCGATCCGCAAGCTGTGTGCGACCGTCGGCCTGACGAAGTTCAACAGCGTGACGGACATCGCGTTGTTGGAGCACTGTGTGCGCGAGGACCTGAACAAGACCTCGCCGCGCCGCATGGCCGTGCTCGAGCCGATCAAGGTGACGATCACCAACTGGGAGGATGGCAGGGTCGAGACCATGCGCCCCGTCAACAACCCGGAGGATCCGGGAGCCGGGACGCGCGAGCTGGAGCTGGCGGGCGAGGTGTACATCGAGCGCGACGACTTCATGGAGGACCCGCCGAAGAAATACTATCGGCTCAGCCCGGGCGCCGAGGTGCGGCTGCGCTACTCCTACGTGGTGCGTTGCGACGAGGTGATCAAAGACGGGGCGGGCGAGGTCGTCGAGCTGCGCTGCAGCTACGACCCGGACACGCTCGGCAAGAACCCGGAGGGGCGCAAAGTACGCGGGGCGATCCACTGGGTGCCCGCCCACGCGGCCATCGAGGCCGAGCTGCGGCTCTACGACCGGACATTCCTCTGCGACGAGCCGGCGGCGCAGGACGACTGGCGGGCGGCATTGAATCCGGAAGCGCTGACGGTGGTGAAGGGCTGCCGCTTGGAGCCGTCGCTGCAGGATGAACCCGCCGGGGCGCGGTTTCAGTTCGAGCGCCAGGGTTACTTCTGCGTCGACAGCAAGGACTCGGCGCCGGGTGCGCCGGTGTTCAACCGGACCGTGGCGTTGAAGGATTCCTGGGGGAAGAAAGGCGGGAAGTAGGGATCGGAGAGCCGGGGGGGCGAAGTTGCCGGGCGGTGCTTGGTTTGCCCTTGGCGCGGGAAGGTTCTCGCTGTGCGCCTTAGTAAGATCACGGCGGAGGCGGAGCTCCGCCCTCCAGTTGGGCGGCATGCGGGGACGCGGCGCGGCTCTCGAACGTTTAGGGGGGCCCGTTGGCGTAGAGGGCTTGGCGGGCTTCCAATTCCGCCGCGAGTGCCGCCAGCTCTCCCTCCCTCAGAATATGGCGCCGCGAGGCGTATTCAAACACGCCCTAACTAAGGCTTCAGCGAGAAGCGACCGCGCACGAAGCGTCGAGGCGCTTCGGCGGCGGGGTTCGGGGAGCGGAAGGTGAGGGTTTCGCTGCCGTCGTTGTTGTTGACGGCGCTGACGAGGACGAGTTCGGCTTGCCCGCCGCCCCACGCGCCGAGGTCGGCACTGGTTTCGGCGCGGGTTTCGACATCGTCTGCCCCGAGCCGGCGGCGCAGTTCGACCACGAGGTAGACGTCGGCTTCGCCCTCGATGTCGAGCGTGCGGAATTCGGCGCCCGGGGACGCCTCTGGCGACAGGGCGAAGGGGTTGCCGCCGAGGGCGTACTCCAAGAAGTGGCTGAGCCCGTCGCCGTCGGGGTCACCGTCGTCGTCGGTGATGCCGAGGGAGGCCTTCCATGCGCCGAAGCTCAAGGCGTCGTCGGAGCCGGGGTTGCCACCGAGCTCGGCGCTCGTGCGCCAACTGCTCGGGAGGTCGGGGTCGGGGCCGGATCCCGGGTCGATGAGAACCAGCGAGTAGCCGTCGCCGTCGGCGCTGGTCGGCCATGGGGCGGCATCGTCGAAGGTCGCCTCCACCACCACGGCGCCGGCGGCATCGGTGGCGACGAGCCGCTCGCCGCCGTTGCTCAGGTTGCCGGAGAACTCGCCGGCGACCGGCAGGCCGGTGCCGTAGCGGAACTCGAACGCGGCGAGGTTGTTGACCAGCAGGAGGCGCTCGCCGGGCGCGAGCGTCCGCCCGAGGGGCGCGTCGCCGAAGTCGAAGCGGACACCGATGGTGAAAGCGAGGCCGGCGAGGTCGACATGCTGGGAGCCGATGTTCTGCAGCTCGAGGAACTCGAAGTCACTGCGTTCGTTGAAGCCGGCTTGGAGTTCGGCGGCGCCCGGTTCGGCGGGGCGGTAGTGAAGCTCGCTGACGGCGAGGTTGGCGGGGGAGGCGGGCTCGGTATCGACGAGGAAGGTCGCCGTCGTGATCGCGCTCCACTCCGCCCCGTCGCGCACCCGCGAGCGGAGGACATTGACCCCCGGTACGGTGAGGGTCAGCGGGTCGGCGGCCGTCGTCTGGACGCCGACCAGGCGCAGGTCGAAGCTGGTGTCGCTGGAACCGCCGCTGACCTGGTGGATCTCGACCGCCAGCGTGTTGAGGCCCTCGGCGAGCTCCGCGGGCGGGATCGCATGGGAGAAGAAGGTCGACTCGTCCTCGCCGCCGACCACCCAGGCGGCGAGGGGGAGGTGGGCGACCGGGCCGGCGGGCATGTTCGAGCGGACGATC
>JAUIGD010000142.1 GCA_030430255.1 Verrucomicrobiia bacterium
CCCCGGTTGAGGGAGGCGACACGCCCGCGCCGCCCACCTGCGCCGCGCGCGCGGTGAAGCCTCTGCTGCATCGGGCAGTGCGCCCGCCGACCAGCGACCTTAATCGTCGTCCTCGGGCGCGTCGGAGTCCGAATCGTCGTCATCGGCTTCACCGTCGCCCGGAGCCTCCCCCCCTTGAAGGAAATCGGCGACGTTGTGCAAGGCATCGATGAACTCATCGAGGGTCTCGGCGGGCACCATGATGGTGTCTCGCCGACCGCGGACGTCTTCGGTGATCTTGAGAAATTTCCCCCGGTCGTTGGACTTCAGATCGATGAAGAAGATTTTCCGATCCGAGAAAATCTTCTCCGTGTACAGGGGTTCATCGTGGTAACGGCGTGAGCCGTGGTGTTCTGCTTCAAACATTGACGGATTGAGGTACCCCTTCCCCCTCACGCGCTGCCCCTACCCCCAATTCGTCGGCGCAAGCGTTCCAGGTTAGTGATGTAAGTCGATTCAGTACAAAAGATGCCTCCACCATGCAAGTGCGATTTTCTGGATTCTCCGCAGGCGCCCTGCTCTCGCTCGCTCATTTGCCGATATTCTCACTTGAGCATCCATGGTCGGCGCGCGCGATTTTTCCCAACCGCCTCCTCGCCCGAGCGGCGCTCGTTGAAGCCGAATCTTCGGCGGATGAAGTCGGGAAATGGGGATCGATGCTCGCTCCAAGAGGCCCTGCGGCTACCGTTGCGCTAGCCCGACCACCGGCGGCGCGGCACCGGGGCTAGCCCTTCCAAGGAAGTGCTGTGTCATGCTGACGAGCTCAGCGTCGGAAACCGATCGCCATCCGGGCCAACAAGGTGTCTTGAGCCGGGCTCCACGCAAGGGGCCGTTGGCTGCTGCGGGGGGCTCGTCAGTAGAGTAGCAGCGCGGCGTCGCTGGCGAGCACGACCGCCGCGAGCTGTGCCCATGCCGCGTGCTCGGCAGGGTCGAGCTCGGCACCGCGCCCGCAGTCGCCCGCTTTCAGCAGTTCGGCGGCGGCGCCGGGATCGGCCGCGTAGCGGGTGCGCTCCCTATCGAGCAAAGTCTCGCAGGCCGCCCGTTCAGCGCCGTTGGGCGGGCGGCAGGCGATCAGGCGGTAGAGGCGGTCGAGGCGTGCGGCGTCGCCCCCGGCCTCGCGCAGCAGGCGGGCGGCGAGCCCGTTGGCAGCCTGCAGCCGCTGCGGCTCGTTGAGCAGGGCCAGCGACTGCGTCGGCGTGCTGCTACGCGAGCGGCGCACGCAGGACGACTCGCGGCTGGGCGCGTCGAACAGGGTCATCATCGGGTGCGGGCTGGTGCGCTTCCAATATACATAGAGCCCGCGCCGGTAGACGCGCGGCCCCTCGTCGGGGACGTAGTTCTTGGTGTTGCTCGCGGGGTGCATGAGCGCGGACCACATGCCCGGCGGCTGGTAGGGTTTGACGCCCTCGCCGCCCATCGTCGGATCCAACAGTTCGCCCGCCCAGAGGGCGCTGTCGCGAATGACCTCAGCGTCGAGCCGGAAGCTCGGGCCGCGCGCGAGCAGACGGTTGGCCGGATCCTCGACGCCGGGCCGCCGGGCGGCGTCCGCCTTGAACGCCTCGCTGGTCACCAGCAGGCGGAGGGCCGCCTTCATGTCCCAGCCGGACTCGCGCAGGTCGACGGCGAGCCAGTCGAGCAGTTCGGGGTGGGTCGGCTGCTCGCCCTGCAGGCCGAAGTCCTCCGGCGTGCGCACCAGCCCCTCGCCGAAGACGCTCGCCCACATGCGGTTCACCAGCACCCGCGCCACCAGCGGGTTGTCGTCGGCCACGAACCATCGCGCCAACCCCAGACGGTTCGCCGGCGCGCCTTCCGGCAGCGCGCCCATGGCGGGTGGGACGGCGGGCGCCAGAGCCTCGCCGCGCGGCTGGTCATACTCGCCTCGATGCAGCAGGCGCGTCTCGCGCGGCCTGTCCAGTTCCCTGGCGACGAGCGTCGTGGTGAAGCCCTTCTCCAGTTCCGCCCAGCGCTCCAGCAGCTCCGCCGCGCGCGGCGCACCGGCGCGGTTGGCCAGCTTCGACTCCGGGTCAGCGACGTAGCGGAGCTGCTCGACCTTGGTGCCGACGAGCTTCTTGTACTGTGAGAGAACCTCGTCGGCCTCGCGCTCCCAGGCGTCGACCGCCGCCCAGCCAGCGGCGTCGGAGGGCGCCTTGACCGCCGGAGCGTAGTCGTATTTGTTGCCGTCCAGCGGCGCCTCGGCGGTGCTGTTGAAAAAGGCCATCAGGGCATAGTAGTCGTCCTGCGTGACCGGGTCGTATTTGTGGGTGTGGCACCGCGCGCAGTTGAAGGTCATGCCCAGCAGGGCGGTGCCGATGGTCTCGACGCGGTCGAAATTGTTCTTGGCTTGAAACTCGGCCGGGATGGCGCCGCCCTCGGCGGTGGTCGGGTTCATGCGCACGAATCCGGTGGCGACCAGCTGCCCCATCGAGCCCTCCTGCATCATGTCTCCAGCGATTTGATAGATAAGGAACCGGTCGAGCGGCAGGTTCTCGTTGTAGGCCTTCACCACCCAGTCGCGGTAGGGGTAGATGCCGCGTTTGTTGTCGAGGTGCAGCCCGTGCGTGTCGCCGTAGCGGACCGCGTCGAGCCAGTAGCGCGCCTGGTGTTCGCCGTAGCGCGGGCTCGCGAGCAGGGCGTCGACGAGCTTCCCGTAGGCGTCGGGCGAGGCGTCGGCGAGGTAGGTCTCCAGCTGCTCCGGCTCGGGCGGCAGGCCGGTCAGGACGAGCGCCGCCCGCCGGGCGAGCGTCGCCTTGTCCGCAGCGGGAGGCGGGGCGATCCCCTCGCGCCCGAGCCGTTCGCGCACCAGCGTGTCGATGGCGGCCTCCCGCGGGTGTGGCCTCGCTTTGATCGGCGGGACGAAAGCCCAGTGCTGCGCGTAGTCGCCGCCGGCCTTCACCCAGCGCGTGAGCAGATCGCGCTCGGCGTCGGTGAGCTGTTTCTCCGCCTTCGCCGGCGGCATCGGGTCGCCGGCATCGTGGATGCGGAAGACGAGTTCGCTCTGCCCGAGGTCGGCGGGGTCGATGGCGCGGTAGCCGCCCAGGTCGACGGTCGCCGCGGCGCGCGAGTCGAGCCGCAGTTCGTCGTCCTCCGCGTCCGGCCCGTGGCAGGCGAAACACTTGTTGGAGAGCACCGGCAACACCTCGGTGGCGAAGTCGGGTGCGCCCGCGGCGCCGCTCGCCCCCGCGGGCCCGCGTCCGCGGAGCGCCTCCGGAACCTCGCCGTCGCCGGTCCGCTCGCCGGCGATCAACCACGAGAGGTTGAAGCGCGCCACCTTGGCCCCGGCGCTCTCGAACATCAGGTAGATCCAGCCCTCGCTCGCGGTGCCGGGCCGACCGGCGACCATCGACGAATAGCCGCTCGGCCCGTCGTGGACGAGCCGCTTCACCGGCCAGGTGTCGCCGCCGTCGAAGCTCGCCCAGACCGTGGCGCGCTCGCGCCTCGGGTTCGGCGTGTCGATATTGCTGAAGAGGATGATGTCCTCGCCCTCGACGGGCAGCCGGCACATGCCGCCCATGCAGCCGTAGGAGCGCTGCTGCTGGCCGTCGGGCAATGCCTCGACGATGCGGAACCCGCCCCAGGTCGCCCCGCCGTCCTCGCTGATCGCCGCGCGGCGGCGGTTGAACTTCGGCCGGGCGTCCCAGTGGACGCGCGAGTTGTAGAGCAGGCGCCCGTCCGAGAGCTCGACGATGCAGGCCTCGCCGGTGCCGTTCTCCGGGAAAGGCTCGCTGGTCTGCCAAGTCGCCCCGCCGTCGTCGGAGTAGATCGCGTTCGTGTAATGCTCGGGCCAGAGGTCGCGGTGGTTCCTACCGGCATACCAGCGCGAAGGCCTGACCAAGCGCCCCGCATGCTCGCCGTGGCGCAGCGTGATGCCGTGCTCGTTCATGTGCATCGACGGCAGGTTGCCGTTCGAGTCCGGGGCGATCTCCGTCTCCTGAGCGGCCCACGTTTTGCCGTGGTCTCTGCTGCGGTAGACGGTGATTTCCGACGGCGGGTGGCCGTCCTCGACAAAGGCCAGGATGTCGCCCGTGCCCTCGTCGACCGTCACCCCGCCGCCCATGAAGCCGGGCTCCGCGATCGTTATCGGCGGCCCCCAATTCAGGCCCCCGTCCTCGCTGCGGCGCAAGCGCACCACGTCTCTCCCCCAAACCGCGAGCAGCGTGCCATCGACCGCGACGGCGATGTTGGGGAAGCGCCCGGCCAAGAAGACGTTCTCGGCCAAGTCCATCCGCGGCGCGCCGAGAAAGGGTTCCACACGCCCCTCGAACTCGGCGGCGGCGGCTGGGTAGACAGTGACGAAGAAAACCGCGGCCGCGGGGAGTGCGGCCCGCATCGCGGATGGGCAAAGTGGTAGCATCGCCGAAACCTCTCAACGCCCCGGGGGCGATTCAAGCGGGATTCGCCGACGTGGAGCGGGTTGGAAGCTCGTCCACCCACCTGTGGCGACGCCCTACCAGGCGCCTCTTGCCGCCCTGACGATGAGGCCTTAGCATTCACTCGCGATGCAGTTCCTTGAGATCGCCGACCAGACCGCGTTCAACATCGAACGCTGGGAGGAAGCGCTCGCCAACCCGGAACTCGCGACCTTGGAACACCGGATCGAGACGGACGAATACGGCAACACCATCATGATCCCCCCTCCCGGCCTCGACCATGGCATGAGCCAAAGCGACATCGCTTCCGAACTGAAGCGCCTCATGGGCGGCGGCCGGACGATCACCGAATGCCCGATCTCCACCAGTGGAGGCGTCAAGGCCGCGGACGTCGCTTGGATCTCCGACGAGCGCCTCCTCGTGGCGAGGGCATCGAACCTGCTCACCCGCGCGCCGGAGATCTGCGTCGAAGTCCTTTCCCCCGGCAACACCCGAGCCGAACTGGAGAATAAGCGCGCGCTGTACTTCGAGGCCGGAGCCGACGAGGTGTGGTTCTTCGACCTCGAGGGCACCATGCACCACTTCCTCTCCGCAGGGCCCGAGGAGGAAGCGCCGAAGTCGGTGCTCTGCCCGGATTTCCCGACCTCGTGGTGACGCTTCCCGTCAGAACCGCTTCAGCAGATCGACCGCCTCCAGCAGCTTGTCGTGCGCGGTTTTGCCCCGCAGGCGCGGGAATTTGCCCTCGATGAGGACGTAGTCGCCGTTGCGCGTCAGCATCAGTTTGTCGCCCTGGATCTCGACCGCGGCGATCTTGGCATGGGCGGCCGCCAGCTTGAGCTCGGTGCAGCGCAGCAGGTGGTCGGCGGGCGGCGGCGGCGGCCCGAAGCGGTCCCGCCACTCGCGGATCAGCGCCTTCAGCTCCTTGATCGTCTCCAGCTCGGCGAGCTGGCGGTAGGCGCTGATCCTCAGCTCCGACTCCGGCAGGTAAGCGGTCGGCAAGAACGCGGGCAGCCCCTCCTCCGACTCCAGGTAGGCGGCCTCGTTGGTGGCCAGGAAGTCGATGCGCAACGAACACTCCGCGCGGCCGGCGCCGGCGCCGCCCTTGAGCCGCGCCACCGACTGCTTGAGCAGCTTGCAGTAGAGGTCGAACCCGACCGCAGCGATGTGCCCCGACTGCTGCGTCCCTAACAAATTGCCAGCGCCGCGGATCTCGAGGTCGCGCATGGCGATCTTGAACCCCGACCCGAGCGCGGTGTACTGGCGGATCGCGTTGATGCGCTTGCGCGCGTCGCCGGTGGCGAGCAGGTCGCGCGGCAGCATCAGGATGGCGTAGGCTTTGTGCCCCGCCCGCCCGACGCGGCCGCGCAGCTGGTAGAGGTCGGCCAAGCCGAAGCGGTCGGCGCGGTCGATGATGATGGTGTTGGCGTTGGGGATGTCGATCCCCGACTCGATGATGGTGGTGCAGACGAGGACGTCCGCGTCGCCGGCGACGAAGCGGTGCATGACCTCCTCCAGCTGCCCCTCCTCCATCTGCCCGTGGCCGACCGCCACCCGGGCGCCGGGGACGAGCTCGCGGATGCGCTTGGCGGTGCGCTCGATGGTGCCGACCCGGTTGTGCAGGAAGAAGACCTGGCCGCGGCGCCCGAGCTCGCGCTCGATGGCGCCCTTGACCGTGCGCTCGTCATACGGGCAGATCGCCGTCTCCACCGGGCTGCGCCCCGGCGGCGGGGTGTCGATCGTCGACATGTCCTTCACGCCCATCAGCGACAGGTAGAGCGTGCGCGGGATGGGTGTCGCCGACAGCGTCAGGACGTCGATGAGCTTGAACAGCTCCTTGAAGCGCTCCTTGTGTTTGACGCCAAAGCGCTGCTCCTCGTCGACGATCGCCAGCCCGAGGTCTTTGAATACGATGTCTTTGGAGATCAGGCGGTGGGTGCCGACGACGACGTCGGCCTCGCCGTTGAGCAGCTTCGCCACGGTCTTCCGCTGCTGCGCCGGCGTGCGGAAGCGCGACAGGAGCTCGACTCTGATCGGGTAGTCGGAGAAGCGCTGGCGCAGGTTCTCGTAGTGCTGCTGGGCGAGGACGGTCGTCGGGCACAGGAAGGCGACCTGCTTGCCGCCCATCACGGCTTTGAACGCGGCGCGGATCGCGACCTCCGTCTTGCCGAAGCCGACGTCGCCGCAGATCAGCCGGTCCATCGGCTCCGCCGCCTCCATGTCGCGCTTCGAATCCTCGATCGCGCGCAGTTGGTCCGGCGTCTCGCGGTAGAGGAAGCTGCCCTCGAACTCGACCTGCCAAGGGGTGTCCGGCGGGTGCGCGTAGGCCTGCAGGGTCTCGCGCTCCGCGTGGGTGCGCAGCAGGTGGGAGGCGTAGTCGAGCACCGATTTCTCCGTCGCGCTGCGCCGCTTCCCCCAACGCCCGCCCCCGAGCTTGTCGAGCGGCGGCGCCTTCTGCCCGGAGCCGACGTAGCGCGACACGAGGTGCGCGTGCTCGAGCGGGACATAGAGCTTGGCGTCGTCGGCGTAGCGCAGCACGAGCACCTCCTCCACCGCGCCGCCGTCGCCGGGCATCTCGAGGATGCCCTCGTAGATGCCGATGCCGTGGTCGAGGTGAACCACCCGCTCGCCGTCGGCCCGTTCGCGGAAGTCGTCGGCGCGCCGGCGCGACGACTCCCGCCGCTCGCGGTTGAAGGCGCGGCGCGCCCGGTTGTGGGCATAGCGCCCGAACAGCTCGGAGGCGGAGAGCGCCGCGACCTTCGCCGCCGGCACGGTGAAGCCGTGCGGCAGGACGCCGATCGCGTTGCGGGGATAGCCGTCGGCCGGCAGCACCCCGGTCTCGGCGACCAGCTCCTGGAAGCGCTCGATCTCCCCCTCGTTGTTGAAGAACAAGACGGCGCTCCAGCCGTCGGCGTGCCACTCGGCGAGGGTCGCGGCAAAGGCGTCGCGCCGCGCCTGCTGGAGGATGAAGTCGCCCGCCTCGAAGGTGCCGAAGGGCGCGTCGTGGCAGGCGACGGAAAAGTCCTCTTCGCCGTCACGCCCCTCGGCGTCCTCGGTGATGAGCACGGAAGCGCGCCCGCCTTCCCCCTCCGGCCGCAGCGGGACCGGATGCACCCCGGCGCCCGCCGCTTCGCCGACCCGGACCACGAGGTCCCCGCCGCGGATGTAACCCCGGAGTTCGGTCAGCCGTTCCCGCGGCTCGCCCAACATGATCGCGGCGGCGTCTAGCTTCGCCGTCGAGGTCTGCGTATCGATGTCGAACTCGCGCACGGATTCGAGTTCGTCGCCGAACAGCTCGAACCGCAGCGGGGCGAAGCTTTGGAGGGAGAACACGTCGAGGATCCCCCCGCGCACCGCAAACTCCCCGCGCCCGGTGACGACGGCGACCCGATCATAACCCGCCTCCTCGAGCCGGGCGGTGAGGCCTTCCAAATCGACCCCCTCCCCGCGGCGCAGCTCCAGCTTGCGGGAGGCGAGCGACTGCGGCGAGGGGACGGATTCATCGAGGCTCTTCGCCAGCGCCACCACCACCTCGGCGCCCTCAGCCCCGGCATGGACGGCCTCCAGCACCGCCAGTCGCTCCGCCATCAGCTCGGGATCGGGCAGCGCGCCCTCGATGCTAGGCAGTTCGAGTTCGGGCAGGAACAGCGCGTCTGCCCGCCACAGGCGAAAGCCTTCCGCGAGCCGCTCTTGGGCGCGGAGGTCGTCCGCCAACACCCAGACACGGCCGCCGTCGCCACGGGCCAAGAACGTGTCCGCGACCAAGGTCGCCACGAAGGCCTGCGCCGGTCGGGCGACGTGATCGAACACGACGCGACCCCCGCCGAGCTGCGCCAACCGCGACTCGAAGGCGGGGCATGCGGCGGCGTGCTGGAGCAGTTGCGCGGTAGGTGCGGCCAAAGCGGGGCGGCGCGTCGGCGCGGGCCATTAAGGTTGCACGGCTAGCGCGGGGAGGCAATCGGCGCTCGGGCTACGCCACCGCCGGCCGCGAATCAGCCGTCCGCTTGAAGAACGCGCTCCGGCACCGTGGACAGACCAAAGACCACCCTTTCGGGAAGAACATGCTCACCACCACCAGCGTCGCCGCCGGGGACAACGCGAAAGCGAACATGCTGAAACCCATCAACCCGCCACACGGCCCCCGGCCCGTCAACAGCAAGGCGAGTGACGCCGCGAACCCGAACAGGATGCTCCAGGCCGCCAGGTCCCTGAGCCGGGTGGCGGTCGGGTGGCTCCCGTAGCGGACAATGGTCGTGCCCCGGCCGCAGCGCGGACATGTTCGGAGGTCGCCTCGTTTCATGGGCTCCAGTATCCCGCCTGGCCCGAGGGCTGGCCGCTACAATCGCCCCCGTCGTTTGTAGCGCGCGCCCGCGTCACGTGCGCCCGCGGAGGACGGCGACTAGCCCGGATCGATCACCACATTCGCAGGCGAGGCGCTGCCATTCGTTGACGCTGAGTAGGCGGCGGCAGGGACAGGCGAAGCGGCTGGGTGAACACCCTGCCCGAGCCGGTCACCACGCCAACACCCTCAGCGTCAACGAGGGCGAGCCACAGCCCGGAGCTTGGTGATCGATTCGGGATAGCCGCCGGCGGTGACCGGTGCTCCGGCTCCGGGGGACAGCGCCCACACCGGAAGGGTTGGGCGTCCCAAGCCGCAGCCCGCGGCCGGCGATCGATTCGGGTGCCGCTTACGCTTCGCCCTCGGCGCCCCCCTCCTCCGGTGCCGGCTCGGGGGCGGGGGTGGGCTCCGGCGCGGGGGCGACCGGCTCGGCGGGCTTCTCCAACTCGGCGACCCGGCTCCGCAGCCCCTCGATGCGCTTGCTCAACTCGCCGATCTTCACTTCCGCCGCGGAGAGCTTGGTGTCCGCTTCCGCCGCCTTGGCGGTGGTTACTGCGAGTTCCTCGGTGACCTTGGCGGTCTCCGCCTTCGCGGCGGCGAGCGCCTCGCCGGCCTTCGCGGCAGCCGCTTCGGCGTTCGCCTTCACTTCCGCGAGCGTTCCCTCGAGCGATTTCACCTGCGCCTCCGCCGCGGCCTTGGCCGAAGCGAGTTCGTCCCGCTGCTTGGCGGCCGATGCGAGCTCCTCGGTGCGCTTCGCGAGCGTTCCCTCGAGGTCCGCGACCTTCTCGCCCAGGCCGGCGACCTTCGCGTTCAGACCATTCACCGTCTCGTTGAGGCCGGCGACCTGCCCCTCGAATGCCTTGACCCGCTCGGAGTGCTGCACTTTCGCGGATTCGAACTCGGCCGTGGTCGACTCGAGCTGCCCCGCGACCTCATCCCGCTCGGAGGTGGCCACCGCCACCGCGGCGCGCTCCTCCTGGAGGGCGGTGTTCAGGCCGGCGTTCTCAGCCACCAGCTCCTGCTTGGCCGCGGCGAGAGTCCCGCGCTCCCCTTCGAGCTGCCCCACCCGCTTGTTGCGCGCGGCGATCACGAAAAGCGCGACGAGGAGGGCTAGCAAGGCGATGGCGGCGAGCGCAAGCGGCAGCAGGTTTGGCATCGAGGGCGGCCGGTCCGCCGCGCGCTCCCACCTCGGGATACGGTCGATGGGAGGGGCGGGCTCAGGCTGAGCCCCCCCGCCTCCGCCGGACCCGTCCCGGGAGGGGGGTGACATCCAGAGGGAGAAGGCTTGCGATCCTCCGGGCAGCGCGAAGCTTCCGGCCGTTGGGGTGGTGCTTTCAGAGGTAGTCATTGGTGCGAAATCATCATCTCCCTCCGCCGGGTCCCCGGCGATGTCGCCAGCCCACAGCGTGAAGGCCCGGGACTCGGCGATCTCGATCGGCTCCCCGGCGCCGGGCGCGGAGTCGGCAGCGGCCGCGTCGCCCTCCCCGGCGTCAGCGATGCCCTCGGCATCGGGCGCCGCGGTTTCGGCGGCGGCGACCGGATCCCCCGCTCCACCCACGGGGGCCGCCGTCGGCCTCCAAGGCACCGGCGGCGGCGCCGCGAGCGCCTCCCGCGTCGTCCACAGCGAGAACGCCTGCGAGGGGGGCCGCGGGGCGGTATCGGTGGCGCTGCCGACCGCGGCCCGAGGGGCGGTGGCGCTCCAAGGTTTGGGGAGGGGCGCAGCCAGTGCAGTTGCGGTCGTCCACAGCGAGAACGCCTGCGAAGGGGGCGCGGGCGGCAGTCCTACGACGGGCTCGATCGCGGTGGAGCATCCGGATACCGAATCTCGGTCGGGACCCGGCACGGTCACCCCCGCGCTGACCGCGGACCGCCAGGGCGCCGGCAGCGGAGCAGCGAGCGCCTCCCCGGTCGTCCAGAGCGAAAATGCATGGGCACGCGGCGCGCCCGGTCCCGGCACGACCTCCCCCAACTCCTCGGGGAGCGGAGTCACCTCCAGCGATTGGCCAGCGTCGCTGCGGACGCTCGCCGTCTCGACGAAGAGCCCGCCGCGATCACCCGCCCAAAGCGAAAAGGGCCGCGGAGCCGACGCGGTCGAACCGGTGTCGCTCAACCCGTCCTGCGCGAACCGCTGCTGACCGGACGGCGTCCAGACGGTGAACGGGTCGCAGCGACCGAGCTGGATCCGCTCTCCCGCCGCGGCAGTCCGGCTGGTTCCCTGCGAGGCTCGCTGCGTCCAAATGCGTGCAAACCAACCGCCATCAGGGCGGCTGATCGCGGTGGGCGGTTTGGCTTTCTCATCTCCAACGGGTCTGGCCATCGGGTCGTCGTTGTGCGGTTTTCTTCCAGAACTTTAGACAGGCTCCGGCAAAGTTTTGAAATTATAGCAGCTTGTGTGCCCCACCGAAACCCCGTTTGCAAGCGCGAGCACAAAAATCTATCGTCCCCCGATCGCTCCCATGCTGCTTGTCATCGATAACTACGACTCCTTCACCTACAACCTCGTGCAGTACTTGGGCGAGCTCGGGGCAACGATGGAGATCCGCCGCAACGACGCCGTGACCGTCGAGGAGATCCGCCAGCTGCGGCCCGAAAAGATTTGTATCTCGCCCGGTCCCTGCACCCCGGACGATGCCGGGATCAGTTGCGAGGTCGTTCGCCAGTTTGGGCCGACGGTCCCCACCCTCTGCGTCTGCTTGGGCCACCAATCGATCGGCCAGGTGTTCGGCGGCGAAGTGGTGCGAGCGGAACGGTTGATGCACGGCAAGACCTCCATGGTCAGCCATGACGGGCGCGGCGTGTTCGCCGGGCTCCCCTCCCCCTTCGAGGCGACCCGCTACCACTCATTGGTCGTGCGCCGCGACTCGGTCCCCGCCTGCCTCGAGATCTGCGCGGAGGCCGAGACGGACGAACGCGAGGTGATGGGCCTCCGGCACCGCGAGCACCCCATCCACGGCGTCCAATTTCACCCCGAGTCGATCCTGACCGGAGAGGGGAAAAAATTGCTCCGGAACTTCCTCGAACTCTGAACCGCAATGAAACACTACACCCTTTCCGTCGAGATCGAACAGCCGATCGCCCGCGTCGCCGAGCTGTTCGGCGATCCGGAGACGCTCCCTTTCTGGCAACCGGGGTTCCAGGGGCTCGAGAAACAGGACGACGGGACCACCAAGCTCCGCTATCTGAACCGCGGAAGGGAGGTCGTGATGATCGAGACGGTGATCAAAGACGACCTCCCCCGCGAATACACCTCGCGGTTCGTCGTGCCCGGGATGATGGCGATGACGGTCGCCAACCGCTTCGAGGAGATCGCGCCGGACCGCACCCGCTACGTCTCAGAGAACACCGCCGAGAGCCAAGGGCTGATGATGAAGATCATCGGCTTCCTGATGCCGGGGTGCTTCAAGAAAGAGTCACTGCGCTACATGGAGAACTTCAAGGCCTTCGCGGAGCACGGCACCGACGTCCGCGAAGCGGGGGGGAGCTAGCCCGAATGGCGCTTGGGTTAAGCCGGGTTCTCGGCGGATTGAGTCGAGAACGAAACCGATGCTCGCTCCGGGAGATCCTCGTGGGTGCCGCCGCCTCAGCCGTGCGCGGAACAGCCCCTCGGAGTCGAGTTCCCAACCGGGGAGGCGGTGGGATCGTTCAACGCGAATGGCTCCGGAGACGCGGACCGCGGTGAGAGGCCCTTCGCGTTGCTCAGGGTGACCGCTCCGCGGACTTGAGGGCGATCAGGGCGGTGTGAGGGGATGGCCACCAGCCCTCTCGAGGAAGTGCGGTGTCATCCTGACAAGCGCAGCGCCGGAAGGCCCCCGCCATGAAACCGGCGGCCCGAGGCACCATCACTCGCCGAGCAACTCCCGCACCCGGTCCGCGGTGAGCCCTTTGACCGGCAGGGGGTGGCCCAAGGTGTCGCCACTGGCCTGAAACCCGCCGCCGTCGACATCGACGAAGATCGGGTTGTTGTAGGCGCAGGGATGCATCGAGGCCTGCTCGCTGGTGCCGTAGCCGACCGACAAGTCGCTCCCCTCGCCGGTCGCGACCACGATCAGGTGCGCATCGCCCTCCAGGGCGACATCGATCGCCTCCTCGAAGGCGACCACGCCCTCGCGGAACATCTCCGGGTGCGAGGATCTGGTGAAGTTCAGCTCCTCGGGTTGGGCGCCGTTGACGAGCACCTGCACCCGGTCGATACCGATCCAGTCGTTGCACTGCACCTTCACCTCGAGCCGGACCGCACCGTCCGGCGCGGTCAACTCCGCCCCCGCCTCCCCGCCGGCCGCTGCGCGCACCTCGAGGAACGGCCCGTTGGTCAGGAGCATCCGCCCCGCCTTCGAACTGCGCACCAGCTCGCGCCAGTCGGCCTCGGCGGGGGCGTCCGTGCCGCTCTTCACGTAGGTGCGCCATGCCCCGGCGCCGTTGCCGTGCACGCTGTGCGCGTCGCTCACCGCGATGCCCCACACGCGGTGGCCCTGGTTGAGCGCCTGCAGCCAGATGAACTCGCGCACGTAGCGCACCCGACCGCCGGCGCCGAGCTTGCGTTCGATCCGGTATGGTTGCCCGGCGAGGATGTCGTTCCCCAGGTAGTTCTGCGTCTCCAAGCCGTCCAGCATGCTGCCTAGGTTGGCGTAGCCGCCATCGACGCGCCCGTCGCCGTCCCAGTCGACGAACGCCTCCTCCATGTCGGGGTGGTTGAGGTGGACCCAGCGGTCGGGGTCGGAGTCTTGAAAGTGGCGCAGCGTGATCGCGTTCAACCGCGGGTCCTTCGACCACTCCGGCGCGCCACCGTCCTGCACGCGCGGTTGAGGCGCGAAGGGGAAGGCGTTGAAATGCTGCCCGCTGCCGGTCAGCTCGATACCCGGGACGGTCGCCATCCAGCCGCCGAGCCCCAGCGCCCGGATGGTCGGCGCCCAGTCGAAGATCCGGTTGTGCTCGGTGGTCGGCACAAACTCCAAGCCCTCCGCGGCCATGTTGATGATCCGGTCCGGTGTGCCGCAGGTGTTGTCCCCGCTGGGG
>JAUIGD010000143.1 GCA_030430255.1 Verrucomicrobiia bacterium
GCATGGTCAATATCGCGAGCCGGCCCGCCCGCGGGGAGAAAACGCGTCACCCTCCGGCCAGAACCCGCGCGCGGTGGCCCCCGCAAACTAAGTCCGACAGGCTCCTAGCCCGGATCGATCACCACATCCGTAGGCGAGGCGCCGTCGATCGTTGACGCTGAGTAGGCGGCGGCAGGGATCGGCGCTGCGGCTGGGTGAACACCCTGCCCGAGCCGATCCCAACGGCAACACCCTCAGCATCAACGAGGGCGAGCCGCAGCCCGGAGCTTGGTGATCGATCCGGGCTAGGTGCCGTGTGACGATGGCATCGGCGGTCGCTGCGTCGTCGACCCGCTTCCATCGGGGGTGGAGCGGATCGGGGGGGCGACCAACCTCCGGGGCGATCACCTGGGCGGCCGCGAGGCCTTCCTGCGGCTCCCGTGCTGGTTCTTCCGCCGGGGGGCGCAGGCGGAAACCGCGACCGTCCAGGATGTGGTGCGGCGAGCCAGACCAGCGGTATGGGGGCGGCAGCCTACGGGAGGGCCGGAGCGGCGTAGGGGCGGAAGGTTTCGAGGTAGCCTTCGTGTTCGTTGTAGAACAGCGCGCGGTGCATGCCGAGGGCTCCGGCCTTGGTCGAATCGACGAGGGCGGCGCTGTCGTTGGCGCTCATCTGGAAGAGGACGCGCATCTCGAACTCGCCGAGCGCCTTGCGGTTGAGGCAGCGGCCGATGTTGCTGTAGGTGTCCACGGCGACGATCAGGTGGATGCCGAGCGAGGCGCCTTCGGTGATGATGTCGTTGAACTGCAGGGCGGGGTTCCCCTCTTGGGCGGACGCGTCGAAGGAGTAGGCGAGGTCTTCGTCGTAGCGCAGCTTCTTGAACTTCTGCAGGCCGTCCACGAACACGAACAGGGGCGGGGCGGAGGCCGGGTCGGCCGCCTCGGCGCGGGACTTCATCTCGGCGTGGACTTCGCCGATCAGCGCCGGCAGGTCGCGGTCCGCGGTGGTGGCGACCTCGTGGTGGATGGCGGCGGTCGCCTTGGCGAAAAACTCGCGCTCCGGTGATCCCGGCGGGTAGCCGTCGAGCAGGACGAAGCGGGCGGCCCCCTCCGGGTGTTGGTTCGACAGGGCGATCATGGCGATGGCGAACATCGCCCGGACGGCGTCGTCGCGCTGGCCGACCACGAGCAGGTGGTTGCCGCTCTGGCGGTGGAAGGCCGCCTCGGTGGGGCCCTTGATGGCGTTCGGGGCACCCAGCCAGATCTTCGGGGGGTGCGGGGCGGCCCCCGGCGGGTAGGCGGCGCGCAGCTTCGCGAGCTCGAGGTTGTCGTCGAGGTCGGCGGGGGCGTTGCCCTCGAACACGACGGGCGAGCCGGGGTCGCGGCCCTGCTCCGCGTTGAGGCGGTTCACCCTGTCGAGCAGGGCGTCGCGTTCGTCCTCCGGCAGCCAGACGGTCTGGAAGGGGCTGTTGTTCTCCACCGCGCCCGCGCCGTCGTTGTAGATGCCCTCGCCGGGGCGGGTGAGCAGGCGGGGGGCGGGGTTGCCCTCGTCCATGATGAGGTAGGCGTCCGCCTCGTTGCACATCAGGGCGATGCGCACGACCATCTGGCCGAGGGTGGCGCGGGCGAGCGAGTAGGCGCCGCCGAGGGTCTGTGAACCCAGCAGCACATGGATGCCGAAGGCGCGGCCCTGGCGGACGATGCGGTCGAGCAAGACCGAGGCGTTCTGGGCGATCTTGTCGTCCTCGACGAAGAACTCCTGGAACTCGTCGATCATCAACAAGGTGCGCGGCATCTCGCCGCCGCCCGCGCGCTTGAAGCCGGCGACGTCCTGGACGCCGAGCTCGCGGAGCAGCGCGCCGCGGCGCTCGAGCTCCTCGTCGAGCCGCTGCAGGACGCTGAGCCCGAACTCGCGGTCGGACTCGATGGCGACGACTTTGGCGTGCGGGAGTTTCTTCGAGCCGTAGCACTTGAACTCGACGCCCTTCTTGAAGTCGACGAGGTAGAACTCGACCTGGTCCGGGCTGCAGTGCAGGGCCAGGTTGGTGACCATGACGTGGAACAGGGTCGACTTCCCCGAGCCGGTCTTGCCGGCGATCAGGGCGTGTTGCCGGGTGCCCTTGCCGATCGCGAGGTCCTGGAGCTTGGTGGCGCCCGAACGGCCGATCGGGACGCGCAGCTCCTCGGTGGTCTCGCTCTGCCAAAACGCGTCCCCGGCGGGCATGATGTGGGCGAAGGGGACCTCGACGCGGTTCGAGTCGTCACTGGCGCGGCCGATGCGGTGGGCGAAGTCGGTGGCCAGCCCGTCGGGCGGCGGCGGGTCGAAGGTCAGCGCCACCCCGGTTTTCGGGCCGCCCGCGAAGCGGAACGCGCCCTTCTTGGTGGTCTCGATGACCGTGCTCGTCTTGCGCAGCTCCTCCGGCAGGAGGGCCTCGGGCACGGCGGCGCGTTTGTCCCAGTGGATCAGGGTGTAGATGCCGCAGCGGGCGCCGCTGGCGGCGATTTTCAGCAGGCCGCGGACGGCCTGTTCGGAGAAGTTGGTCGGGAAGTCGGCGACGACGAGGAAGTGGTATTTCTCGGCGATGTTGCCAGCTTGGAGGTTGTATTCGGTGATCGTCTCGTACTCGTTGCGGAGGTACATCTGGATGACCTTCTCCATGTGTTCGGTCAGCTCGCCGATGCGCGCCTCGATCTGTTCGCGGCCCGTCCAGATGCGCTTGTTGATGAGGCTGTCCTCGTAGTCGGCGAGGTGGGTGACGCCGGCGAAATTCTGCCCCAGCCCGACCGGGTCGATGATGCTGAAGCTGAGCTTGCCCGGTGGGGCGACCGAGAGCAGGCGCAGCACCAAGTTGTTGAGCGCGCCGATCAGCGCCGGGTCGCCGGAGGACTCGGTCTCGAACAACACGGAGCCGGAACGCGGCAGCCCGACCGCCAACGGCAGGTCGAGGCGGAGCCCGGCCTCGCCGCCGGGGACCGCCAAGCGGTCGCTCTGGGGGACGGCGCCAGCGAGTTCGGCGACATCGACGCCGACCCGGGCGAAGGGGGCGGCGTGGGCGAAGTCGGCGGGCGCGCGCCAGGACTCACACCAGGCGGCGTCCCACGGGGGGAAGAGCTCGGCGCACGCGGCGGCGTGGTCGGCGAACGTCTGATAGAGCGGACCCGAGGCCGCGCCCCAGCTCGCCTCCAGCTCCGCCCAGGCGGCGGCGTGTTTGGAGTCGGCGGCGGCGGCGCGGGAGTCGCGCTCGGCCTCCGCCGCCGCGCGCCGGGCTGCGATGTCCGCGCGGAGGGATTCGCCGCCGGTGCGGTGCGCCGTCTCGATGGCCTCCAGCCTCAGCGCGTGGGCGGCGTCGGCGCGTTCGAGGGCGCGCCGCTCCTGGCGCGCGACCCGCTCCGGCTCCGACTCGCCCATCGTGTTGGCGTCGCGCAGGACCGAGTCGAGGTTCGAGTTCATGTCCGCCAGCCGAGCTTCGAGGTCGGCGTCCATTTCGGCGCGGCGACGTTCCAGCCACGGGCCGGCGTTCTTCCGGCAGCTGGTGAATGCGTCGGCGGCGCCGGCGAGTTCGTCGGCGATCTTCGCGGCCGGCGCGGAGGCCGATCTGGCGGCGAGGCGCTGGATGACGGCCAGCAGGATGATGGCGCCGAGCGCGATCCCCCCGGCGGTGAGGTATCGGCCCTGTGCCCAGCCCGAGGCGGAGCCGATGGCGGCGATCGCCAGTGCGGCCAGCGGGGTGATCCACTGCAGCGGCAGGAAGCGGAACACGGCGGGGAGCGGGAGCTTGCGGAACTCGGCGAGCTCCGCCTCGGCGGCACCGAGGTGGTCGCGGACGCGCCCCTCCAACTCCATGACCTCGGGGGGATCGCCGCCGTCGCCGCCGTCGCCCCCGCCGCGCTTGCGGTTGAACCCGGCCGCCATCAAGGGGAAGCCCCGGAACGCCGCGCGGGCGCTCGCTTTGACCTTGCGGAAGCGCGCCTTGTCGGTGGCGAGCTGCTGTTCCATCTCGGCCAGCCGCCCCTTGAGGTCGGCGACCTCCGCCTCGTGTTGCCGTTTCAGCTCGAGGGTCTGGGACTGCACCTGGCCGATGGTGCGGCCCTTGGTGGATTCGACCGAGTGCGAGATGCGTTGCTGGGTGTTGCTCGCGGCGAGGCCGATGCGCGAACGGCGCGCCGCGTGGCGGGCGATCTCCGCCTCGCGTTGGTTGTGCAGGCGCGACTGGAGCCCCGCCAAGCCGTTCTCCAGTTCCGCGTCGAGCGCCGCCAAGGCCTCCTCACACTCCCGCTTCGCGCGCGCGGTCTCGAGCCGGTGGGTCTTCTCGACCTCCTCCTCGCGGGCGCTGGTTTCGGCGAAGGCCGACTTCAGCTCGCGCAGCCGCCCCAGCAGGTCGGAGGAGCCGATGATCTTGGATGCGGGGTCACTCACAGTCGCGGCGGATCTTGTTCAGGACGATGTCGAGTTCCTCGATGATGCTCGAGGCCGAATTGAGGGCGTCGGGGAGCGGGGCGATGTAGCGCTCTTTGAACTCCCGCGCCTTGACATCGCGCCAGGCGGATTCGGTTTGCGACCAGACCATTTGCAGGTCGCGGAACGAGCGGGCGAGCGCGCCGCGGCAGGATTTGACGGACATTGGTGCGAAGCGCCCGGCAGGCGCGGGGTCGGGAGATGGGGTGTTCGTTAGTCGCCGGTCGCCGGCGGCGGTGGGGTTGGGGCGGTGGCGGCGTACTCTTCTAGGACGCTGAGGATGCGGGCGAGTTCGGCGACCGCTTTGGGGTACTTGGCCTTCACCAGATCGTGCATGGAGTCGAGGCGGCGGGCGAGCGGTTCCACGGCGCTGTCGTAGTCCCGCCCCCATTTCTTGAGGACGCGCAGTTTGTCCTCGATCTCCTCGAGCCGGCGGCGCGCCCGGCGCACCATCATCTGCGCCTCGCCGCTGACCTCCTCGAGCGTCGAGAGGCGCGAGCTGTAGAGCTCCTGCTCCGCCTGTTCGAGCTTCCGCTCGGCGCGCTTCTTCTCGGCGAGGTAGCGGGCGGGCTGCTCGTCCTGCACCCAATAGCGGGTGCGGCGCACCGCGTCGGCGACCTCGTCGAGGGCCTTGCCCGCCTTCTCCATGAAGATGACCATGGCGGTGCGCAGCGAATCGAGCGCCTCGTGGTTGGTGACTTTGGCCTGGTCGGACACGGCGCGGTTCCCGTCAGCGTTGGTCGAGATACTCCTCGATGCGGCGGGCCTTCCGCAGGAGGTAGGGGCCGTGGACGTTGGAGGTTTCGACGAATTTGCGCATCGACTTCATCATCACCTCGAACTCCTCTGCGAACTTCACTTGCTCCTGGTCTTGCCAGGTGTTGGAGAGCGCCTGGAAGCGGGCGCTGAGCGACGCGGTGCGGGAGGAGATCTCCTCGTTGAAGCGTTTGAGCTCTTCGGCGAAGCGGCGGACCTCTTCGGGGTCCATGATTGCTTGGGCCATGATCGTCGTGGGTTTCGGTGAGGGTCGGCGGGCGCGTCGGAGGAGGTGGCGACGGGTTCACTATGCGCAAGCGGGAGGGGGAGGCGAGAGCAAAGTGGGCGCCGATTTGGCGGTTGTCCGCGACCGGCGGGCGACGTAGTTAGCGGCCAGATGAACGCGCCCGCCCCGCCGCCGACGACCGAGACCGCATTGGAGCTGCGGCTGCCGGGGCGCCTCGTGCTGTGGTTGCTGGCCTTTCTGCCGGCCTTCCTCTGCGCCTACGAGCTGCGCGAGCACGCGGTCGACGTGCCGGTGTGGGACGACTGGGAGCGGGTGACTCTGTTAGAGAAACATTACGCCGGCGAGCTCGGCCTGGGGTATCTCGCCTCGGCGCACATCGACCACCGGCCGCTGTTGCCGCGCGTGCTGACGTTGTTGCTCAACGGCGCGACCGGCGGCGACCTGCGGGCGGAGATGGGGGTCGGCTTCGCCGCGCTGGTGGTGTGTGGGCTGTGCCTCGCGGCGCTGGTGGCGCGTGCCTTGCCGGAGCCGCGGTGGCGGCTCGGGGCGGTGTTCTGTCTGAACCTGCTGCTGTTTTCGCCGGTGCAATACCAGAACCTTTTGTGGGGGACGCAGATGGCATACCTGCTGCCGCTGGCGTTCCTCTGCATCGCGCTGTGGGGGATGTCGCACCCGCGGCTGACCGCCGCCGGCCGGTTCGTGCTGGGCGCGGTGTGCGCGACGGCGGCGACCTTCTGTTTCGGCCACGGGCTGATCGTCTGGCCGGTGGTGGTCTGCCTGGCCTTGCTCGAGCGCCGCGGCCGGCCGGCGACCAACCTCGCCCTGGCTGGCGCCTTGGCGGCGGTCGCGGCAGCGGTCGTCTGGACCTACTTCAACGTCGGATACGTGAACACTTCGCAGCCGGCGCACGCGTTCGGGGTCGAGCCCGGCGAGCGGCCGCCCGGCGTGCAGAACCTCGGCGAGACGCTCGGCACCGAGCGCGGTCGCGAGCGCGTCGAGACGTATTTCCTGACCTCCCTGGGCAACGCCTACGCGCGGCTGTTCCAGAGCGACCCGGCGGCCGCGGCGCCGACCTTGGGCGTGCTGGTGTTGGTGCTGTTCGCGGGGCTCGCCGCCTGGGCGTTCTGGCGCGGTCGCGGCGGTCGCGATTTCAATGCCGTGCTGCCGTGGTTGGCGGCCGGTGGGTTCGCGGCGAGCAACGCCCTGCTCGGCGCGCTCGGGCGGGCGGCGATCAGCTTGAACCGGGCGATCCTGCCGCGCTATGCGAGCTCGACCGGCTTCCTCGGGCTGGCGCTGGTCGGCGGCGGGGCGCTGGTGCTGCACCGCTGGGTCAAGGCGGCGGCGGACCCGGAGTCGCGGGCGCGCCGGGGCGGGGTGGCGCTGGCGGCTGCGGTCGGGTTCGCGGCGCTGCAGGTGCCTTCGTGGGATTACGGGAAGCACAAGATGGCTGCCTGGCGCGACGCGCGGCTCGAGGAGCAGTTCGCGCTCAGCTACAGCCGGTTGCGCGAGCCGGAGGCGGAGTCGCGCATCGACAAGGCGAGCAACTGGGGCTTCGTCGAGCGCGGGTTGCGGCTGCTGGACGAGAGGGGCCTGCTGGCGTTCCCGGTGCTCGATGAGTGGGGCTGGGGCGACATGCGGCCGCTCGGGCGCGAGCTGCCGGCGGCGCGCGCCTCGCTGTGGCGCGTGGTTTGTGTTGGCGAGGATTTGTTAGGCGTCGAGGGCTGGGCCGAGTTCGGCGGCGCGGGCAACCGCCCCGCGGACGGGATCGTCTTCACCTACCGGGCCGGCGGAGGGGGGTGGCGCGTCTTCGACGTGCTGGAGACCAACCCGCTCGAGGCGCCGAAGGCATGGATCGGCGACGGTCACTTCGGGGCGCCGAAGCCGTCCTACGCGAAGGCGAAGAACCTCGTCGGCTTCGGCGGCGCGCTGCGCGTCGGGGCGCTCCCGCGCGGGGCGCTGGTCGAGGTCAAGGCCTGGGCCGTCGACATGGCGAAGCGCGAGGCGCTCGGCATCAAGGGCGGGGTCCGGTTCGACCCGGCGGCGCTGCGCCCGGGGGAGGTGCTGCTCGACAAGGGTGGGGCGGATGGCGGAGACGAGGGTTGACCGGTCGGCGATCTGTTCCGATAGGACGGGCGCGCCATGATCGCCGTCCTCTCCCCCGCAAAAACCCTCGATTTCACCACGCCGCCGCAGACGCGGAAGCACTCGCAGCCGGAGTTCCTCGCCGAGGCCGAGGAGTTGGTCGGCGGGCTGGCGAAACTGAGCAAAGCGAAGGTGCAGGGGCTGATGGGCATCAGCGACGCGCTCGCGGAACTCAACGCCGCACGGTTCAAGGAGTGGCGCCGCGAGCATTCCCCCGGCGGGGCCAAGCAGGCGCTGCTGGCGTTCCGCGGCGAGGTGTATCTCGGGTTCGAGCTCCCGGACTGGAAGGCGGCGGACTTCGACTTCGCGCAGAAGCATCTCCGCATCCTCAGCGGCCTCTACGGGGCGCTGCGGCCTCTGGACCTGATCCACCCCTACCGGCTCGAGATGGGCACGAAGTTCAAGAACGCTCGGGGCAAGGACCTCTACGCGTTCTGGGGCGAGAAGATCGCCGGGTCGCTGGCCGCGGCGATGGGGCGCTCGAAGGTGCTGGTGAACCTCGCTTCGCAGGAGTACTTCGGCGCGGTGGCGACCGATGTCCTCGGGGCGGAGGTCGTGACGCCGGTGTTCAAGGACCGCAAGGGCGAGGGCTACAAAGTGATCGCCGTCTACGCCAAGCGCGCGCGCGGGATGATGGCGGACTTCATCGTGCGGCGGCGGGCCAAGAAGCCGGCCGACTTGCTGGGGTTCGACGGCGGTGGCTACCGCTACGCCGGGGAGGGAGACCGGGAGGGGGAGCTGCTGTTCGTGCGGGGGTAAGGGAAGGTTCGGGAAGCGAGAAGGAGAGCGAGCCCAAGCGCCCGACCATTCTGGAGGGCGGATCCCCGTGCTGGTACGGCAAGCGGGGACGCTTGCCCTCCGGGGGGTAGTTCACGGCAGGCTCCCGGTTTGTCCTTGGCGGCGGAGGTGGTTCGTCGGCGGCATCGGATTCGGTCACGGCGGAGACGGAGCTCCGCCCTCCAGAGGGAAAGGGGGGGCGTGACGCCCCCACCGCGGCTTCTTGGCGGCGCCGCTTGCGGGCGGCCTGCGGTGCGGGTAGCCTCTCGGCGCATGAAACCCTCCATCGCTTCCTTCGCCATTACCGTCGCTGCCCTCGGATTCGCCGTTGCCGGGGATGAGAAGAAGGAGGACGCTGCCTCCGAAGGTGAGTGGATCCAGTTGTTCAACGGGGAGAACCTCGACGGTTGGACACCGAAGATCCGCTACGAGAAACTCGGCGAGGACAAGCGGGACACCTTCCGCGTCGCCGACGGCATGATCCAGGTGCGCTACGAGAACTACGACTCCTTCAAAAGCCCCGACACCGGCAAGGAGTACTTCGGCCACCTGTTCTACGAGACGCCCTATTCCCACTACCGGCTCCGGTTGGAGTACCGCTTCGTCGGCGAGCAGTGCAAGGACGGTCCCGGCTGGGCGCACCGCAACAGCGGCGCCATGCTGCACGGCCAGCCCGCCGAGACGATGGACGTCGACCAAGACTTCCCGAACTCGATCGAGGGCCAGCTCCTCGGCGGCTTCGGCGACGGCAAGGAGCGCACGACCATCAACCTCTGCACGCCCGGCACCGACGTCATCATGGATGGCAAGCTGCGCAAGGCGCACTGCACGAACTCCAAGTCGAAAACGTACCACGGCGAGCAGTGGGTGACGGTCGAGTTCGAGGTGCGCGGCAGCGAACTCATCAGGCACATCGACAGCGACGGCAGCGTGGTGCTCGAGTACACCGCCCCGCAGCTCGACGACGGCACCCTGCTCGAGGCCGGCACGATCTCCCTGCAGAGCGAGAGCCACCCCTGCGACTTCCGCAAAGTGGAGCTGATGGTGCTGGAGCCGGAGGGATAAATCGACGGGCGGCTGCGGTCCCGTTTCCCCAGCAACCGGGCCTTGATCCTCGCGGTGCAGCTGCGATGATCGCCGCCCTATGTCCCTCGATCTCCGACCCGCTTCCGAATGCCAGTATGCCGAGGTCTCGCTCGGCGAGATCATGTTGCGCCTCGACCCCGGGGAGGGGCGGGTGCGGACGGCGCGGAGCTTCACCGCCTGGGAGGGCGGGGGCGAATACAACGTGGCGCGCGGGCTGCGGCGCTGCTTCGGCTTGAAGACGGCGGTGGTCACGGCCTTCGCCGACAACGACATCGGGCGCCTGATCGAGGACTTCATCCTGCAGGGGGGCGTCGATACCGACTTCGTCAACTGGGTTCCCTTCGACGGCATCGGGCGCGAGGTGCGCAACGGTCTGAACTTCACCGAGCGCGGCTTCGGCATCCGCGGCGCGAAGGGCACGTCCGACCGCGGGCTCACCGCGGCCTCGCAGATGAAGCCGGGGGACGTCGATTGGGACGAGATCTTCGGGCGCCGGGGCAGCCGCTGGTTCCACACCGGCGGGATCTTCGCGGCGCTCTCCGAGACCACGGCCGAGCTGGTGATCGAGGCCTGCCAGGCCGCGAAGAAGCACGGCACGGTGGTCAGCTACGACCTCAACTACCGCCCGTCATTGTGGAAGTCGATCGGCGGCCAGGCGAAGGCGCAGGAGGTGAACCGCGAGATCGCCAAATGCGTCGACGTGATGATCGGCAACGAGGAGGACTTCACCGCCTGCCTCGGGTTCGAGGTCGAGGGCGTCGACGACAACATCACCGGGCTCGAGGTCGAGAACTTCAAGAAGATGATCGCCAAGGCGGTCGCCGAGTTCCCGAACTTCAAGGCGACCGCGACCACGCTGCGCGACGTCCACACCGCGACGGTCAACGACTGGGGGGCGATCGCCTGGCACGACGGCGAGTTCTTCGAGGCGACCCACCGGCCGGAGCTGGAGATCTTCGACCGCGTCGGCGGCGGCGACTCGTTCGCCAGCGGCCTGATCTACGGCTTCCTCGAGCACGGCGACGCGCAGCTGGCGGTCGAGTACGGCGCCGCGCACGGGGCGCTGGCGATGACCACCCCCGGCGACACGACCATGGCGACGCTGGCCGAGGTCGAGAAGCTGGTCGGGGGAGGGGGGGCGAGGGTCGACCGTTGACGCGGGAGGGATTCCCGTGTTGCCATACGGCTGGGCTGGCAGACAGGCCAGACGGGCTCGTCGGCCGATACCAACAAACCTATGGAAAATTACCTGAGCTCGCTGTTCTCGCTTGAGGGGAAGACGGCCGTCGTCATCGGCGGCACCGGCGAGCTGTGTGGTGCGATGGCCGAGGGGTTGGCCGGGGCGGGCGCCGAGGTGGTGCTCGTCGGCCGCAGCGAGGCGAAGGCGGCCGCGCGCTTGGAGCGGATCGAAGCCGCTGGCGGCAGGGGGTACTTCGTCGCGGCCGACGTCTCCGACCGCGCGTCGATCGAGGCCTTGCTCGCGGCGGTGGTCGGGCGTTCGGGCAAGTGCGAGATCCTCGTCAACGGGGCGGGGGTGAACTCGCCGACGCCGTTCCTCGAGGTGAGCGAGGAGGAGTTCGACCAGATCTTCGCGACGAACTCGAAGGCGGTCTTCACGGCCTGCCAGGTCTTCGGCCGATATTTCACCGAGAACGGGGTCGCGGCGTCGGTGATCAACGTCGGGTCGATGTCCGGCATGATCCCGCTCTCGCGGGTATTCACCTATTCGATGAGCAAGGCGGCGGTGCACAATTTGAGCCGCAACCTCGCCCGCGAGTGGGCGACGGCGGGGGTGCGGGTCAACACCATCGTGCCCGGGTTCTTCCCCGCCGAGCAGAACCGCAAGGTGCTCAACGAGGAGCGCGTGGCGGCGATCATGCGCCACACGCCGATGGATCGCTTCGGGGAGGCGGGCGAACTGATCGGCGCGACTCTGTTGCTGGCCTCGGCGGCCGGTTCGTTCATCACCGGCGCCGAGGTGGTGGTCGATGGCGGCTACTCGGCGATGACCATTTGAGACGATGGGGATGCCCGACAGGCTCCGCGGGTGGATCGCGGCGGTGGGGCTGGCGGTCGCCGTGGCCGTCGGCGGCGCCGCCTGTGGGAGCGCCGGGAAGTCGACCGGGCGACCGCCGGGGACGGCGCCGGTGGTGCGCGAGGCCTTGACGGTGCGGTATGCTTCCACCGACGGTCGCTTCGTGGGGCTCTCGGACGGGACGCTTTGGAATATCGATTGGGGGTCGGCTGGCCACGCACGGGGATTGCGTCCAGGGACGCCGGTGCGCGTGGGGCGGAGCGGTCGGGGCGATTTCCCCTTTCAGATGACGACGCCCGAAGGGAGGCAAATTGGAGCCCGGCTTGGCAAGCGGCTCGACTAGACGAGGCGTGACTGGAAGGTCTCCGTTGAACGGAAAACTCGAGATGCCTTAAATCACAGGGTTTGGTGGTGGTTGTTAGAGATCAACACCAACCCCGGAAAGGCATTTCGAGTGAGCAAAGAGCAGCAGCGGATCATCCGCCACCGCAAGCGCCGAATCCAGCGCCGCCTGTCTCCCGAGAAAGCCTGGTGCGACCCGTCCGCGCCGATGCTGGCGGCGAGCAACATCCACTACCAGATGGCGGACAGGGTTCGCGGGCTCAACTGCTGATCGGGCTGCGTGAGGCAATTGGTTAAGAGATATTCGATATTTATAGTCGTTGACATTCAAGGTTGAATCTTTAGAATCACCAGAAATAGTGCGCTTCCATGCCATTGGGTTGAGCTGGCGCCCCATTTTCGCCCACCAATCATGTCATTTTCGTTCAAGCAGTTGTTCAAGAAAGAAGAAGAGGATGCGGGTTCGACCGGGCGCGGGTTGGATTTTGCGCCTCAGCAGCATGGGGGGGATGGATTGGCCGCTCAGGATCCGTTTTCCAATGGTGGTGCGTTCCCCGGGGCGGAGCCACAGCGTGCCGGCAGCCCCTTCCAGGAGGCGTCGGGAGCGGCGCCCTCGCCATTTTTCGATGAGGCTGAGGGTCGCGGCGGCAACCCGCCCCCGATCTCTGCGGAGAACGCGAGCAAGGGGTTCGTCCCGCTTTCGGCGTTGCCCAAGTCAGGTGGCGCGGCGGCTGGGGCAGCGGACGACGCCGCATCGACGGAGCAGCCGAGTCCCTTCCAACTTGGCGGGAGCGTGCCGCCCGCACCGCAGGCGGAGCCGGCCGCTTCTCCCTTCGAGGGGATGCCGCCGCTCGACGCCGGGCCGGCGGCGGCGCCCGAGCGATCCCCGTTCGAGGCGATCGAGCCCATCCCGCCCGCGTCGCATCCGGAGCCTCCGGCCGAAGTCGAGCTGCCGGTGCAAGTGGCGTTGCGCGATGTGTCGCCGCAGGCCTTGGGGTTCCGACCGGCGGATGTTCCCATCGATGTGACGACCCGGCTGCCCGCCGCCGCGGTCAGGGAGGGGCTGAGCGCCGGGTCCGCCAAGATCAAGCTGTCCGTCGTCGTCGAAGGGGTGGCCGACGAGTTCAAGCGTGGCTTTGTTCACGCTGATCCGAACGTGGATGTCGAACTCCCCCTCGAAGAGGTGCGGGAGTTGCTCGGCGAACCCGCCGGCCCCGCGGGCGCGGGAGCCCCGGCACAGCCGCCCAACCCGTTTGAGGCCGCCTTTCCCGAAGGGCCGCCCGATCTCCCCGGGGCGCGATCGTCGGCGCCGCCGCGCGCGCGGGAGTCCGCGTCACCGGTGGCGAAGACGCCGGAGCTGCCGGAGGAGGAGGCGCCATTCGTTCCCCACGCGAGCATGTCGCCGTTCGACACCCAGTTCGAGAGCCAACCTGCCGAGGCAAAGGCCGAGCCGCCGCCGTTGGGGAGCGCAGCCTCGGATCCATCTGCGGCCGCAAAGCCGTTCGCCCCGTTGGAATCGGTTCCCGGAGGGGACATCGGTGCGGACCTCGCGAGATCGCCCGAGCCAGCGCGGGGAGGCGCTGGGTTCGCCCCCCTGTCGCCCAGTGGTGCGGAGGAGGAGGCCGCTTCACCTTTCGCGTCCGCGTCGGATCCGGGCACGGCACCGTCCGCTCCGGCGAGCTCACCGTTCGAGATCCCGTCGTCCGCCACCCCCGCCGCTGGCGGCAACGGAAATCCGTTTGGCCAACCGATCGAAGAAGGCGCTGTGCGGGAAGACCTTCCCCGCCCGGCGGACAACCCGTTCCAGCAGCCGGTGGAAGCAGCCCCTTCAAGCCCCACGGTGATCGCTCCGACCCCGGGCGAAGCCTTCGCACCGAACCCCACTGGAGGGACGCCTCCCACCGCTGCACCGGCCGCCGAGCCATCGCCCTTCGCC
>JAUIGD010000144.1 GCA_030430255.1 Verrucomicrobiia bacterium
CGCCGCTCCGGCGCCGGGATGCCGACCGCCTCCAACAGTTCGACCGCCTTGGCCGCCGCCGCCCGGGCCTCCATCTTCTCGTGCAGGTTCAGCGCCTCGATGATCTGTCGCCCGGCGCGGTGCACGGGGTTGAGCGCCGCCATCGGCTCCTGGAAGATCACGCCGACCTCGCCGCCGCGGACGCGGTACATCGTCTTGTGGCGCGCGCCGACGAGCTCCTCGCCCTTCAGCTTGATGCTGCCCGACAGGATCTCGCCGGCCGGCTTGGGCAGGAGGTCGACGACCGACATCGCGGTGACCGTCTTGCCGCAGCCCGACTCGCCGACGACGCCGAGGGTCTCCCCCTTGTCCAGCTCGAAGCTCACGCCATCGACGGCGCGAACCAGCCCCGAGTCCGTGTGGAACCCGGTCTCCAGACCGGCGATCTCCAGCAGGCGCCCGCTCACTCTCCGCCCCCTTTCTCCGGCGCCGCCGCCGCCGTCACGCCCGTCGTCCGGTAACGCTGTTTGACGGCCTGCACCTCGGGGAAGGTCTCCCCCGCCCGCATCGCGGCCTCGGTCTCGGCCTTGATGTCCTCGTCGATCCAATAGACGTAGCTCTCCATCGGGATGTACTTCATCGGCGGTGCGAACTCGGTGAACTCGCAGTCCGGCCAGCGCACCCAGCGCCAGGTGGCGACGCGCGCGAACTCGGTCATGTAGCCGGGGATGTAGACGCCGGAGTCGTGGATGATGCGCTGCATCTCGTGCGAAAGGCGCACCAGCTCGTCCTCGTCGGTGGCGAAGCGGAAGGACAGGGCGAGCTTGTCCATCCGCTCGTCGCGGAAGGAGAAGATGTTGTTGGTGTCGACCTTGATGTTGCCCTGCTCGTCGTAGGCGTTGCTGGAATGGAAGTACTCGTAGAAGCGCGGGTAGGGCGGCTGGAACCCCCAACCCATGAAGGCCATCTGGTGCTCCTTCTTGGTCGCCTTGAGGAAGGCCTGCATCGGGTCGGTGCTATCGAGGATGACGTCGAGCCCCGCCTTGCGGGCCTCCTCCTTGATGATCGCCATCATCTTCTCGCGCACGGGGTGGGTCCCGTAGCTCAGGATGACCTCCATGCGGCGCCCGTCGGCATGCACGAGGATGCCGTCGGCACCCTCCTTGTCGAAACCGGCCGCCGCGAAGTGCTCGCGCGCCTTGGCGATGGAGAACGGCCTCGGCACGACGTCGGGGCTGTCGGGGGCGCCATAGCCTTTGACCCAGGAGGGCAGCCGCTCGGCATCGCCGCGGAAGACCACATCGATCACCTTCTGCCAGTTGATCGCGTGGTTGATGCCGAGGCGCACGTCGAGTTCGTCGAGCGGGGGTTTGGCGGTGTTGAGGTAGAGCGACCACGGCACGCGGGGGTATTGGTTGTACCAGGTGTAGCGCTCCACATAGCCGTCGAAGACGGGCGGCATCTCCGATTTCTCGTACCAGTATTCGGGCAGCGTGACGGGGAAGTAGTCGAGCTGCCCGGCGCGGAACAGCTCCCAGGCTTTCGACGAATCGCGCACCACGCTGTAGACGAGGCGGTCGGCGTTGAAGCGGTAGCGCCAGAACTTCTTGTCCTTCGCCCACCAGTCCTCGTCGCGGCTCAGGGTGATCGACGCGCCTTTGACCAGCCCACCCTCGGCGACGGTGTAGGCGGCGGTCGTCGGCGGCACCCGCCACTGGTAGCGCTCCTCGTAATCGGGGCCGTAGTCGGCGTAGAAGTGTTTCGCCGCCGGGTAGATGCCGCAGTAGTACGGCAGCTTCACTTTGGCGACGGGCAGGGTGACGCCGATCACCTCGTCGCCGTAGAGGGTGAAGCCGGCGAACTGCTCGCGGAGGTACTGCTTGTGCCAAGGGGCGCTGACGTTGTCCGAGGCGCGGATGTAGACCCACCAGAGGAAGTCGATGACCTCGACCTTCACGCCGTCGTTGTAGGCGGCGTCGGGGTCGAGGCGGAAATAGACGGTCTTGCCGTCTGGGTCGCGCGCCCACTCCTCCGCCACGCCCGGGATGATCGCGCCGGTCTCGGGGTGGAGGTCGATGAGCGCGATCTCGATGTTGTCGTAGAGTTCGCCGCGGAAGGAGTTGTTCGCCTCGGGCCCGAACGGGCGGATGGTCGGGGGGAAGGACGGGATATAGTAGCGGAAGGCGCCCCCCTTCTTGCAGGCCGGGTCGCCGACCTCCGGCTGGTCGGAGCCGTCCTCCCAGACCAGGCCGCCGGGCAGGTCGGCCTCGGTCTTGAACTGGAAGTAGTCGCCGCGCGCGAGCCGGGCTTCGAGCTGCTCCAACGTGCGCACGTGCTCGTCGCGCCCGAGTCGGAGGTTCGCCTCCACCTCGGGGTCGGCCGCCTCGGCGATCTTGGCGTCCGCTTCGTCCAACAGCTTCTGCGTCTTCCCCCTCTCCTCGTTGAGCCAGTTCGTGATGTAGCGGTTGTACTGGGGGTACCAAGCGTCGAAGTCCGCGCCCCCAACGGGGTCGCCCCCGCCGCCCCCGCAGCCGGCGAGCGCCGCGGCGGCGGCGATGGCAGCCGCGGCAGCGGCGGGCGGGCGGGGCGGCTTCGGAAAGGTCATCAACGGTAGTAGCTGAATTTCTTCGGGTCGAAGGCCTCGCGGACCGCCTCGCCGACGAAGGTGATGAGGATGAGCAGCGAGGTCAGCGCGACGAAGGCGGAGGTCACCAGCCAGGGCGCGGAGAGGTTCTGCAACCCGTCGCGCAGGAGCTGCCCCCAGGTCGCATATTTGGCCGGCAGGCCGAATCCGAGGTAGTCGAGCGAGGTCAGCGCGAGGATCAAGCTCGACACCGAAAAGGGCACCAGCGTGACGATGATCGCCACCGAGTTCGGCAGCAGGTGGCGGAACAGGATGCGCGGCGTCGAGGCGCCGATGACCCGCGAGGCGGCGATGTAGTCGCGCTGTTTCTCCTTCAGCGCCGAGGTGCGCATCAGGTAGGTCATCCCCATCCAGCCGAACATCAGCAGGATGCCGAGGATGATCCACAGGCCCGCCGTCTCCTTGAGCTTCTCGGGCACCGAGCTGCTGATGATCATGACGACGAACAGGAAGGGGATGTTCGAGAGCACCTCGATCAGGCGTTGCGCGACCAGGTCGAAGGTGCCGCCGAAGAACCCCATCAGAAGGCCGATCGAGATCCCGAGCAGATAGACGACCGGGATGTAGACGAGCGCCGCTTTGAAATTCACCTGCAGGCCGCCGAAGAGGTAGGCGAGGACGTCCGAGCCGCTCGAGTTCGTGCCCAGCAGGTGGACGCTCCCGGGGACGAAATTCGGCGGCGAGGCCGGGAAATGGACCTCGACCAAGTCGCTCGAACCCGTGGCGAGGAAGCCGGCGAGGTCCCCCTCTCCCGCCCAGAACTCCCGGTCGGGCAGGGCTTCGCCCGCGCGGTATTCGGCGCCGTAGACCCGCTCGGCCTCGGGCGTCCAGCCGTCCACAGGCCCGTCCTTGAGCCCGTCGCGATAGCGGTAGCGCAGGTGCATGCGCTCCGGCTTGCGCAGGTCGTAGACCTTGGCGGCCAGCCCCGAGAAGGGTCTGCCGCCATCGTAGAGGACGCCGTCGCGCTCCTCCAGCGTGGTGGCCACCGCGGTGACGGTATCGCCGGTGGGCGCGTAGGGGATCAGCGGCATCAACACCCAGCCGTCGCCGCTCGCTCTCAGGTCGGCCCTCAGGTCGCGGTACTGGGCCGGCGCCTTGGCGAGGTCGCCCTCGACGCCGAAGTCCTCGCCCTTCTCGACCTGGCGCGTGAAGGCGGGGAAGCTCCACCTGCCGTCCTTGGAGACGATCAGCGCCTCGCTGCCGACGAGCAGGTGGTCGAGCGCCGCCAGCGCGCCGAGGCCGAGGATGATCAGCAGGGAAACGTAGCCGCGGCGGATCGACTTGAAGCGCTGGATCCGGCGCTGGGTGATGGGTTTGAACTGGATCCCTCTGCGGAAGCGCAGCAGGAGGGAGACCCCGATCACGAGCCACGCGGCGGCGACCGCCCAGCCGAACCACGGGAACACCCCGTCGCCTTCACCGGAATGCATCCAGCCGATCTCGCGGCTCAGGGTGAACGGGAAGCGGGCGGTCGGGAACTCCAGCGCCAACAGCTCGCCGGCCCCGCCGAGGACGGCGCCGGCGACCAGGAGCCAGGCGAAGGGTTTCAACATGGGGGCCGCGCTAGTTGAACTTCACGCGCGGGTCGACCAGCGCGACGATGATGTCGGAGAGGATGTTGCCCAGCATCAGCAGCGCCGCGCCGATGGTCAGGGTGCCCATGATGACGGTGATGTCCCGCGAGAGCAGCGCCTGGTATTGGAGGAGCCCGAAGCCCTGGATGTCGAACACCGTCTCGATGAGGATGCTGCCGCCGACGAGCAGCGTCACCAGCTGCCCGAGGGTGGTGGCGATGGGGATGATGCTGTTGCGGAAGGCGTGGCGGAACACCGCGACGCGGAAACTGGACCCTTTCGCCACCGCCGTGCGCACGTAGTCGGCGGCCAGGTTGTCCATCAGGTTGTTCTTCATCAGCATCGTCAACCACGCGAAGCTGCCGATCACGTAGCAGATCAAAGGGAGCACCGTGTGGTGGGCGAGATCGAGGATCTTGCCGCCCAGGGTGAGCTCGTCGAAGCCCGGGCTGGTGAGCCCGAACATCGGGAACAGCATCGCCCGCGATCCGAGGTAGACCAGCAGGATGGCCCCGAGCGCGAAGCCGGGGATGGCGTAGCCGACGAAGATCAGGATCGAGGTGAGGTTGTCCGCGGCGGTGCGGTGCTTGATCGCCTTGATCACCCCCAGCGGCAGGCAGACGCCGTAGGTGATCAGCGCCGTGAGCAACCCGAAGTAGAGCGCCACCGGCATGCGGTCCTTGATCAGCGACCAGACCGGGTCCCCGAAGCTGCGCGAGCGCCCGAGGTCGCCCTGCAACAGGCCGGAGAACCGGGTCTTGAAAGCGACCGCGCGGTCTGAGTAGTTCTCCGGAGCGTCGTCGACCGCGGCCCCGTTGCGCCGCGCCCAGCGCTCCTTGCGGTCGGCGATCGTCTCCACGCGCACCTTCCAGCCGTCATCGGCGATCGGCGCGCCGGAATCGACGTAGGTCGCCGACACGATCCCCTCGCCCTCGCGCACCACCTTCGCCTCGCGCCCGCTGCCTTTGAGCACCACCACCACCTCGTTGTCGGGGTCGGTGACGACGGCCGCGCCGACCTTGTCCTTGCCCGCGGCGCGGAAGTCCGCCTTGCTCAGCAGGCGTTCGCGCGGGATCACCCCGAGCCAGCCGAGGTAGGCGATAGGCGCCCGCTTGTCGTAGCCGTACTCCTCCTCGTTCTCCTCGATCTGCTCCTCTTCGGCGCCGCCGCCCATCTGCGCCGTCCCGCTCGAGCCGCCACCCTCGCTCGCCATCTGCGCCTCCATCATCGCCCGCTCCATCGGCCCTCCGGGGGCGGCGCGGGTGATCAGGAAGACGATGAAGGTCACCCCCAACAAGGTCGGGGGGATGAGCAGGAGGCGTCTTAGGAAGTACTCGCGCATTCGCGGGACAGCGGGGCGGCGTCCGCGAGCCTATCGGCGCGCCCGGGCCGGGCAAACCTTTTTTGGAACCCGCGACAGCCGCCCTCTCCGGAGAAGAGGGCGCGGCGCCACCGGAAACGGGGCGCCCTCCCGAGTCGGTCCGCGCGCCGCGGGCCGCGGCGCTCATCCGGCACCGCCGAGAAATCCTCCGCGGCGCAGCCAGTCCTCGAGCAGGCCGGGCCATTTGGCCGACCCCTCGTGGCGCCCCAACCCGACCCCGTGGCCGCCCTCCTGGAACAGGTGGAACTCGCAGGCGACGCCCGCTCGGCGGAGGGCGGCGACGTAGCGCAACGCGTTCTCGGCCGGCACCGCTTTGTCTCCATCGGTTTGAAAGACGAAGGCGGGCGGCGTGCGGGGGGTGACCCGCTCGTCGGCGGACAGCGCCGCGACGAGCGCTTCGGGCGCCGGGTCGCCGAGCAGGTTCCGGCGCGAACCGGCGTGGGTGACGCCCTCGCGCATCGAGATGACGGGATAGGCCAAGATCGAGAAGTCGGGCCGCTGCGCATCCGTTTCGAACATCGTCGCGGCGGTCGCCGCGAGGTGCCCCCCGGCGGAGAACCCCATCACCCCGATCCGCGCCGGGTCGACCCCGTACCCCTCCGCCCCGGCGCGCACGTGGCGGACCGCCTCGCGGACGTCATCCCCCGGCAGCGGGTGCCGGTGGGGGGCGACCCGGTACTTGAGCACGAAAGCCGTGACGCCGCGCGCGGCGAACCACTCCCCCACCTCGTTCCCCTCGTAGCTCATCACACACATCCCGTAGCCGCCACCGGGGCAGATCACCACGGCGCAGCCATTCGCCTCACCCTCGGCGGGCCGGTGGAGCGTCAAAGTGACCGCGGAGGCGCCCTCGCCCCCCTCGCCTTCCGGCCAGAGCGGGGCGGTCTCCGCCGCGGGGGCGGCGACCGGGATGAAGGGGAGGCTGAGGAGGGCGGCGAGGCCGAAGGCGATCGAATTCATCTGCGGAGCATAGCCCGCTGCGCCCATGACCGTCGAGGGCCGATCGGCCCTCCCCCCGCGCTACCCGAAGCGCTTCACGACCAGCGTGGCGTTGTGCCCGCCGAAGCCGAAGCTGTTGCTCAGAGCGATGTCGACCTTCATCTCCCGCGCCTCGTGCGGCACGTAGTCGAGGTCGCACTCGGGGTCGGGGTCGTCGAGGTTGATCGTGGGCGGGACGACTCCGGTCTCGATGGCCTTGATGCAGGCGGCCAGCTCGATGCCCCCCGCCGCCCCGAGCAGGTGGCCGGTCATCGATTTGGTCGAGCTGACGACGAGCCCGTCCTTCGCGTAGGCGCCGAAGCTGCGCTTGATCGCCTTCGTCTCACAGACGTCGCCCAGGCCCGTCGAGGTCCCGTGGGCGTTGACGTAATCGATGTCGGCCGGGTCGACCTTGGCGTGGCGCATGGCGAGGTCCATGCACTTGCTGGCGCCCTCGCCTTCGGGGTGTGGGGAGGTCATGTGGTAGGCGTCGGCCGAGACGCCGTAGCCGGCCAGTTCGCAGTAGATGCGCGCGCCGCGGCGCTTGGCATGTTCCAGTTCCTCGATCACGACCACCCCGGCGCCCTCGCCCATCACGAAGCCGTCGCGGTCTTTGTCGAACGGGCGCGAGGCGCGCTCGGGTTCGTCATTGCGGGTGCTGAGCGCCTTCATGGACGCGAAGCCCGCGAGCCCCATGGCGGACATCGAGGCCTCGGCGCCACCGGCGATGAAGGCGTCCGCATCGCCGAACTTAATCATCCGCCAGGCCTCGCCGATGTTGTTGTTGGCGGTCGCGCAGGCGGTGACGATGACCATGTTGGGGCCGGAGAGGCCATACTCCATCGAGATGAGCCCGCTGGCGATGTTCGGGATCATCATCGGGATGATGAAGGGGGACACCCGGCCGGGCCCGCGCTCGAGGTAAATCTGGTGCTGGGCCTCCAGCGTGGTGAGCCCGCCGATGCCGCTGCCGACCATGCAGCCGAATCGGTAGGGGTCGAACCCGAAGCCCTCCATGCCGCTGTCGGCGTAGGCCATCTTCGCGGCGGCCATGGCCAGCTGCCCGTAACGGTCCGTGCGCCGCGCGTCCTTGGGGTTGTTGTAGAAGGCGGCGGGGTTGAAATCACGCACCTCACCGCCGATCTGGCAGGCGAAGGCCGAGGGGTCGATGCCCTCGATACGGCGGATGCCGCTGACGCCGGACGTCAGGGAACCCCAAAAGGTGTCCAGGTCGTTGCCGACCGGGCTGAGGACCCCGACTCCGGTGATGACTACTCTGCGTTCGCTCATCGTGTGTGCCTTGCGCCCTCTCGGGCAGCCCTCCATATCCCCGTAGGCGGAGGCATAGTCAAGGCTCGGAAAACGCGGGGCGGCGCGATTTTGCCCGGGGGTGGCCGCGGCGGCCGGTCAGCGGCTGCGGCCCGACTCCACGGTCGCGTCGAGCTGCGCCTTGAGCGCGGCGGCGACCGCGGGGTGCTCGCGGATCAGGTTGCGGGTCTCGCCGGGGTCCGCCCGGAGGTTGTAGAGCTGCGCCCCGGCATCGCCGGAGCCGTCGTCGATCGCGAACCGCTCGAGCGGCGGACGGTCGTAGCGGTTGCCGCCGGAGCCCCGGTGGTCGAGGTATTTCCAATCGCCGGCCCGGATCGCCAGCTGGTTCGTCCAGGTCTGGTGGAGGACGAACGGGCGGACGGCGTGGCCCTTGGCCTCGCCGAGCAGGACGGGGAGGAAGTCGAAGCTGTCCTCGCCGCCGCCCGCCGGCGCCCCGGCGCCCGCCGCGGCGGCGAAGGTCGCGAACAGATCGGTCAGGCAGAGCGGCTGCGCGCATTCGGAGCCCGGCGCGACCG
Source organism: Verrucomicrobiia bacterium (assembly GCA_030430255.1). Taxonomy (GTDB): domain Bacteria; phylum Verrucomicrobiota; class Verrucomicrobiia; order Verrucomicrobiales; family DEV007; genus JAUIGD01. Next base: position 8,401 of record JAUIGD010000144.1, read on the forward strand.
CGCCCGGCCAGCGGGCGAGCGTCGGCACGCGGTGGCCGCCCTCCCACTGGTCGCGCTTGATGCCGCGCCACGGGTTCGCTCCGTCGTGTTGGTAGTCCTCCCTCATATTCACCACCGAGGCGATCTCCGGCCCGTTGTCGGAGGTGAAGAACACCAGCGTCTCGTCGGCGAACCCGTGCCTCTCCAGCGCCGCCATCAGCTCGCCGACGGTGGCGTCGAGCTGGGCGATGAAGTCCCCGTGTGGCCCGGCCTCGGTCGCGCCCCGGAAACGCTCGCCAGCGAACGACGGGAGGTGGACGGCCTGGGTCGAGTGGAAGAGGAAGAAGGGTTGGTCCCGGCGCCCCGCCGCGTGTGCATCGAGGAAGTCGAGGCTCTTGCGCAGGAACACCTCATCGACCTCCTGCAGGTCGAAGTCGGGCGCGATCAGGCCGGGCCGGCAGTCGCGCGAGTAGGGATGGGTCGGGAGCCCCGCCTTGTCGACCTGCCCAGCCGGCGGGACGGGCACGCGGTCGCCATCGATGAAGGCGTAGAGCCAGTCGGTGGTCGGGCAGCAGGCGGTTCCGAAAAACGCGTCGAAGCCGCGGTGCACCGGCGCGTCGGGGATCGGCCTGGAGAAATCGATGCGCCGCACCGCCTCCAGGCCGTTCTGCGCGATCGGCTCGCCCCGCTGGTCGAGGAAGGTCAGGCCCACGTGCCACTTGCCGATCAGCGCGGTCCGGTAGCCGGCGCCTTTGAGCACCCCGGCGATCGTCGGGCGCCCCTCCTCGATCATGTTCGGGCCGCCGGCGCCGGTGAACACGCCACGCAGGCCGTGCCGGAAGGCCATCCGCCCGGTCAAGATCGAGTAGCGCGTCGGCGTGCAGACCGTCGACGGGCTGTGGGCGTCGGTGAACTTCATCCCCTCGGCCGCCAGCCGGTCGAGGTTCGGCGTCGCCACCTTCGCCTCCGGGTTGAAGCAGCCGACATCCCCGTAGCCGAGGTCGTCGGCGAGGATCAGGAGGATGTTCGGCGGGCGGCCGTGGGCCGTTGCCGCCGGGGCGAGCAAGGCGGCCGCCGCAAAGAGGGCGCGCGGCAGCCTCCTCCGAGGCGGGCTCCGCCGGCCGGGGTGGCGGGCGGGACGGCGGCGGCGGATGCGGGGACGGGTCACGGTCCGGAACCCTGCGCGAGCCGCATGCGGAGCGCAAGCGCAAGCCATCTCAGCGGAGCGCATGATATTCCATTGACAGTATATCCCTGCGATGGAATATAAGGGCGTGAGCCCCGACGACGTCTGCCAGATCTATCGCTGCCTGTGCGATCTGACGCGGCTGCGTATCCTGAACTTGCTCAAGGCCGGTCCGCTCTGCGTCTGCCACCTGCAATCCGCGCTCGATCTCCCGCAGGTGAAGGTGTCCAAGCACCTGGCCTACCTCAGGGACGCCGGCCTCGTCCGCTCCCGGCGGAAGGGCCAGTGGGTCGTCTACCAGCTCCCCACCAAGCCCGGCCGGCTGCTCGACGAGAACCTCCGTTGCCTGCAGGACCTGCGGCTCGACCAACCCGTTTTCCGCGCCGACCTCAAGCGGCTGAAACGGACCGACACTTCTGCGGCGGCCTGCTGCTGAGCCACCGCCCACCCGGACGAACACCGATCCACCACCCATGCCCAAGCCCCTCGTCCTCATCCTCTGTACCGGAAACTCCTGCCGGAGCCACATGGCCGAAGGCATCCTGCGCGCGGCGGGGGGCGACCTGTTCGACGTCGCCAGCGCGGGCTCGGACCCGGCCGGCTACGTCCACCCGAAGGCGATCGCCGCGCTGGGGGAGATCGGCATCGACATCTCCGGCCACGAATCGAAGCACATGGACACCTTCCTCGACCGCGAGGTGACGACGGTGATCACCGTCTGCGGCAACGCCGACCAGGCCTGCCCCACCTTCCCCGGCCAGCTCAACCGCCACCATTGGGGCTTCGACGACCCCGCGCATGCGACGGGGGACGACGGGGAGGTGCTCGCCGAGTTCCGCCGCGTGCGCGACCAGATCAAGCTGGTCTTCGAAGCCTACGCCGCCGGGTTCCGCGAGGGCTCCGCGGGCAACCCCTGACCGTCTCCGACCTTGCCGCGTTGGTTTGCCAGCGAACTGTTAGGGACCTTCGTCCTGGTCTTCCTCGGCACCGGGGCCGTCGCCACCTCGGTCGCCTACGACGCGCCGGCCGGGCTGTTCCAGATCGCCGCCGTCTGGGGCGGGGCCGTGACGGTCGGCATCTACCTTTCGGCGGCGGGCAGCGGGGCGCACCTCAACCCCGCGATCACGCTCGCCTCCGCCGCCTTCCGCGGGTTCCCCATGCGCCGGGTCCCCGGCTACGTGGCCGCCCAGTTCGCCGGCGCCTTCCTCGCCGCGTGCTGCGTGTCGCTGCTGTTCGACGGCGGCCTCGCGGCCTTTGAGGAATCGCGCCACATCACCCGCGGCGCGCCGGAGAGCGTGGCGACGGCGAAGTGCTACGGCGAGTACTTCGCGGAGCCCGTGGCGCACGGGACGGCCTTCCTCGCCGAGTTCCTCGGCACCGCGCTCTTGGCGCTTGCCGTGTTCGGCTTCACCGCGAAGGGCAACCCCTCCGGCCCGGGCGCCCTCGTGCCGCCGGCGGTCGGCCTGACCCTGACCGCGCTGATCTGCGTCTTCGCGCCGCTCAGCCAGGGCGGCTTCAACCCCGCCCGGGACCTCGCCCCGCGCGCATTCTCGGCGCTCGCCGGCTGGGGGGCGCTCCCCTTCGCCCACAACGGCATCGCCTGGCTGACCGTCTACGTGGTCGCGCCGGTGCTCGGCGGGCTGGCGGGCGCGGCGGTCGCGACCGGGCTGTTCCGGGAGGTGGCGGAAGGCGGCGAACGGGGATAGGGGTCTCCCATGACCCGCCCCCTCACCGCCCTCGCCGCCGCGCTGCTCGCGCTCGCATCGACCGCCCGCTCCGCCGAGCCCCCGAACATCGTCCTCATCATCTCCGACGACCAAGCCTGGAACGACTATGGCTTCATGGGGCACCCGGACATCGCCACGCCCCACCTCGACGCGCTGGCGTCCGGGAGCGCGGTCTTCAGACGCGGCTACGTGCCGACCGCGCTCTGCCGCCCGTCGCTGGTCACGCTGCTCACGGGCCGCTACGCCCATCAGCACGGCGTCACCGGCAACGACCCTTCGCGAAAGCGCACCGAGCGCGGCTCGCCCGCCTACAACGAACAGCGCGCCGCGCTGATCGCCAAGTTGGACGGGTGGGATACCCTGCCCGAACTGCTCGCTGAACGGGGCTACCTGAGCCACCAGAGCGGCAAGCACTGGGAGGGTTCCTATCAACACGCCGGGTTCAGCCACGGCATGACGCGCGGGTTTCCCGGGAAGGGCGGCCGCCACGGCGACGACGGGCTGAAGATCGGCCGCGAGGGCTTGGCTCCCGTGGCCGAGTTCATCGAGCACGCGGAAGCGGAGGGGAAACCTTACTTCCTCTGGTACGCCCCCTTCCTACCGCACACGCCGCACAACCCGCCACCGAAGCTCCTCGCCAAGTACCTGCAGCCCGGCCGCCCGGCTCCCATCGCCAAATACTACGCCATGTGCGAGTGGTTCGACCAGACCTGCGGCGAGTTGCTCGAGCTGGTCGACGCCGAGAACACCCTCGTCGTCTATGTCACCGACAACGGCTGGATCCAGGACCCCAAGGCGAACGGCTATGCGCCGCGGTCGAAGCAGACCCCCTACGAGGGCGGGGTGCGCACCCCGATCCTCTACCGTTGGCCCGACGTCATCCCCGCCGGCGAGCGCCCCGAGCTGGCGACGAGCCTCGATATCGTGCCGACGGTCCTCGCCGCCGCCGGCGCGCGCACGCCCGAGGGGCTGCCGGGATTGAATCTGTTGCCCCACCTCAAATCTGGCGGGGCGATCCCGCGCGACACGATCTTCGGCGAAGGCTTCGCCCACGACATCGCCGACATCGACGACCCCGAGGCGTCGCTGCTCTACCGCTGGTGCATCGAGGGCAGATGGAAGCTGTTGCTCACCTACGACGGCGAGGTCGCCGCCTATGCGAGCACGCACCCGCGCACCGAGCGGCGGCCACAGCTGTTCGACCTGCTCGCGGACCCGGCCGAAACGACGAATCTGGCCAAAGACCACCCCGATGTGGTCGCCCGCCTGGTCGGCAAGATCGACGCCTGGTACCCGGTCGAGAAGCGGGAAGTCATCAAAGCCTGGAGCGAATGACGCCCCCTGCGGCCGGGGCGCCCCCCCGGCGGCATGAAGATCCCGGGCGCGGCTACGGTGAATAGTCGACCGCGCGATAGAATCCCATGGGCAAGGCGAGGCGGGCGGCGTCGGTGTCGGTGTAGGTGGTCTCGGTGCCGGTCGCGGAGACGCTGTCGTCGAGTTCCTCCCACAGCGCTTGGCCGAGGTCGGCCTTGTACTCGACCGCGTAGATTTTCCCGGGGACGCTGGAGAAGGTGAAGGTCACCGCATCGACGGCGCGGGAGACCGCGTTGATCGCGAAGGGCTGGCCGCCGCCGAGCCGCTCCAGCGTCAACCCGCTGATGATGGCGTTCCTGTCGGTGAACTCCGGGGTGGTGGTGCCGGCGCCCTGGAGACTGATCTCCAAGGTCGCGGTGGTGGCGACGAAGTCATGGACGATCACCGCCGCCGTGTTCGCCAACAGTCCGCCCTCGGCGATGCTGGGGTTGAACTCGTCGACCGCGAGTTCGCCGCCGATGAGCACATCGTAGCCGCGGGCCGGGCAGCAGCCCTCGTTGAACAGGAGCTGCAACTTGTAGCGCTCCCCGGGCACGAGATCGGCGAGGCTGATGTCGACCGAGTCCGGCTCGGTGCCGTCGAGGGCGCTCCAACGGATTCCGCGCAGGACGAAATCGAGCACGTCATCGTTCGCCGACGTCCCCGTCTCGACCGGTGACCAGGCCGCGATGTCGTTCTCGGCGACGATCGTCACCCCCGGCGCGAACGAGTCGGTGAAGGTCGCGTCCCGGGCGGTGCCGGCCGCCCCGTCGGAGGAGAAGTTCACGGCGTAGACGATGTCGCCATCGAGGTCGAGGCCGTCGGTGAGGTCGCCGCCGGCGAAGTTCCCGACGGTCGTGCGCAGGGCTGGGAAGTCGCCCGCATCGTGCGGGTCCGTCCCCTCCATCACCTCGACGCGGTCGGAGTAGCCGTCGCCATCGGGGTCGAGGAGCAGCGGGTCGGTCATCGTCACATTCACCTCCTCGGCATCGCCCAGGAGGTCGAAGTCGGTGTCGGCGGAGAAGGGGTCCGTCATCGTGACGTTGACCTCCGTCGCGTCGTCGAGGGTATCGCCGTCGGT
>JAUIGD010000145.1 GCA_030430255.1 Verrucomicrobiia bacterium
CTTCACCGTGGGGCGCTACACGCGGCCGCCGCGGATCACGGGGGTCGAGGTGCGGTCGGCGGGGGCCGAACTCCTGTTCGAGTGGGAATCGGGCTTCGGCGAATTCTATGTGGTCGAGCAGTTCACCGAAGCGCTCGGTTGGACCGAGGTGGAGGATGGCATCGACTCCGGCGGGTTGACGACGCGCTATGCGGTGGGGCCGGCGCCGGTCGGGGCGCCGGTGCTGCTCTATCGGGTGCGCGAAGAGTAGGGCGGCGGTCACGGCTGCCAGCGCGGCGCGCGGACGCGGAAGTAACCGCCCCGGCCGTCGGCGGGGAGATCGGCGGTGCCGTCGACCGTGAAGCCGAGCGGGCTCCAGTCTCCGTTGAGATCGGGCGAGGTCTCGAGGATGTAGGGCGTGTCGCCGGCGGGCGGGAACGAGAGGGTGAGCGTGTCCTGCGAGCGGGTCAGCGTGAGCGAGGTGGGGGGCGCGGGGGGGCAGAGGCTGGGCACGGCGCGCACGAACCCGTTGTCGTTGGTGGTGATGAGGAGCGTTCCGTCCGGGGCGAGCGAGACGGCGCGCGGCTCGGAGATCTTCGGGCCGCCCGGGGCGTCCGGTGGCGAGCCGTCGCCGTTCCGGTTGTTGCCGTTGGCGGCGCCCGTCAGGTAGACGTGGGCGATTCCCGCGGTGTCGACGAACAGGACGTCGCCGCCCTTCTGCGAGCACAGGAAATAGGAGCCGTCTGGGCGGAAGGCGATGCCGCGGACGCGCTCCATGCCGGTGGCCAATGCGGGTTGCCCGGAGACCGCGCGGGCGGTGGTGCCGTTGCCGGCGATGGTCGTGAACGTGGTGCCGTCGAGCGAGACCCGGTAGACGCGGTGCTGGGCGCGCGAGGTGACGACGAGGTGACCGCCGGGGTCGACCGTCAGGTTGCCCAGGTCGCCGGGGAGGGAAGTGAAGGTTTGGATGCCCGCTTCGGGGGTCCAGGTCTGAACGCTCTGGCTCGAGCCGGCACCGAGCGCGCCGTTGTAGTAGATGCGGGATTCATCCTGGCTCACCCACAGCCCGCGGCCAGCCCCGAAGCCGCCGGGGTCGGTGAGGACGGTGCGCAGCGTCCCGGATGAGGGGTCGAGGCGGCGGATCTTCCGGTTGTCGAGGTCGAGGATGTAGGTGGTCCCGTCGGGGAGGGTGTAGAGGCCGTTGGGGTTGGAGAGCGCGACGCTGGTTGCGTAGGCTTCGGCGTCCCCGCCATTGCCGGGGCTGTGGGTTCCGGCGACGGTGGTGAGGATGGATCGGTCGGCCGACAGGCGGAGCACGGAATGGGACTCCTTGTCGGCGATGTAGATGCGGCCCAGCGCGTCGGCCATCGTCATGTGGGGGTTGGAGAGTTCGACCGCGGTCGGGTCGGCGCCCTCGAACGCGGGGATCCACGCGTTGGTGTCATCGACCGTGCCGGTGCCGGCGACCGTGATCAGGTTGCCGGAGCTGGCGTTGAGTCGCTCAAACTCCGAGCCCGCCGGCGGGGCTTCTGCACGGGCGGCGGTGGCGGGCGGGAGGAGGAGAACGATGGCGAGGGGGAGGTGGGGGCGGGGCATCTTCCTGAACGGTTCCGTAACCCCACCTTATCGGGAAAGCTGCCGGAGAGAAGCGTTGATTTTGAACGCTTGCCGGGGGCGCGGAAGCATCGAGGCAGGTGCGCGCTCAGCGCGGGCTTTCCAAATATCGCAGGTCGCCCTCCGGGGCGAGGAGGCCCAGTTGTTCGCCGGGAAGGCGGGGGTCTCCGGTGCCGGGCGCCATCGGCAGGGCGTCGATGTGGCCGTCGGCGAACAGGAAATTGGCGCGGCGGCCGTGGCGGAAGTGCACGGTTTTGAAGGTCTCGTTGACGATGTAGAACTCCTCGAGCAGCGGGTTCTCGGGGCTCGCTGGGCTCTGGAAGGTGTTGGCTTGGGCGCAGTCGCCGAAGACGACGATCCGGGCGAGGTCACGGACGGCGGTGATGTGTTTCGGATGGCGCCCGGACGGTCCGCCGCCGAGGCGCCAGTTGTATCCGTAGCCCCAGCTCGCGCCCTTGAACTTCGGTTTGTAGAGGGCGGAGCCGTAGTTGAACGAGGGGCAGGTCTCGATGAGGCCGACCTCGCCGAGGTACGGGGCGAGCGGTCCGGCATCGCGGTCGAGGTCGCGCTCGCCCTCCGGGCCACCGCTGCCGGTCTCGAGGCCGAAGTACCAGACGGTGCCGTTTTGGGTGCGCTGCTTGAAAGGGACGAAGCGGCCGTTGTGATCCGCCATGTAGAGCTGGTGGGCGGCCCCCAGCTGGCGCAACCCGGCGGCGCATTTCGCGCCTTGGGCTTTGCTGACGACCAGCCGGTAGCCGCTGGCGGCGACGGCGACGAGGACGGCGACGATCGCCAGGCCGACGACAAGCTCGACGAGCGTGAAGCCCCGGCCCGGGCGCTTCTCGCGTGTTGGGAGGCGTGGCTTCACAGCTCGGTCACGCGGAGCCGGAGGTAGCCGGAAGGGACCGAGACCCGGCGGATCTCGTCGCCGGGTCCCGCGGACAGAACGCTGTGCTCGACCGGCGACCAGTCGACGAGCGATAGCGAATGTTCGGCGGAGACGGAGAACCCGCTCTCGGTGAGGTCGCGGCGGTAGGTGAGTTCGAGGGCCGCACCGGTCCAGACCGGTTCCGGCGGGCCTTCGGGGAAGGCGGCTGCGAGGAGGTCGACGGGCGGCGCGGCCGCCGTTTCGACGTGGATGGAATGCGCGGTGAGGGTGGCGCTGCCGCCCTGGAAGTGATCCCACAGCAGCAGCGCGAAGGCGTCGAGCTCGAACCGGTCCCCCGCGCCGAGCTGCAGTTGCACCGTGCCGGGGTCGCCGTCGGCGCCGCCGCCGGAGTTGATGGTCAAAGGGGTGCCGCCCGCGGCATCGGACAGCGTTAGGGTGACCGCCCGCGAGGGGGCGTCGTGGTGCAGGGTGCTGCGGAGGCGCAGGCCTTCGGGGAGGGTGCCGATCTCGCCGAAGTCGTCGATGAGGCTCTCGCTTCCGGATGGGAACTTGAGGTGGGCGGAAGTGAGGGCATCGCCGCCGCCCGGCGGGCGTTGGGCCACGAAGGTCGGCGTGTAGCTCGGGTAGGCGGCGCCGGGGAAGTAATCGACGGTCAGGCATTCCCAGCAGTCGCCGGGGCTGGCGGTGCGGCGCGGTCCGGTGTGGGACTGGTTGACGAGGCCGAAGCTGAGCTGGCAGAGATTGAAGTCGTCAAAGTCGACCGCGGAGAGGGTGAACTCGAGGGTCGCGGTGAAGGTGTCGGCCTCGGTCAGGGGGCGGGCGAGCGGGAGGGCGATGCGGGCGTGGGGTTTCAACAAATCGTAGGAAGCGACAAGTTCGCCCGGCGAGTGCTCGAATCGGTCGGGGGAGCCGGTGAGGACGGCGCGACCGGCGGCGACGGGGTCGGTGGCGAAGTCCTCGGCGAGGAGGGTTTCGGCTTGGGCGGTCGGGGGGGCGAGGACGCAGGTCGCCGACGCGAGCGCGATGGTGGGGGCGCGGGCAGGCGTGGCTTTGCGGCGGCGACGCACAAGGGCGGCCGCGCCGACGGATGCGAGCAAGGTCAGGGCGCCGGGCTCGGGCACCGGGACGGGGGCGCCGGCGGTGCCGTCCGCGATGGAGACGGCGTCGATCTCGACGGTGAGCGAGGTGGCGGGGTCGGCGTCGTCGGGGAGGGAGAAGCGGAGGTAACCGATCTCGCCGATGCCGCTCAAGTCGGGGGTCAGCCACGTGCCGCCGGCCGAGCCGTCGAGCGCGGCGAGGATACCGGCCAAGTCTTTTCCGGCGAGATCCTCGAGTCCGAGGTCGTGCGGTTTGCCGAAGTCGGCGGGGGTGGTCCCGGCGACATCGCCGAAGTAGGCGGAGGGCAAGTCGAGGCTGATCTCCCGCGCGTCGGTCCAGACGGAGCCGTCCATGCTGAATGCGAGGTGGACGGCATCGATGCCGAAGCTGCCGACCGGGTCGCCGGCGATGCCGTTCGGCCAATCGGTGTCGATGATCCCCGCGTTGGCGAAGATGCCGATCGATGTTGTGTAATGGGACAGCCGCAGCGTGAGGTGGCCGCCCTCGCCGATCTGCGCGAGGTGCGTCGCTTCGTAGGGCGGGTTGAAGGGCGTGAGCGGGGCGTCGAAGCCGCTGCCCTCGCCGACGATCGGGTAGGGGGCGCCGAGGGCCGCGGCCGGGGAGGTCAAGGTCGCGCCCGAACCGGGCTGGTAGTCGACGACGGCGGCGGCGAAGAGGGCGCCGCGGGAGTCGCCCGGGGCTGTCAGCAAGGAGAAGGCGACCAGCCCCGCGAGGGTGGGTAGGTGTGTCATAAGCGGTGGCCCCTTTGGTCGCGGGGGCAGCGCGGCTTTATTGTGTTTCCAACCCCTTGCAAGTATTCGGACTCCTGGCTTGGCCTCGCCACCGCCTTCACCCCGCCGGGGCGGGATTGGCATCTCGGTGGTTCGTATCCAGTTACCGCAGCGCCAACTGTCCCGGATTCTCACCGGGTTCCATGCGCGGGGTAGGCAACGGTATGGTTCGGCGGGGTGGCTGGTGCGCGCAAGGGGATTCGAGCGCCGCGCCGCCGCCGAGAGTCGATTGGCAAACCGTGGTGGCTGCGGCAGGGTGGCGCGTGCTTTGCCGGTTGAAGTTGCGCCAATTCCGCTGTTTCGAGTCGCTCGAGTTTCGACTCGAGGGGGGCGTGGCCTTGTTCGCCGGCGAGAACGCCCAGGGGAAGACGAGCATCCTCGAGGCGGTTTGCGTGCTGATGCGGCTGCAGTCGCCGCGGGCGGGCGGTGTGGCGGAACTGGCGCGGTTGGGCGGTTCGGGGTTCTCGGTCGAGGGCGAGTTTGCGGACCGGCGTTTGCTCTACTCGGTCGAGGGATCGCGGCGGCGGTGCGCGGTCGATGGGGCGGCCTGCAAGACGAAGGGCGAATACCTGCGCCAGACCGGTCTGGTCGTGTGGATGGGCAACGACGACCTCGCGCTCGTGCGCGCGGGCGGAGACGGGCGCCGCCGCTACCTCGACTTCGCGGCGGCCCAGATCTACCCCGCCTACCGGGCCTCGCTGCGCGCCTATGGACGGGCTCTGCGGGCGCGGAATTTCTTGTTCAAGCGCGACGCCCGGCCGCGCTGGGACCAGATCGATGCCTACACGCAACTGCTGGTGGAACACGGCGAAGTGATCGCCCGCGCGCGGGCGGAGCTGGTCGGCGCGCTGGCCGGACCGGCGGCGGAGGCGCAGCGGGCGGTGAGCGGGCGCGACGAACCCTTGGGGCTGAGCTACGCGCGCAGCGGCGGGGCGGATCTCGCTGCGGCGTTCGAGCAGAGCCGCGATCAAGACGCGCGCCGGCGCCAGACCTGCGTCGGGCCTCACCGCGACGACCTGGAGCTGACGGTCAACGCCCTGCCGGCGGCGACCTTCGCCTCGGAGGGGCAACAGCGCACGATCGCGCTGGCGCTGAAGCTCGCGCAGCGCTGCGCCCTGGAGGCGGCGAAGGGGGAGTCGCCGCTGCTGCTCATCGACGACATCTTCGGGGAGCTGGATCGGGGTAGGCGCAATGCTTTGCTAGAAAATTTGCCGGGCAGCGCGCAGAAGCTGATCACGACGACCCAGCTCGACTGGGCCGAAGCGGGTTTCCTGGCCGGCGCGGAGCGGTTCGAGGTGGCCGGGGGCGGGGTGGTGCGCTGAGCGCTTGCGGGTGGCCGAAAGCTTGTTGAAGTTCACCTGATGAGATCGACGACAACGCTGTTTCGGCCAGTCGGGCAGAGGGAGCTCGACTTGTTGCGCGAGGGTGGATTCAGGGAGTGGCCGCCGCGCTTGCCGGAGCAGCCGATCTTCTATCCGGTGACGAACGAGGCGTATGCGGTGCAGATTGCGCGGGACTGGAATACCAAGGACGCTGCGAATGGGAACGTGGGGTACGTCACGCGCTTCGAGGTGCGATCGGCATCCCTTTCGCAGTTTCCGGTGCAGGTTGTCGGCGGTAGCGAGCATAGCGAGTACTGGATCCCGGCGGAGCGGTTGGATGAGTTCAATCGGGAGATCGTCGGCACGATTGAGGTGATTCGTCAGTTCACGCCGGATGGGGAGGTGCCGATGGGGGAGGAGGCGTTGGGGTAGTCCGAGGGTGTCGGGGCCGCAATTGGCCTGGAGGCGGGACGCCTCCGGCACGGACATCGGCGGGACGCCGATGCCACGTTTGAGTCACGGCGGAGGCGGAGCTCCGCCCTCCGGGGGGGAGCGGAGCAGCGGCGAGGCCCGCCGATACGGGCTCAGACGAGCGACATCGCCTTGTGGGCGACGCCGATGGCGGCGGCGAAGTCGCCGCCCACGGCCCAGTCGAAGCGGGTCGTGGCGCGGAAGGGGGGCACCGGGGCGGTGACGTAGAAGGCGGGGGCGCGCTCCTCGAACCCTTTCCGGACCTCGTCGAGATACCAATCGCGGAAGCCGGTCTCGGCGAGGCCGCCGCCGATCACGATGAGGCCTGGGTCGAGTTCGCTGGCCTGGTCGCCCATCGCCCAACCGAGGATGTGCGCCTGGTGGCCGAAGATCGAGCGGGCGAGCGCATCGCCCTTCTCGCAGTAGTCGCGGAGCTGGAAGGCCTTCTCTTTGATCGGCAGGTCGGCCTTGGCGAGCGGGTGCCCAGCGTTCTCCGGCTTGGCGAGTTCGATCTCGAGCCGCCGCCGGAGGGCGACGAGCGACACCCAAGCCTCGAGGGAGCCCGGTCCCTTGCCGGCGCATTCTGGGAGCGATCCGTCTTCCTCGCGGAAGGGGACGGAGATGGCGCCGAGCTCCATGGCGAGGCCGTTCGAGCCCTCGTAGAGCTGGCCCCCGCCGAGGACGAAACCGCCGCCGAGCCCGGTCCCGGGGGCGACGAACAGCAGCGGGCCGTCGTGGTCCGGGCGCAGCAACCATTCGCCGTAGGCGGCGGCGTTGCCGTCGTTGGTCATCGTGCAGGGCCGGTGGATCTCCTTCGCGAACTCGTCGCGGATGTTCACGCCCACCCAGTCTTCGTTGAGGTTGGCCTGGCCCCAGATCACGCCGTCGGAGGACGGTGCGGGGACGTCGATGCCGCAGGCGGCGATGGTCTCGAAGGCGATCCCGGCGTTCTCGCAGAGCTGGTCGAGGGCGACCCGGAGCTGCTTGAAGGTCGCCCTGTAGCCTTCGCTGCCGTGCGAGCGCACCTCGACCATGTCGCCGCAGCCTTTGCCCTTCTCATCGAGCAGGGCGGCTTTGACGGTGGTGCCACCGATGTCGAGGCCGGCGAAATAGTTGGGGTCGGCCATGGACGGGGTGATGGCGCCGTGGTTGGACTCGGTGGGTGATGTCGGGGAGGGTCGGCGACCGGAAGTCACCAAGACGTCGCGGCGACGCTTCGATCAGACGTCCTTGATGATCGTCTTGTCGACGCTCAACAGATCGTCGCAGGCCTGTCCGACGCGGTCGGCCATGCCCTGTTCCCCGGCTTTCAGGTAGCTGCGCGGGTCGTAGACCTTCTTGTTGCCGATCTCGCCGTCGACTTTGAGCACGCCCTCGTAGTTGGTGAACATGTGCGCGACGATGGGGCGGGTGAAGGCGTATTGGGTGTCGGTGTCGACGTTCATCTTCACGACCCCGTAGCCGAGCGTCTCGCGGATCTCGGAGAGCAGCGAGCCGGAACCGCCGTGGAAAACGAGGTCGAACTCGGCGTCGGCGCCGTACTTCGAGGTCACTGCCGCCTGACCCTCCTTGAGGATGCCGGGCTTGAGCTTGACGGCGCCCGGCTTGTAGTGGCCGTGGACGTTGCCGAAGGTGGCGGCGAAGGTGAAGCGGCCGATGTCGGCGAGCGCCTCGTGCACGGCGACCATGTCCTCGGGGGTGGTGTAGAGATGTTCCTCCGGGGTGTCCTCGGTGCCGGCGGCCCCGTCTTCCTCACCGCCGACCACGCCGGCTTCGACCTCGAGGATGATCTCCTGTTCGACGCACTTTTTGAGGTAGGTCTGGGAGATCGCCATGTTCTCCGCGAGCGGGAGGATGGAGGCGTCCAGCATGTGGTTCTGGAAAAGGTTGTTCTTGCCCCCGGCGCGGCGTTTGGCGGTGGCCTCGATGAGCGGGTCGAGGAAAGCCTCAGCGGCCTTCGGCTGGCAGTGGTCGGTGTTGAGGGCGATCAACACGTCGTACTGCTCGGCGAGGGCGTGGGCGGCTTCGGCGAGGATGATGGTGCCGGTGGCGGCGTCCTTGTGGTTCAGGCCGGAGGCGAACTGGCCGGCGCCGGTGGAAAACTGGATGATGCCGTCCGACTTGTTGTCCGCGAACCCCTTCATCGCCGCGTTGAGCGTCATGATGCTCGTGCAGTTGATGGCGGGGTAGGCGTATCCGCCCTCCTGGGCGGCGTCGAGCATGGCGGCGAACTGTTTGGGCGTGGCGATGGGCATTGGGCGGCGATTTTAGGCGGCGGCCCCCTCAGCGTCAAGTGGCGGTGCCGAAATGTGGTGGCCGGGGGGGCTCCGAGCCGACGGTGGCCGGATCGCCGCGCTACGGCCCGCCCTTGATCCGCACCTTGAAGCGGCGGCTGTTGAGCCAGCGGACGCCGAACATGTCGCGGGTGGCGCGCAGGGCGCGGTTGCCGAAGCCGTATTTGCTGACGCCGTGCTGGCGCGGGCGGTGGTTCACGGGGAGCTCGACGACGCGGTAGCCCATGGCCTTGATCAGCGCCGGGATGAAGCGGTGCATGCCGGTGAAGGGCACCAGGGCCTCGCGGCACTCGCGGCGCATCGCCTTGAGCGTACAGCCGGTGTCGCGCACGCCGTCGCCGACGAAGCGGCTGCGGACGCCGTTGGCGACCCGGCTCTGAAAGCGTTTGAAGGCGGTGTCCTTGCGCTTCGCCCGGTAGCCGCAGGCGAGGTCGGCGCCGGCGTCGATCTGCTCCAGCAGCTTCGGGATGTCGGCGGGGTCGTTCTGCAGGTCGCCGTCGATGAGGGCGATGACCCGCCCGCGGGCGGCGCCGATGCCGGCGAACATCGCCGCGCTCTGACCGCAGTTGTGCTCGAACTCCAGCACGCGGACGCGGTCGCCACGCTCGATCCGCGACACGGTGGCGTCGGTCGAGCCGTCGTCGACCAGGACCAACTCGTAGTCGATGCCGTCGAGGGCCTCGGCGACCTCCTCCTGCAGCGGGCGGACATTGTCCTCCTCGTTGTAGAGGGGGACGACGAGCGACAGCTCCGGGGCGGCGGGTTCGGACATGCGTGCGGTGGCGGGGGGAGGTGGACCCTACAGATCGGAACCGCGGTAGTTGTAGCAAGCGAATATTTTCAAGCCGCGCACGAAATGGCCCCGGCGCAGGATGTTGGTGATGTCGACGAGTTCCCAGCGCTCGAAGCCGCGCTGCACCTCTTCTGGGGGGCTCTGGCGTTTGGTGTCGTCGGTGACGTAGAGAGCGGATTGGCCCATGAATGGTGAGATCTCATTCCGGATCGTGTCGCCGTCCGTGGTGGGTGTGAAGTCGACGGAGTCCACCTGGGCGTAGCTCGGCCAGAACGAGAACTGGTGCTGCGGCGCCGCCGATTCCGGGGTGTGCACCCGCGGGTAGCTGGGGTCCGGACGGATCAGCGGCAGATTGTCGGGCAGGTAGAAATTCAGTGCCGCGGCGCTCTGGTAGCGGTTGGCAATGAGGAACACCGCGCCGCCCCGGTCTTCGGCGAAGGCCTCCACGTAGCGGCCGACGTGTTCGGCGGTCGTGCGCCAGCCGATCAGGCGCGCGGAGAAGTCGGGCGTGTCCTCGAGCAGTCGATGCGGGGCTTTGAGGTGGTCGCCAACCGACTTCTCGGGCGCTCCGGCGGTGTCGTCGACCCCGTAGCTCCAGGCGATGCCCGCCGCGCGGAGCGTGTCGGTATTCATCAGCAGCAGGCTCAGCGCCGCGGCGAGGGCGAGGGCGGCGGTCTGCCATCGGTGGTGCCGCCGCTGCGAGCCGGCCGTCGCCCGCCTCCAGAAGTAGGGGAGCAGTGCAGCGACCGAGATGAAGCCCGGCGCGGTCCAGTTGAGTTCGCCCGACTTCTTCAGAGCGAGGATGAAATACATCGCGACGATCGGCACCGCGAAGGCGGCGAGGAAGGCGACGCCATCGCCCTTGCCAAGCGAACGGGCGCCCTTCCAGGTCGCCCACAGCAGGCCCGCGAACAGCAGCGGGCTGTAGACGATGAAGTGGCCCCCCAGGTAGGTGAACCATTCGGAGGGCTTCACCTTGAACCCGCCGCTGTCGAGCGAACCGCGCTCGACCAGGTGGGTGAAGGTGATCCAGTCGTTGCCTGCGTTCCAGATGAACACCGGCAGGGTGCAGAGCGCGAACACGCCGAGCATGACGTAGGGGCCGGGCTTGCGCAGCAGCGGGCGCCAGTGTCGCGAGCAGATCAGCAGCAGGAACAGCGAGAGGATCTGCAGCGCGTTGGTGTATTTGCAGAGGAAGCCCAGCCCCAACATCAGGCCCGCGAGCGGCCAGTGGGCGCCGACTTTGGCGCTCCGGTGCAGAGCGCGCCACAGGCAGAGCATGGCCGCGAGCCAGAAGAAGATCGACAGCGGGTCGATGGTCATCACCAACGCACCGGCGTTGAAGATGGGCGTGAGGTTGAGCAGCAGGACAGTCCAGGCCGCGACGCGGGCGTCGAAGGCGCTGCGGGCGAGCCGCCAGACGAGGACGCTGCTGCCGAGGGCGAGCAGGGGGGAGAGGGCGCGCACGCCGAAGGAGGTGTCGCCGAAGATCGAGGTGCTGGCCCACAGCGCGGTCGCGATCCCCGGCCCCTTGCTGTAGTAGGACCAGTCGAGCCGCTGCGACCACATGTGGTAGTAGGTCTCGTCCTCGGAGAGCTCGTTGCTGCCGGCGATCAACAGCCGCGCGGCGGTCAGCACCAACAATCCCGCCAGCAGAAAGCCGGGCATGCGGTCGTCGGGGGAGCGGGGCATCGGCGAGAGGGTGCGCCAGAAATCGGGGGGTGCAGATTAAGAGAGCTTCACTTTTGGCGCGCCACTGAATAGCGTTTACTGAAAGGCTGTCAAAAGCGGAGATCTGATATCGACCACACCATGACCACCAAGACCCGTTCCTCCTCCTCCCTCGCGGCCGCTGCAGTGGTCGGCTTGGGTTCGCTCCTGCCATTGCTGCCCGCCTCGGCTCCGGCTCAGGAAGGCGCCCCACCGACCGCCGCCGAAGTGCTGCGGCTCGTGCGCTACAGCCAGTCGGCGCAGGGGAAGGACTTCCGCGGGGAGATCCGCCGGAGCAACATCGGCCGCGTGCAGGTGCCGCTCAAGCTCACCCTGTCCGAGAAGGAGGTGCGATTCACTTTCTACGAGGGGAACAGCAGCCGCAACGCCCCCGACCAGATCCTCATCCTCTCCCTGCACGACAACCGCTACCGCCTCGAGGAAGTGACCAGAGGGCAGCGCTCCGACCTCGCCCCGGAGCGCTACGGCGAGTCGGTGCGGGAGACGGACATCACCTACGAGGATCTGGCGATGCGTTTTCTCTACTGGCCCGATCCGGAGCACGTGGGGGTGGAGCGTGCGAAGGGCGGGGACGCTTGGAAGATCCGTTGCCGCAATCCGGTCGAGGACGGACCCTACCGCACCGTCGATGTTTGGGTGTCCCAAGAGAGCGGCGCCCTCGTCAAAATGGAGGCGACGAACGCCGAAGGACAACGGGTGAAGAGCTTCGAGGTCGATGAGGTCCAGCGCGTCGATGGCGAGTGGCTGCTGCGGGAGATGGTCGTGTTGACGCACCGCCCCGGGCGGAGCCCGTCCAAGACGATCATGAAGGTCGAAATCCCGGAGTAGGCGGAATCTGAGCTGGTTTTCGCCGCATCGCGGTGAAAAAGCGCTTCCCTCGCGGAGGCATGCGGCCTAAAATTGGCGCCCGTTCCGGCAACGTTTCGCGCCGGGCGCAACCAAGATACGAACTACCCAAAGCCTAGCCATGAGCCAAATCATCCCTCTCGTCAGTTCCGGCATCGCCGGCCCGATCGGCGTCCTCCACCTGCCCCGCCTGTGGCAGAAAGTCTCCCTCGAAAAAGTCGGCAAGCTCCACCCCGACTACCCCGGCATCGGCGCCGGCTACGACCAGATGGTGCTCGATGGCCTCGGCATCGACAAGGAGGCCTTCTCGTCCTTCATGGACAGCAAGCCCACTTACCCGCAGCTCGAGCAGTGGATCCTCGACCAGAAGGGCGGCTCGCTCGATGCCGACGCGGTGAAGAAGCTCAACGAGAGCATCGCCGGTTACCACCACGCCGACGAGACCCGCAAAGAGATCCTCGACGCCTCCGGCATCCAGGATGACGGCTCCATCCTCGACGCCGTGAACCTGAACAACCTCGACGACTGGTTCTGCTTCCATCAGGCGGAGATCGCCTAGCGCGTCCGCCTCGTCAGCACCCGAATTTCACAAAGCCCGGCCGCTCCCGCGGTCGGGCTTTTTGGTTTCTTGCCCCCGCGACGCCGGGCCGGATGGGGCGCTTGGACGGCGTGTGGAGCCGGCATGCCCCCGTTGAAGCTGAGGGCATTGGCGTGGAGCTCGGCTCGGGCGGGGTGTTCCCTCAGCCGCTTCTCCGATCGACCCCTGCCGCCGCCTACTCACCCTCAACGGATGGCGGCGCCCCGCCTGCGGATGTGGTGGTCGATTCGGGCGAGCACGCGGCTGCGAAGCGATGGCGGTGAGCGGTCTTCCTCGCACCTCGAATCCGTTGAAAATTTTAAATTTACCGGGTAACGGGGGAGGCGCCCGTGGCTTGAGGGGTAATTAACCTTGTTTGATTACCCAAAATCGCGTATGATTCGCAACTTTGATCCATTTACCAAATTTTGAACACCGAGCTCCAAGGCCGATTCATCCCCGTGCGTAGCATGAGCAATGACAGTCGTGACCGGCGAGCGCTGGTGATCGTGGCGGATCCTGCGGTGCGGCGGGCGGTCAGCGAGGTGCTCTCACGCAAGGGCTACGAAGTCAGCGCCGGCGTCAGCTTGGATGAGGGCGAGCTCTTTTTCCGCGGGCAGCCCTTACTGGTCGTGGCGGGCGAGCCGGAGGCGCTGCAGGCATTTGTCACTGGCGTGCGGGAGGCGGCGGGGACGGCGCAGCCGTACATCATCACCATCGAGGACAGCGTGGGGGCGGTCGGGATTCCGGGGGCTGGGGTCAACGATGTGTTGGCCGCCCCGGTGGAGGCGGAGTCGCTGGAGATGAAGCTCAAAGCGGCGCAGGCCTGGCTGGCGGGGCGACCGCCGGCGATCACCGGTGGCGAGCAGCGGATCGGCGGGGGAGCGGATGCGGCGGAAGCTTGGAGAGGGGCGGGCGCCGACCCGCCGGCCGAGCGGGAGACCGCTCCGGAGTCGGAGGGGCCCCAACCGCTGTTTGGTGACGACTTGGCGGAACTCGCGCACGGGTTGCTCGACCCCGCCCCGGAAGCGGGAGCCGAGGTGGAATCCGAGGTGGATGAAGAGGCGGTGGCCGAGGCGCTGGCCGATCTCGCGAACGATGCGCCGGATCCTGAAACCCCGGCGGAACCGGAGCCCGAAACCCAACTCGAGGCGGACGCTGCGGCCGATGCCGATCTCAGATCGGAGCCCGATGGCGGCGATGCGGATTCGGAACCTGTGGCGGGGAGCCCTATCGGCGGCGCCCATCAGGAACCGCCGGCGGGGGATGCGGAGGCGGCGATG
>JAUIGD010000610.1 GCA_030430255.1 Verrucomicrobiia bacterium
GGCCATCCAGATGCTGAAGCCGTAGGGATTGTGGTCGCGGCCGTCGCTGCCCTGGGAGAAGGGGGTGCGTCCGAATTCGCCGCCCCAGACGACGAGGGTGTCCTCGAGCAGGCCGCGCTGCTTGAGGTCGCGCAGCAGGCCGGCGATGGGCTGATCCACCTGGTGGGCCATGTTCCGGTGGCCTTTCTCCAGTCCGCCGTGCTGGTCCCATGGATTGGCCGCCTGGCCGCCGCCGGGGGTCTGGGGAAGACAGGTCAGTTCGATGAAACGGACCCCGCGCTCGACGAGGCGCCGCGCCAGCAGGGCCTGCTGGGCGTAGCCACGGGTCATGGGGTTCTCGGACTCGAATCCGTAGAGCCGCCTCGTGGCCGCGCTCTCGCCGCTGATGTCGCAGAGTTCGGGCACGGCCGACTGCATCCGGTAGGCGGTCTCGTAGTTGCGAATGGCCGCCTCCACCTCGGTGTCGTGGCGGGTCTGCTCGGCGAAGCCGCGATCGACGGTGCGGATGAAATCGAGTCGCGACCGCTGCACGGAGTCCCGTTCGCGGGGGAGAATGTTGGTGACCGGCTCCGGGGCATCGACTTGGATGACGCTGGCCTGGTGCTGGGCGGGGAGGAAACCGCTGCTCCACTGGCCGACCCCGCCGTGGGGAATGCCGGCCTCGCCACTGCGGAGGACGACGTAGCCGGGCAGGTTGTGATTGGCGGAGCCGAGTCCGTAGCAGGCCCAGGCGCCGGCGCTGGGGTGACCGATGAAGGGGAAGCCGGTATGGAAGAAGAAGTTTCCCTGGGCATGCTCGTTGACCGGGCTGGTCATGGAGCGTACCACGGCGAGGTCGTCGGCGCAGTGCTCCCGCAGGTGGGGGAAAAGGTCGGAAATCGGGATGCCGCTCTCGCCGCCGGGATGGAAATCGAAGGGGCTCCCGAAGATGTTGCCGTTGTTGTTGAACTGGGTGCGCTCGACCTTCATCGGCATCGGTTTCCCGTCCAATTCCCGGAGCCGGGGCTTGGGATCGAAGGTGTCGAGGTGGGAAACCCCGCCCGACATGTAGCAGAAGATGACGTGCTTGGCCCGCGGGCGAAAATGCGGCCGGCCGAGGGGACGCGGGGCCGAGGAAACGGAGGTCGCGCCCTGGAGTCGATCGAGTCCCAGCAGGCCGGTCAGGGCCGTGAGGCCGAATCCGGTGGAGGCGCGACTCAGGATCTCGCGTCGGGAGAGGGGATGGCGTGGGGCGGGGTGCATGGGAGATACGAACTTTGAACGTTCAACGTCGGACTCTGAGCTCTGAGCGAGGGGAACCGAGAACTGTGAACCGAAAAACCGAATTACCTAAGATAGATGAATTCCTTCAGGTTGAAGAGCGCATGGGCGAGGTCCTGCCAGCGGCGTTGCTCGACGGGGACGTTGGAGCCGAGGCGGGTAAGTTCGTCCATCTTCGTCTCCAGCGCGGCGATGGCAGTTTCGTGTTCGGTTTTCTTCGCCCGTTGGGCGTCGGTGAGGGCATCGAGGACGTCGCGTTCGCTCACGAAGACGCGGTCGCCGGTGGCCGATGCGCGAATCTCGTCGGGAGCCAGGGCGCGATCGTAGAGGGCGGCCTCGAGGATGCGCCCCTTGAGCGGTTTGTTGCCCTGCGCCGCCTTGCCGTGACGGAGACCGAAGAGGACCTGGGCCTGTCCGGCCGCGTAGGTGTGGAGGGGCGCCTTGCGGATCGGCTGTCCCCACGGTTCGCCGTCGCGGTAGCAGCGGATGGTGCCGTCGGCGGCGTAGGTGATGGCGAGGTGAACGGGGCGCGCGGCGGCTTCGGTCTCGTCGGGTGCCTCGAAGTCGAGGGTGCGGGTGAAGGAATTGCTGCCCGCCACCCAGCGCCGCGGCTTGCGTTCCGCGAAGACGATGCTGTCGAAGACGCCACCCTGGAGATCCTGCACGGTCATGACACCGCCGGCTCGCTGCTCGAGATCGTCCAGTTGGACGACCGCCTCGAGTGTCTTCTCGGCGAGGTTCACGGGAAGGGGAGGCGTTTCCACGAAGCCTCCGCCATCGACCACCACGGCGCCGTCCTCGAAGCGGGCGGTGCCCTTCAGCTGGCCGTCGAGTTCGCCGACACGGTCCTCGAGGTGCTCGTCGAAATCCCAGCGAGCGATCGGCTTGAGGTCCACCGGCTCGGGAACGATGCCCTCGTTGGCGGCGGCGACGGCGCGGCGACGTTCGTCGAGCAGCCGTTTCCGGACCGGATCGACGATTCCGCGGAGGGCATCGCGTTGCGACTGCAACTCGGACTGGATCTCGGTGAACTGCGCCGAGGTGGCCCGGTGCTCATCGTCGATGGCGTAGAGAAAGGCCTGGGCCTGGGCGACCTCGGCGTCGCTGGGGGGACGGTTGAGCGCCCTTTCGAAAAGGAGCCCGATCCGAGTGTTCTCATCGGCGTCGGGCGGCAGGGTCGCGGCCCAGTGGCGGGCCTGGTCGATGATGAACGGATCATTCAAGAGGGTCAGCGATTGCGCCGGCACGTTGGTGGCGTCGCGGCG
>JAUIGD010000146.1 GCA_030430255.1 Verrucomicrobiia bacterium
GCTGAGGGTGTTGGCGTTGGGATCGGTGAAGCGGCTGGGTGTCCACCCAGCCGCTTCACCGATCCCAACGCCGCCTACTCAGCCTCAACGAATGGCGGCGCCTCGCCTGCGAATGTGGTGATCGATCCGGGCTAAGCGGGCTCTTG
The DNA here is from genome assembly GCA_030430255.1 of Verrucomicrobiia bacterium. Lineage (GTDB taxonomy): Bacteria > Verrucomicrobiota > Verrucomicrobiia > Verrucomicrobiales > DEV007 > JAUIGD01. The sequence goes on from JAUIGD010000146.1 coordinate 147, forward strand.
AATCACCAAATCATAGTTTTCGAAAAGGTTAGAAATGATTTGATAATCCAAAAATTTAACTTCATTTTAGGGTTTTGGGAAAATGTGCTCGAATTTTCAAAATTTGCGTCCAAGGATCCCTAGAAATTAAAATGAAGGCGAACCACTTATTTCGAATTCTGGCTGTGGGTTCGGGCGTCTTGATGCTCGCCAACTGCAGCACGACCAAATCCAAGCCGAGGGCGGATCGGATGGTCATCAGTGTGGACGACCAGCGCCTGGTGTTGATGAAGGAGGGTGCCCCGGTGAAGTCCTATCCGGTATCGACTTCGAAGTTCGGTCTCGGCAGCCGCCCGAACAGCAAGAAGACGCCGCTCGGGAACATGGTCGTCGCCGAGAAGATCGGTGCGGGGGCGAGGCCCGGCACCGTCTTCAAAGGGCGCAAGCCGACCGGGGAGGTCATCCGTCCGAACGCTCCAGGGCGCGATCCGATCGTCAGCCGAATCCTGTGGCTCGAGGGTCTGGAGCGCTCCAATTCGAACACCAAAGAGCGCTACATTTACATCCACGGTACCCCTGAGGAGCGCAATATCGGGCGCCCGGCGAGCTATGGGTGCATCCGGATGACATCGCGCGATGTGATCGATCTCTACGAGCGCGTGGGTGTGGGCACCCAACTCCACGTGAAGCGGTCCCCGCTGCGCACCGGAGAGATCCCGACGCGCGACCGGCTCGAGATCGCCGCCACCCGTGCGCGGACAGGCGGTCCTTCGCTTTCTCCTTCCCCAGCGCCCGCTCCACCGCGGGGCCGTCCGGAGATCGAGCGCATGAATTCGGGCACCGAGCTGCTCGCCGCGGCGGAGCCGCAGCGGGTGCGGCCGATCGCCCCGGCTCCGGCTCCCCGGCGAGCTCCGGTCGCGACCCGCCCGGCGAAACCACCGGTGCCGAGCCAGGAACCGCCGCGCCGCCGCGGGGCGTTCACGCGAGCATCCGCTCCCGAGGCGCGGGCGGTGTCTCCGCAGCCGGTGCGTTCGAGCAGCTCAGGTGCGGTCGCCTCGAGGTCGCGTTGACCGCGCATCGGATGGAGCCCCGGCTCGATCCCGGACCGATCGCCAGGCTCCGGGCTGCGGCTTGACCGCATCGGACGCCGAGGGCGTTGGCCTTGTGACCGGCTTGGGAGGGTGTTCTCCGGGCCGCTCCGCCGATCTCGGCCGCCGCCCGCTCAGCGCCAACGATCAGTGGTGCCTCACGCGGGGATGGGGTGATGGGATCGGGCCGATAGCCTGTCGGATCAGTCTGGTCACAGCGGTCCGCCCGGGTCTCGTGGGCTTGGGTTCAGGCGGCGTGGCGCCTCTGTTGGCTGGCGAGGAAACGCGCGACGAGTTCGCGGATGCCCGCTTCAAAGGCTTCCGGGGCGAAGCGGTCGCCGCTGGCGATAAGCTGGTTGCGGAGTTTCGCGGCGTGGTTGGGGTCGTCGAGAGCGCGGGCGATCTTCTCCGCCGCTTCGACCTCGTCCCCGAAGCGCAGGTCGTCGGTGCCCACGATCTCGGCGGCACCTCCGGTGCGGTGGACGAAGGGGACGCAACCGCAGAGCAACATCTCGGCGACGGCGATGCCGAACGCCTCGCCGTCACAGGAATTGATCGCGAACGGGTGGGAGGCGAGCAGTTCGAACTTCGCCGCCCCGCCGACGTAACCCGGCGTCTCGATCCAGTCGCCCCGCTCTGCCGCAAGGGCTGCAATCTGTTGGCCGTAGGCGTCGTTGCCGATCTCGCCGACCACCGTGAGGTGGACGTCGGGGTGGCCGGCGGCCCGCACGCGCTCGAGGACGGCGATCGTCCGCTCGATCCGCTTCTCCGGGCTGATGCGCCCCAGACAGACGAAGTGGGCGGCGCCCCGGCGGGTCGGTTCGGTGGCGGAGACCTCGACGTGGACGGGAGGGTAGAGGATGGGGGCGCCGCGCAGGCCGAAGCGTTCGGCGAGGACGGCGGCGCTCCATTCGGAGTTGGCGGCGACGAGGTCGTGGCCGTCGAGGATGTCGCGCCCGGAGGCCCCGAACAGGCGGGAGCCGAGCCAGAGGTAGCCTCTGCGCAGCGCGCCGTGGCCGGTCGCCTCGCCGAAGAGCTCGAGCCGGGTCTCCTCGTCCCACGAGAAGTCGCCGACGATGTGCAGCCCGGGGCGCCCGAAGTCGATGGGGTTGTAGGCGCTCACCGGGACGTCCCTGTCGCCGATATTGTGGCGGCAGAACTGCTCGAAGCGCTTCACCCGCCAATGGGCGAGCCGCGCCGGGTTCTGCACGGCGGGGAGTGCTGGGGCGCGCAGCAGGTGGAAGTCGCCCGCCTCGACGTCCGTCCCGTAGGCGGCGTTGAGTTTCCCGAGGTCGACTTCGGAGGCGGTGATCAGGGTGATGGAGTATTCCCGTCTCAGGGCGGCGATCGACCACATGGCGGTCGCCTCGGAACCGCCGAGGCCGAGCCACGGGTGGCAGAGGGCGATGGAAGGTTTCGCGGACATGGCTTGATGGTTAAACAGTTGCTAGGATCTCGGCGAACACCGCATCGAGGCGGTCCCGGTCGTGCATGGCATGGTAGTCGCCGTAGCGGGGGGCGAGGGGGGCGCCGCCGCGCCCCTCGCCGGCGAGGATCGCGCGGATCGCCTGCTCGCCGGCCGCGGCGTCGCCTTCGGGGATGGTGAGCCCCATGCCGAACTCCTCGACGCGGCGGCCGACGCACTCGCCTGCGGTGGCCACCAGGGGGCGGTGGAAGACGGCGGCTTTGGTGAGGGCGTTGCTGCTGCCTTGGAAGCGTTCGTAGGCGGCGTAGATGACGTCGAAGGCCTCCAGCAGGGAGTTGTATTCGGGGCCGTCCTCCACGCGGGCGCCCGGGATCTCGAAGTGGAGGTTGTCGAGCCGGCCGGCACGGACGCGTTCGTGCACGGACTCCGCGTAGCGGCGCTCGTCCTCGGTGCAGGTCTCGGGGCAGTAGCAACCGCCGGCGACGAAGAACCACGGTTCGCGACCGGCGGTGGCCTCGGCGATCCGGAGCATGGTGAGGAAGCCCTTGCGGCGTTCGAGGCCGACCATGCCGATGATCTTGCGCCCGCCGGCGCGGCTCAAGACCTCCGCCGCCAGTTCGCCGCGCGGCACCGGTTCCGACTCGTTGGTGATGTCGGGGAACTGGAAGACGGGGCGCCCGCTGTGGTTCTCCATGGTGCGCGCGTAGCGCTCGTCGAGCACTCCGACGGCGCGGCAGGCGCTGTCCCTGAGGCAGCGGTCCCCTTTGGCCAGCGAGCGGGCGAAGCCGCCGCGGTCCGTGGTGGCGAAGTGATGGTTGCGGAAGTAGAGCCCGCCCCAGGGGCGGGCGAGGATGCGTGATGGCAAGGACGCGCTAGGCGAGAAACGCAGGTAGGAGTCCAACCAGGGCAGGAAGACGAAGTCGGCGCGCCATCCCGACTCCCGTTCTGCGGTGTCGAGCGCCCGGCGCAGAAGCCGCCAGCGGGCGACCGTGCTGAGTGGGTCGTGGTCGAAACGCCCGGGGATGAAAGGGGGGCGGCGCGGCTCGGCGAGGACGGCGGCGCGCAGGGAGTCGTCCACCGCGACCCCGAGGTCGGCGCAGGTCTGTGCGGCGTGGTCGCGCAGCTCGGCCGGTTCCCGGCAGAGGGCGATCACCCGGTGGCCGAGGCGCAGCAGCGAGGCGGTGAACTCCTTGAAGTAGGTCGGGTGGTGGCCGCGCCAGCGCTCATCGGCGAGGGCGACGGTGAGCCGGCGTTGACGGAGCTGGATCATGTTTGGGGTAGCGGGTGGTGGTAGGAGGTGGGGGGGGAGGCGGCGCGCGCCGGTCTGGGCCGCGCTGCCGATCGGAGTGCGCGGAGGTCGCGCGCGCGGGTGAAGAGCGCCTGGGGGAGGCCCGCCATGAGGCCGAAGATCAGGCCGGCGAGGCGCTCGTCGAAGGGGTTCGATGTGAAGCTCTCGCTGAGGATGCACCAGGCGGCGACGAAGGGGAGGAAGCCGAGGAAGTTGTCCGGCCCCGGAAAGTGGGCGTTGGCCCGCACGGAGCCGAGGCCCAAGGCCATCACCCCGGCGAAGAGGGCGACGTAGAAGAGCGTGCCGACCACGCCGCCGGAGAACAGCGCCCAGGTCCAGACCGAGTGGCCGGCGAACCAGAACTCGCCGGAGAAGTCGAAGTCGGAGGGGTAGACCTGCCAGAGCTCCGGGTAGTAGGCGTCGTCCCAGTAATAGCTGCCGCCGACCCCCTTGCCGTAGATGAAGCCGGTCGGCTCGGCGCTGAGGATATCGAGCATCGCCACCGCTTCCGCCTGCCGTGTGAGAAGCGAGGGGTCGGACTCCGACTGCCCGTTGCTCTGGTCGAACAGGCGCTCGGTCCAGCGTTCGAGCATGGTCGGCTGGACGAGCGAGAACGCGGTGATGGCGCCGGCGACCACGAGCACCATGCCGCCGATCGGCACCAGTTTCTTCGGGATCCACGACCAGCCGAACTGGCGCCAGCGGATGCCGAGGAAGAGGCAGGCCCAGCACATGAGCGCGGAGGCGAGCATCGGGAAGATCAGCGCGCGCGTGACGCTGAGGAAGGTGCAGCCGAAGGCGGCCAGGGCGACGACGAGCGCCGATCTGCGGAACTTGGGCGCCAGCAGCAGGCAGACGCCCAGGTAGGCGAACGACCAGTTGAGCGCGGGGCTGAGGATCTCGATGCGGACGGTGGAGATGGTGACGCCCTTGAACGCGAAGCCGTAGAACACCCGCCAGACGATATTGGTGGCGGCGGCGACGACGACCGGCAGGACGATCTGCCCGGCGCCGATGCGGCGGCAACCGCAGACGTGTGCGACCATCATGCCCAGCCCCAGCAGCGCGAAGGGGATCACGACGCGGACGAAGCGTCCGAGCGGGACGCCGTTGAGCATCGCGACACCGAGGGCGTAGGCGAGGTAGCCGGACCACGCCGCCAGCAGGAACACGCCGGGCTTCTTGAGCAGGTCGCGGTGGCCGATGGCGGCGATCAGCGCGCCCGAGGCCAGCGCCGCGAGCAGGAACAGGTACTGGACGGCGGAGCCCCCGGTATCGCCGTCGACGCTGGCGCGGAAGTCGAACGCGAAGGCGAGGCAGAACACCCACAGGAGGGCCTGCAGCCACTTTCGCTCGCGTTGGCGATCTGCTTGAGTTCCGGTCATCTGGGGGCTGCCCGCTCCTCCCCCCGGGCGCGAAGCCCCGCCCCGGCGCACGCCGGGGCGGGGCTACTTCGTTGTGTGGTGTGGACTTCCTGTCTCCGTAAGGCTGTTAGGAAACGAGCGCATCCCCGCTGCCTGCGGCGACGCGCGCCGCGCCGCGCGCGGGGTAGCGGTCGCAGATCTGGTCGTAGATCCAGCGGTAGGTCTGCTCCATCCCTTCGCGCAGCGAGATCGACGGCTCCCAGCCCATGAGCTCGCGGATCATCGCGTTGTCGCTGTTGCGCCCGCGCACGCCCTTCGGGGCGTCGAGCTTGTATTCGCGCTGCAGGGTGATGCCGGCGATCTCCTCGACGATGTCGACGAGCTGGTTGATGGAGACCATCTCCTCGCTGCCGAGGTTGATGGGCTCGAGGATGTCGCTGTTGAGGATGTCGGTGGTGCCCTTGGTGCAGTCGTCGACGTACATGAACGAGCGGGTCTGTTCGCCGTCGCCCCAGATCTCGATGCTGCCGTGGCCGCCGAGTTTGGCGTCGATCACCTTGCGGCAGATGGCGGCCGGCGCCTTTTCGCGGCCGCCCTCGAACGTGCCGTGGGGACCGTAGACGTTGTGGTAGCGGGCGACGCGGGTCTCGATGCCGAAGTCCTCGCGGAAGTGTCGGCACATGCGCTCGGAGAACAGCTTCTCCCAGCCGTATCCGTCTTCGGGCATGGCGGGGTAGGCGTCGGCTTCCTTCAGGCCTGGGTTGGCGGGGTCGGTCTGCTTCTCGCCGTTGTAGACGCACGCGGAGGACGCGTAGAAGAAGCGCCCGGCGCCGGCCTCCTTCGCCGCCTCCAGCAAATGGGTATTGATGAGGACGCTGAGCATGCAGAGCGCCTTGTTGTTCTCGATGAAGCCCATGCCGCCCATGTCGGCGGCGAGGTTGTAGACGATGTCGACGTCCTTCATCGCCGCGAAGCAGGCGTCGCGGTGCTGGAGGTCGAGCACAAGGTGCTCGGAGTAGTCGTGGACCTGGTACCAGTCATCGCGGTCTTTGCGATCGACGGCGCGGATGTCGTCGAATCCCTGGCGGCGCAGGTACTCTACGAGGTGGCCGCCGATGAATCCGCCGGCGCCGCAGACGAGGACTTTCTTGCTCATGTCAGTATGGTTCTGGGGTGTGGTTGTCTCTGTTTGGTCTGTTCGAAGGGTGTTTCCGCACCGTGCTCAGAGGCCGAGCGCGGGGGCGAACCGGCGCGCGATCGCGGCGATGTCGAAGGTGCGTTCGGCGTAGGCGCGGGCGTTCTCGGCGCAGGTCGAAGCGAGCGAGGGATCGCCGATCAGGCGACGGGCGGACGCGACGTAGGCCCGGATGTCGGAAGGGGGGACGGTGAGGCCGGCCCGCTCGGACTCGACCATGCGCGCGGCGAGGTTGACCGCTGGGACGGCGAGCAGGATCGGGCGGCCCGCGCAGAGGTAGGTGAGCACCTTGCTGGGGACCGAGAAGACCCCGGCGTCCTCCTCCAGGACCCCGGTCAGGACATCGCCCGCGGCGAGCACCTGCGGCAGATCTTCGAAGGGTTGATAGGGGAGCAGGAGGAGGTTGTCGAGGGAGCGTTCGGCGGCGCGCGCGCGGAGCCAATCGGCGCCGATGCCTTCCGAGATCACGACCACCCTCGCTTCCGGGTCATCGCGGAGGCCTTCGGCGGCGGCCAGCAGGAGTTCGGGGTTGTGCTTCATCCCCAGCGTGCCGGTGTAGAGGAGCACGCGCTTGTCGGCGAGCCCGTGCCGTTCCGACCACGCGTTGCGCTTGGCCAGCGGCGGCAGGCTCTCCAGGGGCGCCCAATTTGGAATGACCGAGATCTTGTCCGGCCGGGCGCCGAACTGGTCGACCATGATCGGTTTGAAGTCGTCGGTGATGGCGACCACGTGATCGCTGTCGCGGAGTTGTTGCCGCTCGAGGTGCTTGTAGTAGGCGCCGATGAAGCTGCCGACGAAGGGGAGTTTCTTCCGCACCAGCTTGTCGACGGCGATGCTGTAGAAGTCCTGGCACCAGAACACGAACCGGCTGTCGGCGTTGCGGCAGGCTCGGAGGATGGCCGACTGGGTCTCGGTCGGGGTGTTCGAGGAGAGCACCACGTCCGGGCGCCAGTCCTCGACCAGTGCCGCGGCGCGGCGGCCGTAGGCGCGTTCCATCCCGCGGCGCCGCCGGAACGAATATTTGTGGCGTGCGTAGTTCTCGTCCATCGGCACCTCGGTGACCTCGAATCCCGGTGGGTCATCGCCGCGACGCACCAGCTCGCCGCGCGGGGTCTGCAGGCCGCCCGCGTAGGCGTGCAGCACCCGGTTCCCCTCGGCGGCGAGCGCTCGGCTCAGCTGCACTTGGAAAGGGTGTCCCGCGTAATCGTGGACGATAATTTTCATGATTTCTGTTAATTTTAAAACAGAAAGATACCCAGCGCATCTTAAATATGAAAATTATTGAAAACTATTGCAGATGGAGCTAATTTTGTAGTGATACTTTCAGCGCCCCAAGATTCGCCGCCTGCGCATTGTCGTCCCGAGCCAAGACCGTCCTGATTTGCTTCGATACCCACACGCCGTACTTGGCGTATCGGGTATCGCGTCTCGCCGCGGACTTGCGTCGCCTGGGTTGGGAGGATCGGGTGCGCTTGCGGGTCGTCTTGATCGCCGGCAAGGAGGCGAGTTACGGCTGGGAGGGCAGCGGCTTCGAGGCGCAGTATGGCGGCGTGCCGGTGACGGCGTTGTCGGAGACTTTCCGGGGGCTGGGTCTGCGGGGGTACTTGCGGTTCTCGACGCTGAAGACCTGTTTCAAGTTCCTCGGTCAACTGCTCCGGCACCGGCCGAGGATGGTGCTGGTGGGTGGCTACGACCGCCCGGAGTCGATGATCGCCGCGTTCACGGCACCGTTGTTCCGGTGGCGGGTGGGGGTGATGCACGATTCGCGGTTCAACGATGCGGAGTCGTTCAGCAAGGACGTGCGCCTCGAGCGCCTGAAGAGCCATGTGGTGAGGCGCTACCACTTCTTCATGTGTTCCGGGCAGGAGTGCGTCGACTACTCCCGATTTTTAGCAGGGCGGAGGCGGCCCGCCTACTGGGGCGGCTGGAACGTGGTCGACAACGAGGCGATCGGCCGGGCGGCCGGCGACCCGGGTGGCGACGCCGCGATCTACCGGCACTTCGACCTCCCCGCGGATACGCCCTTCTTCCTGATGGCGATCCGCTTCATCGCCAAGAAAGACGCCGCGACGGTGTTGGACGCCTACGCCGGGTATGTGCGGAGGTGCCTGGCCGAACCCGTGCCGCTGGTGATCTGTGGCAAAGGGGAACTGGAGGGCGAGTATCGAACCCAGGCCGAGCGGTTGGGAATCGCCGAGCGCGTGCGCATCGTGCCGTGGCTGGAGTATGGGCAGGTGCCGCGGGCTAGCCGCCTGGCGCGCGCGGTGATCCTCGCCAGCACCCACGACCAGTGGGGGCTGATCGTCAATGAGGCGCTCGCGGCGGGGGCTCCGGTGCTGGTGTCGAACCGTTGCGGCGCTCACGAACTGGTGCGCAACGGCATCAACGGTTTCACGTTCGCGCCCGGCGACCGCGAGCACCTCGCCGCCCTGATGGGCATGCTCGCGGACGACGAGGCGCTGGTCGCGCGGCTGCGGGAGAACGCTGCGCCGAGCATGGCGCGGTTCGGCATCGGCGCGTTCCTCGCCGCCTGCCACACGGCGTTCCGGGAGTTCGGCGTCGCCCCGGAGAGCGGGGCGGTGCGCGGCGGGGAGGTCGCCGGGAGCGCCTCATCGCCCGCCTGAATTGATCTTCATCCACACAAGCCAATGAAACACCTTCAGACACTCGCCATCGCCGCGCTGTTCGCGCCCCCGACCTCCCTCCTCGCGGAGGATGTCACGGTCTCCTGGGGGAGTTCGATCAACGTGGCCACCGACCACCACTTCACCAGCGACGGGACGGCGTTGGACGCGTCCGGAGATCCGTTCACCTTCGAGTTGGGGGTGTTCAGTGCAGGGTTCACCCCGGGCATCGGCAACACCGACCTGTGGGGCGCGAACTGGAACCCGCTCGACGCCGCGAGCTACAGCGACACCTTGAACTACTTCACCGAGGGGATCGATCTCGGTGCCGCCCAGGATCCGCTCGCTGGGAGGCAGGCCTACATTTGGGTCTACAACAACACGATGGCCGACCAGACCAGCGAGTGGCTGCTCGTCACGGGCGAGACCGGCGGTGGCACCCCGACCAATACGAACTGGGTGATGCCCGACTACGACGCTGGCGCCCCGCCGCTCGAAGTTCAATGGCGGTTGAGCAACGCCAACACCGCCGTCTGGGGATCCTTGGACAGCGGCTCCGCGGAGGGTGGCGGTGAGCGCGCGGTCGACCCGGGAGTCTACGAACTGCAGACCTTCGCGGTGCCCGAGCCGGGCGGGGCGGTGTTGATCTTCGCGGGGGTGGCGCTTCTTGGCGCACGCCGCCGGCGGGGGCGGTTGGGATGAAACGGCCGGGCCGGCATCCGCACGGAGCTTGGTGATCGATCCGGGCTGAGCCCGTCAGCCCCCCACGCTACAGCTCGGTGTATTTTTTGGCCGAGCCACGCGCCTTCTCCACCGGGTACTTTTCCGCATTCTTCTCCATCTTGGCCAGCATCGCCGCGCCGAGGTCGAGCCCCAGGATGGCAGCCATCTCGAAAAGGTAGATCGCCACGTCGGCGACTTCGTCGGCCAGGGCTTCGGCTTTGTCCCGCGCCACCTCTTGGCTGCCGGCGTGGTCCTGCCAAAGGAAGAGTTCTTGGATCTCGGCGGACTCGATGGCGATGGCGGCCGCCAGCTCCTTCGGGTTGTGGAATTGCAGCCAGTCCCGCTCGTCGCGGAACTGTTGGATGCGTCGGGTGAGGGCGGCGATGGAATCCATGGCGTTCGGGGGGCGGTGGCCTTATGCTGCGCTTACGATGTCCTCAGGCGATCTCAAAGCCAATTCCCCGCGGCGGCGCCGGATCGGCGACGGGGTGTACTATCTGCTCGCGGGGGGGGGGGGGCTGTTGGTGCTCGGTGCGATCTACCGGGAGCAGACCTTGGGATTGCTGCGCGACACGTTGCGCGGCGTGTTCGGACTTCTTTTTACGCCGGTGATCCTCGAGACCTCGCTGGCTCTCGGAGGCTTTTGTCTGGTGATTCTCGTGAACGGCTACCTGCGCCGTGAACAGCGCGACGAGTGGGTGGAGATCGAGGACGACGAGCGGGTTGGGGGTGATCCCCGGGAGTAAGAAATCTGGCGTTGTGAATAAATTTTGCATGACCCGGCGCGGGTCTGAGATAGTCTGTGATCCGCCCCGCGGGCGGTTCAGTTCGGCCGCCTGCGGCCCTCCCCTCGATGTCCCGTGGAGCCACCACCGCCCTGCTCGCGACCGTTCTGTACGGCGGGCTTCTCGCGTGGTCGGTGGCTTGGCGCCGGGCATCGCTGGAGCCGGCTGACGGGGTGGTCGGCGGCGCTGCCGAACCGGGTTCCGGCGGTGCGGAGGGCGGGTCTGCGCCCGCGCTGCGAGCCGCCAGCCTCGCGGCCGAGTTCGCCGGGGGGCGGTGGGAGGTGGAAGGACGCGTGGGGGGCACGGAGTCGGCGCAGCGTCTGCGGGCGGGGTTCGCCGCGACCGCTCCCGGCGCCGAAGTCGTGGGCGAGATCGTCGGGCGGGATGACGTCGAGGTTCCGGAATGGGCCGATGCGGTCGTCGGGTGGCTCCCGCAGCAGCAGCGCGGAATCCGGGAGGGCTCGGGTCTGGCGGTGCTGGACGGCCAGCTGATCGTCGCCGGTGCGGTGTACAGCGATGCCGAGCGCGAGGCGCTGCTGGCCGCCGCGGAAGACCAGTTTGCGGGGTCCGGGTTGCAGGTGGTCGGGGAGCTGACCGTGGTCGAGCCACCGGCGCCCGCGCAGCTTGAGATCGCGGAGGTCGGGGAGGGCGGGATGCGGCTGGCCGGGCGTCTGCGGGAGCGGGAAGTGTTGCAGCGCTTGCTGGAGATCATCGATGAGTTCTCAGGGGGGATGCCGGTGGACGAGCAGGTCGAGGCTGGCGATGGCGTGGCGGCCGCGGCGTGGGGGATGCCGTTGCTGCAGGTGGTGCCCGGCCTGTTGGCGGAGGTGGGTGGCTTGCATCTGTCGGTGGAAGGGGATGCCGTCACTTTGCGTGGGGAGGTCGCCGCCGAGGAGACCCGCGCGGCGTTGGAGGAGATGGCGGGGCAAGCCTTCGAGGGGCTGGCGGTACGGGTCGACAACCAGCTCACGGTCGCGGTTCCGCCCGTGCCGCCGCATGTGGTCTTGTCGGTGGGCGAGCGTGGCGGACTGCGGATCGCCGGGCTCCTGGGCAGCGCCGAGGCGGCCCGGGGGATCGAGGCGGCCGTCCGCCAGCAGCTGGAGATCTGTGGTGACGGCGCCCAGCTCGAGGGCGCGATCGAGGTGCGAGGCCGCGGCGTCGAAGCGGCACCCTGGGTCGGTGCGTTCACGAATTTGGTCGCCCCGTTCGCGGCGGCGGCGAGCTGGGGGGCGCTCTCCGTGCATGGCGACGAGGTGGCCCTCGAGGCGGAGGTCGCGGATCCGGAGAGCGGGGACGTCCTCACCGTCCTGGTGGAGAACGCGTTTCCGGAGCCGGCGTTCAAGCGGGTCATCGAAGTCAGCGTGGTGCAGCCTGAAGGGCCGAGCGATGAGGACCTCGCTGAACTGGAGCGCTTGGTCGGTGAAACCGTGATCTATTTCGACAGTGGGAGGGCGGAGCCGCGCGCGGGTTCGGACGCGGCGTTGTCCGCGCTCGCTCGCGGTCTGGTGAAGGTGCCCGGTGCGGGCTTGGCCTTGATCGGCTGCGCGGATCCGAGCGGCGACCCCGCGGCCAACCGGCGCCTCAGCCAACGCCGCTGCGAGGCGGTGCGCGAAGCGCTCGAGGGGCACGGTGTCGATTTCCTGTTGATGGAGATCGAGGTGCGCGGCGAGGTCGCGGGCGGGGACGATGGCGGGCGCCGCTACGAGAGCGCGCGGCGGGTGCAGTTCGAGCTGCGCTGACTTGGGCTCCGGCCACCTCCGCGGCTTCGGCTCCGGCGCGCTCCGCGGCGAAGGGCTCGGGCGCGCGTGTCGGATCGGCGAACCTACAAGATCGCCCCCGCCGTGTAGCGCGAGGCTTCGGGGTAGCGCTCGGCCACCTCGGCGGTGGCGGCGAGGAAGGCCTCCACTTGCTCGTTGGCGGCGCCTGCCTTGGAGGTGGCGGCGCTGAGAAGTTGGTCGAGCTGCTCGCGGCCGATGCCGAGCCGCTCGTCGCCCGCGAGGCGGTCGAGGAGATCGTTCTCGCGCGCCTGGCCGGAGCGGAGCGCCCCCAGCGCGGCCACGGCGTGTTCTTTGATCGCCTCGTGCGCCGACTCGCGGCCGGCGCCCGCTTTGACCGCTTCCATCAGGAAGGTGGTGGTGGTGAGGAAGGGGAGGTAGCGGTCGTTCTCGCGCGCGACGACGTCGGGGTAGACCTCCATCTGACCGAGGATGGTCAGGAAGGTCTCCAGCAACCCATCGGCAGCGAAAAACGCATCCGGGAGCATCGCCCTCCGGACGACGGAGCACGAGACGTCGCCCTCGTTCCACTGGTCGCCGGAAAGCCCGGCGGCCATCGTCAGGTAGCCCTTGAGCAGGGTGTGGAAGCCGTTCACGCGCTCACAGGAGCGCGCGTTCATCTTGTGCGGCATCGCGGAGCTGCCCACCTGCCCTTTGGCGAAGCCCTCGCCGGCCAGCTCGTGTCCGGCCATCAGGCGCAGCGTCTTGCAGAAGCTGGAGGGCGCGGCGCACAGCTCCACCATGGCCGAGACGACACGCAGATCGAGGGAGCGTGGGTAGACCTGGCCGACGCCGGTCAGGGCGGTGGGCAGCCCCAGGTGGACGACGACACCTCGCTCGAGTTCAGCGACCTTGGCGGGATCGCCGTCGAACAGCGCGAGCTGGTCGAGCTGGGTGCCGACCGCGCCTTTGAGGCCCCTCGCCGGATAGCCCGCCACCACCGCTTCGAGGCCGCGGAAAGCGCCGAGCAACTCCTCGCCGAACATGGCGACACGCTTCCCCATGGTGGTGGTCTGGGCGGCGACGTTGTGGGTGCGGGCGCTGATGTGGAGGTCCCTCCACTCTGCGGCGCGGCGGCCGAGGGAGCAGAGCGCGGCCGCCGCTTTGTCGCGGATCAACGATCCGGGGTCGCCCCCAGGATCGCCGAGGGCTTGCGGCGGGGTGGCGCTGGCTTTTAGGGCCGGCGCCGCCATCGGCTATCCCC
>JAUIGD010000147.1 GCA_030430255.1 Verrucomicrobiia bacterium
TTGCCGCTCTGGCACTCGTGATCCCCAGACCTCCAGCTGGAGGGCGGAGCTCCGTCTCCGCCGTGACTTCACCGGAGGGCACGCGTCCCCGCGTGCCGCTCGTCACCGCCCGCACCCAACAGCATCGGCTACCTTGCCGCTCTGGCACTCGTGATCCCCAGACCTCCAGCTGGAGGGCGGAGCTCCGTCTCCGCCGTGACTTCACCGGAGGGCACGCGTCCCCGCGTGCCGCCCGTCACCGCCCGCACCCAACAGCATCGGCGGACGCGGAGGTCCGCCCTCCAAGGTTTCCGGTCGCTTGCGCTCGCGTTCTGTACTTCCAACCGCCAGCTGCTTGGCTTGCGCACTCCTGCTGATGCCTCACCGGCCTCGGCTACCTAGGCGCCTCTTGCACCCGCCCCAAGGCCTCCGCCGTCCACACCAGCGGGTAGAGGCGCTCGTGATACCACAGCTTGGCGAAGTAGAACCCGATCGGCGATGGCGGGAACTCCCTGCCCTTCCGTGTCGCTTTGACCAGCCAACGCGCGCCGCGTTCGGCCGCCTCGCCAGCAGCCCCGTCCAAACCGGCCAGCGCCGAAACCGCCAAGGCGGTCTCCTCGATCGACGATGGCGACGCCCCGCTCGCACCGCCCCCCCAGCCGCCGTCGATGTTCTGCGCCGCGGCGAGCCAGAGGACGCCGCGCTCCAACCAATCGCCTCCGACTTCGGGCAACTCCCGCAGCGCCCGGACGACGCTCGCCGTGCCGTAGGTCTTGTTGTTCTCCTCGCGCAGGTGCTGGTTGCCGAACCACAGCGGCGTCCAGCTCCCATCTTCGCCCTGTTCGTTGCGCAGATAGGCCAAAGCCCGGCGCTCGGCGAGTTCGGCGCGCGTCTCCAAGACCGGGTCGATGCGCCCCCGCCACGCGTCCCACGCGCGGAGCGTGTGGGCGGTGAGATCGGGGCTGCTGCGGTCGAAAGGGAGCGCGCCCCAGCCGCGGCAGAAGGTCGGGATGCCGCCGTCGCGGTTCTGCAGGCCGAGCAGCCAGCCGATCCCCGCCTCGGCGGCCGCCACCACGTCGGCGGCCGGCGCGTCGCCGGCTAGCAAATGGATGGCCAACAAGGCACCCGGCGTGTCGTCGGCGTCGGGCACGCCGCCGGGCAGGTCCGTCCACGCCCAGCCGCCCGGCGCGGCGTCGGTGAACGGATGCCGCTCGCGGTACTGTTGGTCGAGCAGCCAGCCGAGCAGCCGTTCGCGGTCGCGCGCCGCCAAACGCGGCCTGCCCGCGGCTCCGCCGGCCGCCAAGGCCTTGACCGCCAGCGTCGTCCCCCAGGTGGCGAGGTCGGTGTCGATCGGCCAGCTGCCGTCGGCGCGCACCGAAGCGCGCAAGAACCCCACCGCCTGTGGCACCACCGGGTGCCCGCCCTGCCCCGATCCCGCCAGCGCCATCGTCACGAAACTCGTCAGCGGCGTCGCCTCGAGAAAGCCGCCGCTGGCGGGTTGGATCTCGGCGAGGACGCGCGAGGCCTTGTCCCACGCCCGCGCCCGCAGCGCCCGCCAGGGACCGCCCGGTGGCGCGTGCTTGAAGCGCGCGTAGCCGATGGCGATGAGCGCCGGCAGCGCGTAGCTCACGACCGGCAGCCGCATCGCGCCGAACCACTCGCGCGGCAGCGCGGCGACCTCGAACGGCAGCGCCATGACGCGCTCCCATCCGTCCTCGCCCAGCCTCCCCCCGTAGGCGCAGGCCATCAGGATCGGCACGGAGAAGGTGCGGTCCTTGCCGTAGCGGGCGGCGACCGAGCGTGCGATCGCCCCCGGCGCCAGCGAGCCCACCTCGCCCGCGATCCACCCCTCGGCGCGGCGTTGGCAGCCCCGGAAGCGACCCTTCCCCGCCGCCAGGCCGAAGGCCGACCAGGCCAACAAGGTGGTGGAGATATTGCTGAAGCTGACCGTCGTGTCGCCCCAGCCGCCGTCCTCGTTCTGGTTCGCCTCCAGCCAGCGCAGGCCGCCCTCGATCAAGCCCCCGTGGGCGTCCGGGTCGGCGAGGTGCAGCGCCATCACCGCGGTCGCGGTGGAGAGCGCGCTGGTCGAGAGTTCACCCACCCAATAGCCCTCCGGCACCCGCTCGGCGAGCAGCGCCGCGCGGGTGTTGGCCAACGCCTCGGCGAGGTCGCGTCTCTCCGTCTCGGTCAAAAGGTCGGGTGGGCGCGGAGTCTACGTGCGCCGGGCCGAGATTTCAAACGGGCGCCCGCAGGGGCGCCGCGCCCGCCCCCTCAAAAGCTCAGGTGCCCCAGCGCCAGCAGCCCGTAGTAGGTGTACTCGAGGTCGAGCTCCTCGTCCGCCCAATGCCCGTGGAAGCCGCCCTCATTGACCCACAGCGAGTCGATGAAATCGAGCCCGGGCTCCTTCAGAGCCGCATAGTCGACCTGCAATCCGTCGAGCGCGTGCAGCACCACCGCGGTCGACAACAGGTCGGGCATCGGCGCCGCCTCGAAGGCGCGGAAGCCACCTTCCGGGTGGGCGCAGCCGAGCAGGAACTCCCCCGCCCCCTCCGGGATCGGCCGCCGCAGATTCCGGCTCAGGGCCACCGCCGCCGCCGCGGCCGGCCCCATGCCCGCCGGCGCCCCAGGCTCGTTGCTCCAGCCCCCGTCTGGCGTCCGCAGGCGGTCCAGGCATCGCCCGAGCCCCTCGCGGTCGGGCACTTCCACACCGTGGTCGGAGTAGGCGCCATAGGCGAGAAAACAGGCGTAGGCGGTGCCGTCCTCGTCGCCCTCGGTCTGGCTGTAGCCACCATCGCCCGCGCGGAAGGCCTCGACGCCCGCCAGGATCGCCGCCAGGTCGGCCGGCTTCTCCGGCATTGCCGACCAGACCCGGGCGAGGCAGCAGCGATGGACAAAGTCGAGCCCTTCGCCCCCGGCGAAGCCCCGCAAGTAAGCGAGCAGGTCCTCCGTTGGCAGCGCGGCTTGCAGCGCGCTCAGGCCATCCACCGCGAAGCTCGTGTAATAGAGGTCGCTGCCGCCATCGCGATCGACGAAGCCGCCGTCCGGCGCCGCCTTCGAGCGGATGAAGCCCTCGACCAAGGCCGAGGCCTCCGCCCCCAGCACCGACGGTGCGAGGCGCGCGACTTGGAGCATTTCGAGGCGCAGGGACATCCGCAGAGGGAGCGAGAGCCTGACTACACGCCCACCCCCTCCCCGAGGTCAAGGGGTTGCGACATCCAATGCTCAAGGCCTAAAGGAATAGCGCCACAATGGGCATCAAGAAGACAAACACCAACAATGTGATCCTCGGATGCCGCATCGATCCCATTCGATCACTCAATGCAGAACTCATGACGACGATGAGCAACAGCGGAACGCCGTAGATGGCTGCGAGAAACAAAAAGGCCACCGAAACTGCCCACGGCGCGAGCGCAAAGGCCGCCCCCCAACCGGTGACGAAAGTAGAAACCGCGACCAAGCCGAGAGCCGTGGTCAACAATGCCGAAAGAGCGACCATGGCGGCTCCGATCCACGAGAAGATTTCCGCCCACCGCGGCTCGTGAGAGCGACGTTTCTCTTCGCTGTCGAGCGCAGATTCCCTCACGAACACCCGCACTCCACCGACGGCAGAAGCGCCCCAAAGATAGGCAGATGATTGATCGAGAACCGTAGCAAACCGCCCTTCCGATTCAAACCTCGACACCGCCACCATGGCTTCGCCGTGGGTTCCGAAAGTTGCGATCATCGGAGGATGCAATAGCCATCCCCACCGGTGGTGTCAACACCCCGGGAGCGGGACTCTCCCGCCAAATTTGTCCGCACCGCTACCCCTCGCGCACGCCGTTCTTGACCTCGTACTCGCGGCACCAGCCTTTGATTTCGAGGTCGTTGAAGATCTTGCCCAGCACGCGGCGCAGCAGGCCTTTGAGGTTCTCGTTGTCGAGTTCGGCCAGCGACCGGACGGCCGCCTCCTTGTACATCTCCAGCAGGACGATGCAGCGCTCGTCGGCACCGCTGCTGTGGGCGATGTCGCGCGCCTTCTCCGCGGCGGAGGCCTCCGGGTCACCAGAGTTCGCCCACAGCGCCTCCATGAAGAGTTTGTCGTCGCCTTTCGCCTTCTCGCGGGCGAGCGCCAACAGGGCGTTGGGGCGCAGGCGCGCCACGGTCTCCGCGGCGGCGTCGGCCGACAGATCGTCCATGTCGTCGCGGATCTGATAGGCGACGCCGAGGTTCTCGCTGTAGGTGGCGAGGACCTCCGCGACGTCGTCGAGGCGGCCGGCGTAGGCGGCGCCCAGTTCGAGCGCCACCTGGAAGGCGGGCGCCGTCTTGTTGCGGTGGATCTCGAAGACCTGCTTGTGGTTGAGGGCGCCCGGCGTCCGCGCCCACGCCAGTTCGGCGCCCTGGCCGAGGCAGAGTTTCCGCTGCCCGCGCGAGGCGGCGAGCAGCATGGCGCCCTTCGCGGCATCGGGCGCGGCGCACTCGCCGATCAGGCGGTAGCCCTCGCCGATGAGGAGGTCGCCGACGTTCAGCGCCACCGGGACGCCGTGCTCCTCGTGCAGGGTCCGCTGCCCGTAGCGGGTGGCGTCCTCGTCCTCGATGTCGTCGTGGACGAGCGAGGCTTTGTGGAAGCACTCGACGGCGACGGCGATTTTCTTCAGGTCGTCGGGAATCGGCTCCCCCCGGTCCTCGCGCAGCGCCTGGTAGGCGGCGACGGCCAGGAACGGGCGCCAGCGCTTGCCGTCGCGCGCCAGCCATTCGCGGCCGATCTCCTCCGCCGAGCCCTCGGCCTCGCCCATGGTCTCGGCCAGCGACTCCGGCGTGAACCAGGTGCGCACGTCGTCGTGCAGCGCGTTGAGGTTGAGGCGGCGCGTCTTGTCTTCGCTGGTGAGGTGGATCAGATCCCAGACCCAGTCGTTGTCGACGGTGGTGTCGATGCAGTCGTCCTGCAGCAGCGGCACCGCGACCGACGGGATGGCGGCGGCCTCGACGTAGGGGAAGGTGCGCTCCAGCACCGGCAGGCAGGAGATGCCGACGATGGCCTCGATCTTGCCCGTCTGGATCAGCGACATCACCACCGCCGAGCCCTCGGCGACGAGGACCGCGTAGCCGAGGCGCTCGGCCTCGTTCTGGAAGTCCTGGATGGTGCAAAGCCCGCATTGTTTGCAAAGCAGGCCGAACTCGTCGAAGGGCGCCGGACATTTGTCCTCGACGCGCAGGCATTTCGGCATCAGCAGCAGCCGGCGCTCGTAGGGGATGGTCGCCAAGGTCTCGCGCCACATCTCGTTGTTCAGCAGGACGGCGGTGTAGTGCAGGTAGAGCTCCGAGGTGCCGGACTCGGCGAGGATCTTGCGCGCGTGCACCTCCAGTTCGTCGAGCGGCATCGGCGCCACCGGCTGCTCGCGCTCGTAATAGGCGCGGATCTGCGCGAGCAGGGCATCGCGTTCGGTCTTCGTCTGCGGGATGTTCTTCTTCGGCGGCCTGAACCGGGTCTGGGTGACCGGGATCGGGGCGGGGAGCGGCGCTTTGGCGATCGGAGAGGCTGGGACGGTGGAAGACATCGGGTCGCGTGAGGCTATACTTCGCTGGGTTTCGTGGGGATTACAGCCATTCTTTCCAGAATCGGTGGCCGGGCGCGCCTAGCGGGAAAACAAAGAGGATTGCGGGCGGCTCGTGCTTCCCAAGAAATCGCAGCGGCGCCCCCGATCTCACCCTTTGGCGAGCGCGGCTTCCGCTTTGGCCTTGGCCTCCTCCGCCTTGCGGGCAATCTCGTCCGGGCTGGGCAAGCTCGCCAGCACCTCGGCCGGGATGTCGCCGGCGGCGGCGAGCTTGGTCAGGCACTTCTTCCTCTCCGCCAGGGCCTTGCCGGAGTCGCGCTCCTTCGAGAAGCGGTCCTTCGCGTCGTCGCTGCGGCGCCGCAGGGAGGAGTAGATGTCGCCTCCGAGCAGCGCCGAGATGTCGATCTTCATCGCCTCGCGCGCCGAGTCGGCCGCGGTCACGGGCGCGCCGTTGATCGGCCCGCCGGAATACTTCGGAAACATGATCGCCACCTCCGGGCAGACGCGCGAGCAGGCCGGGCAGTTGGTCTTGCAGTTGTCGTTGTTCTGGACCTGGATCTGGTTGTCGCCATCGACGCCATAGACGTCGAACAGGCAGAAACTGAGGCACTGCATGCAGTTGGTGCAGCGGTCGTAGTCGATCACCGGGAACCACGGTTTCCACGCCCCTGGCTGGTTCATCGAGGCACCGCCGCGCGCCTGCTCGACCGCGGCGAGCGCGGCATCGGCGTCGAGCCCGGTCACGTCGCACACCGCGATCTCCGCGCCGCCTGAAGAATCGGTCAACGCCGGGGCCGCACCGCCCGCGAAGCGGCCGATCACCACGAAGCGCTCCTCGCCCGGCGCGGCCGCGCTTTGCCCACCGGAGGAGCGGGTGGAGGTGGTCATGTAGCCGCGGTCGAGCAGCGCCCGCAGCAGCGCCGAGCGCTCGGCGGGGTCGAACTCGATCGCGCCCTCACCCTCGAAGAGGACGACGCGGACCGGGGTGGTGTCGGGGTCTTTCATGGCGGTGCCCCGATCTTCGCCGATCCCCCCGGCGCCGACAAGGGCCGATGGCGGAGGCTTCACGCAGGTAGGCAGCAGGACCTTCGCGCTTACAGCCGCTTTGCCGCCCTCAGAATTTCAGCCTTCACACCGCGCCAACTCTGGCCACCGAGAAACTCGGGGTCGGGTTCGTCCTCCGCATCTTCGAACCACGTTAGGCTTTTGATCAGCGCGAAGGGTTCGACGTGGGGATATTTCTTGCCGAACCAGCCGAACATGCGCTCGAGCGGGACGGTGGCGAGCAGGCCGGCGAGATCGACAAAGTCCTTCTTCGCGCCCCGCCCCATGATCGCGGAGAGCTTCATCGCGACGTTGTCGGGCAGAGAACAAAGCACGATGCCCCCATGTTTCTCGACGGGTTCCACCATGGGATACCGATACTCCAAAAGTTCGACCTTCGTGCCGCCGAGCACCGCCGCGACTGAACCCGCGGTTTGTTGCAAGACCTCCGGCACCCGCTTTGTGACCGACGCGAGCAACTCGGTCACCCCAAGTGGATCAAAGGCACCGCCGACGAAGAAATCCAAGTCGATCGAGAGCCGATGCCCGAGGCGCAGCGCCAGCGCCGTACCGCCCGCCAGGTAGAACCCGTGCGCCGCGAGCGGATCCGAAATCTGTTTCAGCAGTTCCAGTGTCCGGCGCGGGACCGCGTGTTCGTGAAGCATCGGCAGTCGGAGGGTTCGATATCGAGCACGGCGCAGGCAAAGCGGAACGCCTTCTTTTCGAGACTGCGCATCGACTTGACCGCATCCCGAACCCCCTCCTTCCCGTACAATTGGAGGAGCCGGTTCCAGTCCTGCCATGTCCCCTTCTCGAGCACGCGGTTGACGAGCCAGCGCCGGTGTCTCTCGACATCAACGTTCTCGACCGGGGTGTCCCAGAACAGGTGTCCGGAGAGTCCGGCGATCAGGGGCGAGCTTGCCATCTGGGGAGAACGTTAGACGGACGCCACGCATCTGCAATGGGCAACCGGGCGCCCATCAATCCCGCAGCAACCTCCCCGCCTCTGGATCAACGAACCCCGCCACTAACGCCGGTTCTGGAGCCGGTCTGGCTGAGCATCTCCCCGATCCACGCGCGCACGTCTTCAGGAAGATCCCGCAGGAAGCCCACCGATTCGGCGAGCGCCTCGGGCGATGTCGGCGGCACCTTGCCACGGCTCAGGTGCTCGAGGGCGCCCGCGACCCTGCCCCAGTGCGGGCCTTGATGGGCGCGGCCGTAGGCGGCGAGGCTCACCGGGTCGAGCCGGTAGGCCGGATGGCCAAAGATCGCCTCGCGGAACCTGGCGAATCCCTCCGGATCCTCCTTGCGGACGGGGCCGCCACCGTAGACCGCCAGCAGCACGCGCGGGCGGGGATCGGCGGGGTCGATCTCGATCCAGCGGCGGAGGTGCCAGAGGTGGGCGAAGCCGCCCTGTACCCCGTCCGACTCGATCTGCAACGCGCGGAAGCGATGCCAGGTCAAAAGATCCCCCCGCTCCGGGCGCAGGGCGTCGGCTCCGTGGTCGGGGTGCTCCGCCCGGTAGCGCCGCCAGCGCTCGAGCCACTCGTCCTCGGTGAGCTTCGTCAGGTTTTGGCCGGCGTCGATGGTGGCGTCGGCGCGCAGTTCGGTGAGGGCGAGTTCGCCAGCGCCTTCCGCGCCGGCATCGGGCAGCCGGTAGAGGATCCTGCCGAGCCGGCTGGTGCCGGCGAGCAGGATCCCGCCAGCGACGGGTTCCAGAGCGATATTGCCCGAATCGAGCCCGGTCGGGGGCGGTGGCGCGACCGGCAGTCCGGTGCGGGGGTCCCACACGCGGAAGTCGTTGTGGCCGCCGGCCGAGGCCATCCAGGGCGACGCCCCGAAGAAGTCGGCGCTGGCGCCCTCGCGGCTGTGCTCGGCGGACTTCGCCAACACCCTCCCGGATGCGGGATCGATGATACGGCAAACGCGGTCGCCGCAGGCCAGCAGCAGTCGCTCGCCAGCGGCGTCGAAGCGGGCGTCGTTGGCGCCGAGCCGCGTGCCGAACTCGATCGTCCGCCTCGCGCCGCTGGCGATGTCGACCACCATCAGCCCGACGTTCACCGGTTGGCCGGAGCTGGCGGCGAGGGCGATCTCCCCGCGCGCCTCGCTCACCGAGGACGCCGTGATCAGGCCGCCGAAGTCGTGGGCTACCACGCGCCACAGAGGTTCGCCCGAAGGCAGTGCGAAACACTCCGTCGCCCGCCAGCTCGACGCGATGAGGTATTCGCGCCCGCCGATGTTGGCCAGGTGCAGCTTGCCGTTGCGCCGCTCCGACTCCGGCGGGATCGCCGCTGCCTGCGCCACCCGTTCCGGTGCCCCGCCCGCCCGGGGCACCGCGACGATCTCGCCGCCGCGGCAGAGGACCAACAGCCCCCCCTCCCCCTTCCGTGGCAGGATGTCTGCTGGCTCGGAAGGCAGCCGCACGCTGACCCGTGCGGCGCCGCCCTCGGCCCAATCAAACACGTGAAGTTCGCCGACATCGGCGCTGTCCGCGCGCACGGCATTCAGTGCTCCGGTGCCGAGGACGATGCGGTCGCCATCGAACGCCGCACAACAGATGTGTCCGCCGGGCAACAGGCCCGGCCCGGCCGGCGCCGAATCCTCCGTGCGGTAGCAGCGGAGCACGAGGCGGTCGGGCGCCGCCTGCCCCCAACCGATCTGCGAGAGGCCCGGCGCCGCGAAGAGGCTGCCGTCCTCGTTCACCACCACCGCGAACGAGAGCCCGCGCCCGGCCGGGGCGGGCTCGGCGTCCGGTCGCGCCCAACCGCGGAACACCCGGACCAGGCCCGACTTGGTCGCACGCGCAAAGAGCGTCGCGTCGGCATTCCAAGCCACGGCAGTGACGTCGCGCGGGCTCCGGGCCGGCTGCTCGCGGGGCTCGGCCCGCGTCAGCCGCCATTCCCTCGCGTCGGAGAAACAGCCGACAAAGCCCTCGCCATCGGGGTGGAAGCCCCCATGTTCGAAGCTCCAGCCCTTCCCCGTCTTCAGCACCTCCCCTGTCCGGGCGTCGCAGACGCTGTCAAAGGTAAGCACGGCTGAGCCGTCCGGCGACAAATCCACGACCCTGCCCTCGATCGCCACTTCCGCGAGCCGCTGACCGCTCGCGATATCCCAGCGCTCGATCGGCGGCCCCGCCCGCTCCGGGGCGCCGTGGTTCTCCCAGAAAGTGACCAACTCTCCCCCGCGAAACTGCGGGTCGAAGTCGCGCACTTCACGATTGTGCGCGATCGGGGGCACGAGCGGCGCCGCCCCAGGCTGCGCGGCGTCGAACAGGTAAAGCTCTTTGTTGGCGAGCGCGGCGAGGCGCGTCCCATCCGGCGAAAACCCCAGCCAGCGGGCATGGCTCGGGAGGCGGAACGGCCCGCCTTCGACCGCCCCCCCCGAAGCGAGATCCCAGAGGTGCACCTCCACCGCCCCAAACGCGGCGAAGCGGCCCGTCGGGTCGAACGCGACCGCGGTCGCCCCCTTCGGCACGGGGCACTCGTCGACGAGCTCGAAATCGGGGAGACGCAGGAGGCGCAAACCGGTTCCATCGGCGACCCCTAGCAACCGCCCGTCCGCGCTGAAGGCGGCCGCGTTCAGGTCGCCCAGAGCCAACCGCGCCTCGCGCTCGAAGTCCCAGACCTCGAGCGAGCCGAAGCCATCCAGGATCAGGTAAGGAAGGCCGGCGGGGTGGAAGGCGATCCGCTCCGGCGTCCCCCCCCCCGCTGCGGAACGCGCGCACGGGTTCCGCGGCGCGGCGCGACCAGGCGGCGCAGCGCTGCCGGTTCGCAGCGGAGCGCCCGGGGTCGGTGGCGGCGACCTCCGCCGCCTTCGCAAACCAGAGCGCCGCGCGCGCGGGATCGGGCTCCTTCAGCCCCGTGTTGCGCAGCATGTCGGCGAGCGCCAGCGTCGCCTCCGACCGCGCCGCCTCCTCGTTCGCCAACGAGTCGCCCAGCCGCCGGTTGGAGATGGCCTGAACGATCGCCAGGGCGGCGAGAGTCGCGACCGCCACCGCCGCGGCCGCGGACGTGGCCTTGTTGCGCAGCAACAACTTCTTGAACTCGGCGAAGCGACCGGTCTCGTAGGCGCGGACCACACGGCCATCGAGGAAGGCCTGCAGGTCATCGGCGAGCTCGAGGCAGGTTTCGTAGCGGTCCTCGCGGGCGCGCGACATCGCCTTCTCGCAGATCGCGACGAGTTCGGCGGGGGCGTCCGGGCGGACGCGCCGGACCGGCGTCGGCGGACCGTTGGAGAGCGCGGTGAGAACATCGCTCGGGCTCGTTCTCCCGCCGCCCTCCATATACGGGGAGCGGGACGCGAGGATCTCGTAGAGGACCGCGCCGAGCGAGTAGATGTCCGAAAGGTGATCGACCTGGTCGACGATCCCCGCGGCCTGTTCCGGCGGCATGTAGGCGGGCGTGCCGACGACGGCGCCGTCCATCGTCATGAGCGGCGCGTCGATGGATGAGTTCGAATCGGCGCGCCTCGGCGAGACGATCGTCTCCATGCCGCTGCGCGCCGCCCCGCCGCCGACCTTCAGGCGGATGTCGCGGAGGTCCTCCCTGTCCAGCTGGCGCGCCAGCCCCCAGTCCATCACATACACTTCCCCGAGGTCGCCGACCATGATGTTGGCGGGCTTGATGTCGCGGTGGATGACACCCTTGCCGTGGGCAAACGCGACGGCCTGGCAGGCGCGGACGAGGACGCCGACCAGACGCGGCAGGCTCCAGCTGCCGCCGCCCCGGCGCGCTCGCTTGATCACCTCGCCGAGCTCCCGGCCGCGCACCAGTTTCATCGTGTAGTAGGCGCAGCCGTCCCCGTCCTCGCCGAGGTCGTGCACCGGGACGATCCCGGGGTGGTCGAGCTGGGCGGTGACGTGAGCCTCCTCCATGAAGCGGGCGAAGCGATCCACCTCCGCCTCCCCCCCCGAGAGATCCGGCGCGGAGAGCATCCGCTTCATGGCCAGCGTGCGGTCGAGCGTCCGATCCTTCACCTTCAGGACGACGCCCATCCCGCCGCGGGCGACCTCACCCAGCGGCTCGTAGCGACCCGCATTCCCGTCCGACGGTTCCCCCTGCATGGCTCAGCCGCTGAAGAGGGCCATCAGGTGGAGCCGTTCTGCCTCCAGCTCCGACCGGTCGGCGACGGTGTCGGCGATCTCCCTCTCGAGCAGCGCGCGGAACTTCTGCCGGAGGCGGAACACCGACACGCGCAGCGAACCGGCGCCCACCCCGAGCCGGGCGGCGAGGTCCAGATACGGGGGGGCGCCCTCGGAATCGTGAATGAAGGGTTCGAGCGCCTCGAAGAGTTCTGACTTCCCCGCGGCCGTGTAGGACGCAGCGACCTGCGAGCGGACCCTCGCGAGGAGCGCCCTCGCCCAAGCCCGCTCGAAGAGGAGGTCCGGAGCCTCGCCCGCCTGCGGCTCTTGGGCATACTGCTTCTCGGCGAGAGCCGTATCGATCGAGATGAGCCGCTCTCCGCCACCGCGCTTCTGCGCCCGTTCGCGGCGCCGTTGAGATGCGGCGAAATTCTTGGCCGAGGCGAGCAGGTAAGCCCGCAGCTTCCCCTTCCCGGCGTCGGCGTTCTCCAACGAGCCGCGACGAATCAACATCCCGAAGTAATCCTGGGTCAGATCCTCCGCCTCCTGTGGGTTCGCGTTGCCATTGCGGAAGTAGCAGTAGATCGGGTACCAATACATCTGGCAGAGTTCCGCGAAGGCGCGCTCCGCCCGTGGGGAATCCCGCTCCCCCGCGGCGGCGACGAGGCTCCACCGCGTCTCGGGGAAGCGGTCTGGCGGATCGTGGTCACGAACTTTCAAAGCGGAAGCGGCTAGACTGCTGGCCGGCGCGCTGCCTCGCAAGGACAAAGCGACCGCTCAAGCTTCCGCCAGCAGCTTCCCGGCGGCGGTCTCGGCGTCGTCCTCGCGCATGTTCACGACCTCTGCCCCCTCGCCGAGCGGGCTCCCCGCAGCGTGGAAGAGCCAGCGCACGGCGCGCTCGTGGCAGGCCGCGATCCGCACCGGACCGCCTTCGGCGATCGCCTTCAGGCGCGGGTCTCGGCGGGCGGACATCTCACACAGGTCGGAGACGGAATCGAAAGCCTCGCCGGAGGCACAGAGCCGGTCGAGGACGCCGTCCTTCACCTCGCCGTCGATCACCTGCGCGTAGGCGCAGCGGCAGTAGAGGATGGGCGGTCGTGGGGCGTCGGGCATCGCGGGGGTGTGGCGCTCAGGCGGCAACTTCCGGGGAGCGCTTCTCTGCGGGCTGCGGTCGCGGCCCGGGCCGACCGCCGGGCGCATTGCTGGCGGCCGCGGAGTCGAGACCCGAATAGACGCCGAAATCGTTGAAGAAGAACTTCTTCGCGAGCCGGTACATCCAATGTTTCTCGCGGATCTCGGAACCCGGAGT
Source organism: Verrucomicrobiia bacterium (assembly GCA_030430255.1). GTDB lineage: Bacteria > Verrucomicrobiota > Verrucomicrobiia > Verrucomicrobiales > DEV007 > JAUIGD01. The sequence goes on from JAUIGD010000147.1 coordinate 12,947, forward strand.
GTATTGGCTCGGGCGCGGTTCCATCGACTCGATCTCCGCCATCGCCGCCTTGCGGATGGTCGAGTCTTCGGCGCCGTGGCGCTCGACCAAGGTCTTCACCAGATCCGGCCGCTCGAGGACGATGCAGCCGCGGGTATGCTTCGCTGCGGTCTCGCGGAAGTCGCGGAGGAAGTCGGAGCGCGTCAGCGTCTCGAAGATGCCGCGCCGGTCGCGGGCGTTGTCGGTCGCGAACTGGATGATCGGGCAGGGTTCGACGGCACCGGTCGGGCTCAGGTGGTGGCTGATCCCGGTCGCCATCGGGCACAGCGCCTGCCCTTTGTGATCGTAGTAGGCGTCGACGAGCACCAGCGGCAGCTTGGCGCGCATCTCGACGACGAACTTCCGCACGCGCCGGACCTGCTCGGGGTCGAGCGCCAGCTGGGCGTTGATCGCCGGACCGACGGGCCGGTAGGTGTGGTACCAGGCGTAGTGGACGCCGCGTTTGATCAGGGTGCGCAGCCAGCCCTCGTTGAGCAGGTCGTCGATGTTGCTCTTGCACAGGCTGGTCGCGACCCCGGTGAGCAGCTTTTGTTCGAGGCAGTGGTCGAGCCCGCGCAGCGTGCGG
>JAUIGD010000148.1 GCA_030430255.1 Verrucomicrobiia bacterium
CGTAAGAAATCGATCCCAATGGCAAATTTTTGGTCCTTTGGGAGAGGAGGAACAATTGGAGGTCACATTGCCTGAAATCCCTAATGAATTATTGGAACATTTTACCAGCGGAAAATATCTACGGGTATTCAATGCAGCTTCTGTCCACCTTTACAAATATGAAAATCAGCCTGATGCCAATGCATGGACCCATCCAATTGATTTAAAGGAAGGCAGTTTAAAAGGATTTGAAAACCGAATGGAATACCGTTCCTGGATAAAAGAATTGAATTAACCTTCTACCAAAGTACCCACTTCTTCACCTTGTACGATGCGCATCAGGTTTTCCGGGTCGTTGATATCAAAGACGATAATTGGAAGATTATTTTCGCGGCAAAGGGTAAAGGCTGTCATGTCCATCACACTTAATCCAAGACTGATAACTTTAGCGAAGGAAAGTTTGGTAAATCTCGTGGCAGTTGGATCCTTTAATGGATCGGCTGTATAAATCCCATCTACTCTGGTACCTTTGAGGATTACTTCGGCATCGATTTCATTGGCGGTGAGAAGTCGATCTGCAAGGACACCGACAAGGTGGCCCGCAACGGTCTCTGTTGTGGCAACACCGTGCTGCGGGCGCGCTCGAGCTACGGGGGGGGCTACGGGGCGGGCATCTACATCGACGGGGCGCGCAGTATTTTGGTCGAGGACAACACGGTGGCGGAGTGCGATCTGGGCATCGAGGTCGGTGCCGAGAACAAGGGGGCTCTGGCGACGGGGATCGTGGTGCGGGGGAACACCTTGCGGGACAACGACAAGGCGGGGCTGGCCTGCGGGGGCTTCTCGGCATCGAAAAGCGGGAGGGTGGAGGGCTGCACGTTCTCTAACAACACGCTGACGACGAACACGCGCGCGGGGGAGAAGGCGCAGGCCGAGGTGTGGGTGCAGGCCGCCGGAGGCAACACCTTTACGGGCAACCGGATCGCCGGGGAAGGGGGCGAGCGGCCGCTGCTGATGGTGGAGAAGATGGCCGGTGAGAACGTGTTCGATGGCAACGCATGGTCGAGCCCAGACGGAGCGGCCGGCAGCGTGTTCCTTTGGAAGGGCAAGTGGTGTGAGGGGATCGAGGCCTACCGGGCGGCTTCCGGCCAGGGGGGGGGCGACCGGTTTGTCGAGGGGGAGATCAGTGCCACCGAAGCCGAAGAACCGAAGCCATGAGCATGCAAGACGACGCCCGGCGCATGCCGGAGCCGAAGCCCGACCCCCTGATCCACGACGCCACCCCCGCCGGTGATCCGGCCGAGCGGGAGCTGCCGGAGGAGGCGGGCGACGCGTCCGGCCCGCAGGAGGATGCCGTCGGGGCGCCCCTGACGGCGGAGGAGGCGAGGGTGCTGGGTTGCCTGATGGAGAAGGCGCAGACCACCCCCGAGTACTATCCGCTGACGATGAACGCGCTGGTTTCGGCCTGTAACCAGAAGTCGAACCGCGACCCGGTGGTGAGCTACGACGACGACCAGGTCGAGGAGGCGGTGGCCGGATTGCGGCGCAAGCGCTACGCCGCGCGGATCGCGGTCGCGGGTTCGAGGGTGCCGAAGTTCAAGCACACGCTCGATCTGGCCCTGCCCGCCTTGGAGGCGCGTGGCATGGCCTTGCTCACGGTGCTGCTGTTGCGCGGCGCCCAGACGGTCGGCGAACTGCGGACGCGCACCGAGCGCATGTTCCACTTCGCCGATCTCGAGGCGGCCACCGCGGCGCTGGCGGAGTTGGAGAACTACCCCGGGCGGGTGCTGGTCAGACACCTTCCCGCCGGTGGTGGCCGCCGGGTGCCGACCTATGTCCACCTGCTGTGCGGAGAGGTGGAGGCGGGGCCGGTCACGGTGATGGCGCCAGCGGCGGGCGCGGCGCCGGTCGCGGCCGGCTGGCGGGAGGAACTCGAGGGGCAGGTCGCCGCGCTGCGCGAGGAGGTCGCGACGCTGCGGGAGGAACTCGACGAGTTCCGGGCACAGTTTTCGTGACGGTCGCAATCGGTGGCTCTGGCGATGGGGCGGCGATGGGGCGGAGGTATTCGACCTCCGGGACGATCTCCGCGGGCTCCCACCGCATCGGTCGATGCCATGCGGAGTCCGGCCCCGTCCTCCGTCACCTGGCAACGAGGCGCGCCGTGATCAGGAACGGTGCCGGACCGCGTTCCCCGCGTGCGCTGGGGAACCGTGCGACCTCGAAGCGTTCGCGTTGCAAAGCCGCCGCCCACCCGTCCACCGCTTCGGCCTCGATGCTGCCTTCAGGGTGGCCAGGATAGCAGATGACGGTCAGCAGGCCGCCGGGCCGGAGGACCTCGAGCGCGGCGCCGAGCGCCTGGAGGGTGGTGGCGGTGCGCGTCGTGCGCGCGTGATCGCCGCCGGGGAGGTAGCCGAGGTTGAACATCGCCGCGGCGACCTTCCCGGCCGCGTCGGGAGGGAGCGCTGTCGCGATCTCGGAATGGCAGCGGTGCATCAGCTCGACCCGCGAGCGCGCGCCGGCCGCGTCGAGCCGCCGGCCCGTCGCGACGAGGGCATCGCGCTGGACATCGAAGGCGAAGACCTTGCCCCTGGCGCCGACGGCGCGGGCGAGGAAGAGGGTGTCGTGGCCGTTGCCTGCGGTGGCATCGATGGCGGGCTCGCCGGGGAGCAGGACCTGCGCGACCCAGCCGTGGGCGAGTTCGGTGACGCGGGGTTGGCGTGCTGGCATGGGATTGCTAGATCAGCGACGAGACTGCGGGGCGATTTTGGCAAATTGTGAAACGATTCGCGCCGGAACGGGTAAGTCCGACAGGCTCCTAGACCAAACGTTCCGCGAGCTCCAGCGCCTGCCCCGGAGCCCGGAGGGTGCCCTTCGAGCCGAGGCCGTTGAAGAACCAGAGATGCCGGAGGGTGGGGTGGGGGCCGCAGCGGATCTGGCGGCCGGCGAGGATCGGGCGAACGCCGGCCTGGTGGTCGACCACCTCGAACGGGGCGCGCAGCCAGCGGCGCAGCTTCGTCTCGATCTCGTCGCGCCCGGACCCGGTCGGTCCGGAGGCGAGGTCGTCCCAATCGTAGGTCGCGCCCGCCCGGAAGCGGCCGCCGCCGAGCGGGACGAGCCATGCCCCGCCGCGGTTGACGATGCGGTCGCCGGGTGCGCCGAAGCTCTGCACCGTGAGGATCTCACCGCGTGCGGGGCGGAACTGGAAGCCGGCGAAGGGGGCATCCGGGGCACAGGATCCGGCCTGTGCCGCGGCCCCTTCGCAGAACACCCACTGCATGCCCCCGCCCGAGCGGGCGGCGATCTCGCCGGGCGGAACCTCGACTCGCTCCCAGGCGTCGCCGAGCATCCCTCGCGTCGCGTCCATCAGGGCGCGGGTGTCGAGGAACCCTGCGGTGGCCACCTCGAAGCCGCCGAACTCGCCATCGCAGCTCGCCGGTGGCTCGGGTAGGTCGGCGGCGATGTCGCGGTAGCCCGGCGCGTCGAGCCGCCGCCGCCAGCGGGTGGACTGCCTCTCGGAGTCGAACAGTCGGACGAGCGGCATCGGGTGGAACAAAGCCTGGCCCGACTCCGCCTCGACGCGGCGATAGAAGGCGAGCGCCTCCGCCCACCGCGATCGGAAGTCCGGCTCCAAGGTCAGGTTGGGGCCGGTGATGGGGTTGACGATCCCCGCGGCGGCGCGGGTGGCGGACGGGCCGCCGCGATCGAAGAGCCGGACGCCGGCCCCGCGCCAGCGCAGCGCCCAGGCCGCGGTGCAACCCGCGAGGCCGCCGCCGACCACCGCGACCTCAGCGGCCACGGTAGTTGAACAGCTCGGCGGACTGCCGTTCTTCGCCGCGCGCCGAGTTCCAAGCGGCGACGACTTTGTCCTGCAGACGGCGGGTGAGCTTGCGGCCGCGCCGCGCTTTCGCGACCTGCTTGTGGGTGAGGCCGGAGGGGGAGGCGGCGACGAGGTCGTGGTTGCACAGCCCGGCGTCCAGCATCAAGGCGTCGAGCGGTTGCGTGCCGGCCTCCATGTGGGAATTGTCGTTCACAGGCTTGACTGTTAGCCGGATTCCGCTCAGGGGAAACCCGACAATGCGCATCCTCCTCACGACCACCAGCTACCAAGACACCCCGGGCCCGCACCACGACCAACTCGCCGCGACCGGGTGGGAGATCGTCCGCGAGCGCGGGCCGCTTCCCGAGGGGGCCATGCTGGAGCTGGCGGGGGAGTTCGACGGCTTCCTCTGCGGCGACGACGCCATCACCGCCGCGGTGATCGACAAGTCGCTGCCGCGGCTGAAAGTGATCAGCAAATATGGGATCGGGCTGGACAAGATCGATGTCGCCCACGCCACGGCGGCGCAACTGCCGGTGCTGTTCACGCCCGGGGTCAACCACACGACCGTCGCCGAGCACACCTTCGGGCTGCTGCTGGGGCTGGCGAAAAAGATCCAGAGCAACGCCGCCGAGGTCGCGGCCGGCGCGTGGGTCGCGGGCTGGAAGAAGCCGGTCGGCAACGAGGTGATGGGCAAGACGATCGGTATCCTCGGCCTCGGCCGCATCGGCAAAGAGGTCGCCGTCCGCGCCCGCGCCTTCGGCATGGAGGTGGTCGCCTACGACCCCTATTTCGACGAAGCGTTCGCCGCCGAGCATGAGGTGCGGCGCGGCGAGACGATGGACGCTGTCCTGCACGGGGCGGACATCGTCTCCCTGCACTGCTTCCTCGACGACCAGACGCACGGCATGATCAACGCGGCGAAGATCGCCGAGATGCGCGACGGGGTGATCGTGCTCAACTGCGCGCGCGGCGAGATCGTCGTCGCCCCCGACATGGCCGAGGCGCTGGCGAGCGGCAAGGTCGGTGGCTACGGGACGGACGTGCTCGACGCCGAGCCGCCGGCCGCCGACCACCCCTTGCTCGGCGCGCCGAACTGCATCGTCACCAGCCACATCGCCAGCCGCACCCACGAGTCCGTCGCCCGCCAGGCCGGCATGGCGACCTCGAACCTGGTGAAGTTTCTCCGCGGCGAGGAGGGCTACGTGCAGGCGAACAAGTTTTGAACCGTAAGGCGAGCGACGAGCATGTTGTTTCCTCTTGATGCTGTCAAACCGAGCGACGGCTTCGAGATGGGCGATCGGCCCTGCTTCATCACTTATCACAAGTCCTCCTGTTTCCTCCCTATCGGTGATCTGCTGCCGGAATCTGAGCATGGTTTGATCGAGGTTGTCGTAATCGATGAAGGGCAGGGGTTGCCAGAAACGGAAAGGCTTGCCAGCCTGCAGCCGGCCAGCATCGATCAGCTTAGGGGGTGGCTCGATGAGGCGTATTCCCAATACCGCGCCGTGCTGCTTCCGGAGGAGACATTTATGGATCGCTGCGACGACTGGTTGGTCGATGATCTTGGGGTGACCGCTTGGGAGGCGTTGGCTATCTTCGAAAAGCGGGGCATCACGCCTTTCCTGCGACTTGAGCGGGTTGTGTTTGTACCCTCGATGGAGACGGTGTGCTTCGACTTGAAATGCTTCGCTGACGCGTATCTTTGGGATCACGGGTTCAATGTCGATAAGGCGCCTAATGGCATCTGGAACACCTCGCCACGGGGGCTGTTCGCTTCAGACCGTCAGTATCCGGCTACCCACTGCCATCGCCGGGAACCCCCAGCAGAGTGAGGATGGCGGTTTGATGGCGAGCGGTGTGGAATTCGCGGGGGGGGGCTGGGTGAACGAGATGGCGCTGAGCAAATTTTTTTGATGCCGCCCGCGTACGGGTGCATGGCTTCCGCCCGCGAGCATCAGCAGCCAAAATCATGACCGAGACCTTCCACATCGTCCCCGCCGAGCAGCACGACGCCCTCGTCGCTGCGGCCTATCAACACCGAGGATACACGGAAGCGGAGGCGGCGGACGCGGCGCGCTTCTGCTCGTTCGCCTCGCGGCACGGTGTGCGCACGCACAACGCGCTGAAGGCGCTGCACCTCGACGAGCTGTTCGGCTCGGGTTCCGGCGGCTGCGTCCCCGGCGCGGAGGTGCGGGTGGTGGAGAACCGTTTCGCGGCCAGCGAGGTCTGGGACTGCGGGAAGAAACTGGGGCAGAGCGTGGCCTTCGCGGCGATCGAGCGCTGCATCGCGCTGGCCGACGAGTATGGCATCGGCCAGGTGAGCGTCGACAACGCCTTCCACTACCTGTGGGGCGGCGGATACGTGCTCGACGCCGCGCAGCGGGGCTACATCGCGTACACGAACTGCACGGCCGGCTTGGCCGAGGTGGTGCCCTTCAAAGGCAAGCACCCGACGCTGGGCACCAACCCGCACAGCTGGGGCTTCCCGACCGCCGGGGCCTGCGGCTTCCCGATCGTGATCGACTGGGCGACCAGCGTGGTGGCGATGGGGCGCGTGCAGCAGCTCAAACGCGAGGGCAAACCGCTGCCTCCCGACGCCGCGGTGGACGCCGACGGCAACCCGACCACCGATGCCGGGAAGGCGAAGTGGTTGGTGCCGTTCGGGGCACACAAGGGCTACGGCATGGCCTTGATCAACGAGCTGGTCGGCGCCTTCATCGGCGGATCGCTGCCGACCCTGCGCTCGCGGGAGATCCCCGAGGGCGAGAAGCGCACGCCGAGTTTCTACTTCCAGGTGATCCACCCGGACGCGATCAGCGGTGGCGCCTTCGCCTGCGGGCGGAGCCGGGACGGGAATGTGAAGGCGGTGATCGACGACATCCGCGGCCACGGCAACGAGGGCATCTTCCTGCCGGGGCAGGACTTCGCCCAAGCCGCGGAGCGCAGTGCACAATGCGGCGGGCTATTGTTCACGCCGGCCGAGATCGCCGAGTTCAACGAGCTGGCCGCAGAGGTCGGCGCGGAGCCTTGGGATCTGGCGGCCCTGCCGGTGGCGGGGTGAAGGGGCGGTGTCGTCCAAAACCAACCGCTGCCGCAAGGCATACCCTCAACGCTTGGCGGCGCCTCGCCTGCGGAGGTGGTGATCGATCCGGGCTGAATGCGGTGGCGAGGAGCGGGCTGGCCGTGCGGGTTTTGGGGGCTTCCCGAAGACCGGCAGGGGTGGCCGATCGCGCATCGGCGGCACGCGGGGACGCGTGCCCTCCGGCGGGGCGGTGCGGAGCGGGAGGGCAAACGTCCCCGTTTGCCGCGGGAGCTGGCTCAGTGGGCACCGGACCCCACAGCGCCACGGTTACGCCCCCGACATCCTCGGCAGACACGGAGGTCTGCGTCGCCGGGGGGGCAGGGGATTGGGCGGCAACGGCACGCGGGGACGCGTGCCCACCGGCGGGGCGGTGCGGAGCGGGAGGGCAAACGTCCCCGTTTGCCGCCGGAGTTGGCTCAGTAGGCACCGGACACCACAGCGCCACGGTTACGCCCCCGACATCCTCGGCAGACACGGAGGTCTGCGTCGCCGGGGGCAGGGGATTGGGCGGCAACGGCACGCGGGGACGCGTGCCCTCCGGCGGGGCGGTGCGGAGCGGGAGGGCAAACGTCCCCGTTTGCCGCCGGAGCTGGCGGGGATCTGCCTGCGCGTGAGGGAAAGCGGCCGCCGGAGGGTGGGAACCCGGCTTACTGGGTGATGGGCTGGGAGAGGCGGAGGTAGGCGAACAGGTCGCGGAGCTGGGTGTCGGTGAGGCCGTCGAGGAGCCCTTCCGGCATGAGGCTGCGACCGGCGGGGGTCAGCGTCTCGATGTCGCTGCGGGCGACCGCGATGTCGGCGCCGTCGAAGCCGCGCAGGGTGACGAGCGCGGCGGTCTCGTCGGCGAGGAAGCCACTCAGGACCCGCCCGTCGGCGGTGGTGATCAGCACGTTCTCGTAGCCCTCGCGGATCTCCGCGTCCGGGGAGAGGATCGCGGGCAAGAGGGTGGAAAGGTCGTCGCGTTGGTAGCGGGTGAGGTCGGGTCCGACCGTGCCACCTTTGAAAAAGAGCCGGTGGCAGGAGGCGCAGCGTGCATTGAACAGCGGTTCGCCCGCGTAGGGATCGCCCGGGGAGGCGGCGAGCACGGCTTCGATCGCCCCGGTCCGGTCGCCGGGGTCGGCGTGGTCCCCGGCGGGCTGGAGCGTGGCGAGGCGTTGGTCGAGGGCCGGGTCGCCGTGCATCTCGAGGCGTGCGCGCAGGTCGGGGGTGAGTTGCCCGCGCAGGGCGCCTTCGGCGGTGGTCATCGCATCGACCAACGCGCGGGCCCAGCTGGGGCGGGAGGCGAGCAGGTTGATGGCGGCGGCCTGCAGCGGGTCGGGGAGATCGGCGAGGGCCGCGGCGAGGGCCGCGCCGGTTTGGGGCGCATCGTAGATCCCCAGCGCCACCAGTGCGGCGGCGCGCAGACCGGTGGGGGCAGGGGCGTCGAGGGCGATCTCGAGCAGGCGCGTTTCGGCCGCCGGCGTGTGCCGCGAGCCGAAGGCGCGGACGGCGTCGAGGCGCTCGTCGGGGGGGGCGTCTGGGGAGGTGAGGAGGGCGAGGCCGCGTTCGATGGCGGGGGCGTCGCCGGCGCGGATGCGGGTGCCTAGCGAGGTCTTGCCGAGCCTGGCCAGCAGGCCGTCGGGGAGCGGGGGCATCACCCGGGCGTCGAAGGCGGCTTCGAAGCCGGCCGTGAGGGCGGCGCGGTCGGCCTCGGACGGGGCGAAGTCGAGCAGCTGTTCGCAGGCGGCGAGGCCGGCCCCGGTGCCCGAATCGGCGAAGCGGCGCATGAGGCGGGCGGCGATGTGTTCGCGGAACAGCGGAGCGGTCCAGTGGGGGCTGGGATCGCCGGCGGCGGAGGGGGCGAGGGCGTCGAGCAATTCGCCCGGTGTCTCGCAATGGTCTTCGATCGCGAGCCAGGTCATCATCGGGATGAAGGGGTCATCGAGCAGCCCGTCCGGTGCCGAAAGGGAGGCGAGCACCAGGCTGAGGTCGCCGGTCTGACGTGCGGTCGAAAGGATCTGGCAGCGGACTTCGGGCGAAGGGTCCGCGCCCGCCATGCGCCGGATCTCGTCGCCGATCCCGCCGCGGAGAGCGCCCGGGTCGCCGGCGAGGCGCACCGCCCAGGCGCGCACCATGGGCGCGGGGTGGCGCAGCGCGGCAAGGTTCGTACGCACGCCCAGCCGCCCCATGCTGTGCAAGGCCCACAGCGCCTCCAGAGCGGGGTGGGGATCGGGGGACGAAAGGAGCTCCTGCAGCGGTTCGACGGTCTCCTCGTCAGCCCGTTCGGCGAGCAGTCGGACGGCGGTGCCGCGGTGCCAGAGGTTGTCATGCGCGAGGAGGGCGAGCAGCTCGGTGGAGGATTTCGAGGCGAGGTCGCGATCGCGCACGAGCGGGATCGCCCGGTCGCGCAGGCGGTAGATCCGCCCGCTGTCGGGGTCGATCTGCCCTTGGTAGTTCTGGCCGTGGGCGATGAACTCCTCGCGGAAGTCGGCCACCATCACGCCGCCGCAGGGGGCGTTGGCCAGGTAGACGGGGCGGAAGGTGTCGTCGTCCGTGCGCAGCGGCGTGCTGGTGTCGGTGGTGGCGAAGCTGCTGCCGCGCGGGATCCGATCGGCGGCGACGATGTGGTGGTGGAGCGGGTCGGCGGCGAGGAGGGCGCCGCGGAGGCGGCGCGGCATCGCTGAGCCGCCGACCGGGATCACGGCGTGGGAGAACCTCGGCACGGGGTTGGTGCTGGGCATCATCGGCAGCTCCCCGTAGGCGAAGGGGTTGGGGGGCGGGCCGAATTTCCCCGGGTTCTTGCCCTGCTTCAGGTAGAGTCCGTTCTGGATGAAGTGGAAGCCGCGCGTGCCGCCGCCGTTGTGGCCGCTGAAGAGGCGCCCTTCGGCGTCGAAGGCCAGCCCGAAGGTGTTGCCGCCGCCGTCGGCGAACACCTCGAACGCACGGCTGCGCGGGTGGTAGCGCCAGACGATCGGTCCCTCGTTGTAAAGCCCGGCGGCGTCGGCGGGGTCGGTCCCGGGGCGGACGACGCGGCTGGTGGTGGTGCTGCCGTGGGCGCCGTAGAGCCAGCCGTCGGGTCCCCAGGCGAGCCCGTTGGCGACGCTGTGGGTGTCCTCGAGGCCGAAGCCGGTGAGGCGGACCTCCGGGGGGGCGTCGGGGGTGGCGTCGCCGTCAGCATCCGGATAGAACAGCAGGTGGGGCGTGTGCATGACCCAGATGCCGCCCCAGCCGTGCAGCGCGGCGTTGGCCATGTTCAGGCCCTCCAGCACCCTCCGCGACGACTCGTAGACGCCATCGCCGTCGCGGTCTTCGTGGACGCTGATCACATCGGCGCCGCGGTCGTGGTGCGGCGGGGCGGGAGGGGTGCGGTTGTACTTCGAGCGGTAATACTGGTCGCGGCTCACCATCTCGACACCGGCCGGGAAGGGATACTGGCGGTATTGGGAGACCCACATCCGGCCGCGGGCGTCGAAGGAGAGGTGTGTCGGTTGGGCGACTTCGGGTTCGCTGAGCACGGGGTCGACGGCGAGTCCGTCGCCGGCTTCGAGCAACTCGAGGGCGACCTCGGGAGCGACCCGCTTGCCGGGGAAGGGATTCTCAAACCGGGACAGCGGGCGGGCGGCGAGACGGAAGCGTCCGGCCTCGTAGGCGGCGGCGGCGGGGCGGTCGGGGAGGGGGAGGAGTGCGCCTTCGGCCAGTGCGGTCGCGGCCACACCCCATTCGTCCGCGAAAGCCAGTTCGTGAAAGTAGTCGAGGAAGACCGGTGCGGCGGTGAGGCCGCGCTTTGCGGAGGCGCCTTCGAGGCGGAGCGCCAGGCAGTTGTAGCGGCCTTTCTCGAGGATGCCTTTCGGGATCTTGAAGCGGGCCTCGTCGCCGTCGGCGATGCCTTCGGAGCTGGCGATGCGTTGCCCGTTGAGGAAGACCTCCAGGGGGCCGGGCGCGTCGGCGACGGCGAGCACCATAGAGTTGCGCCAGAGGTCGCGGCCGTCGCCGGGGTCGTCGACGAGGCGGTCCGGGACAGTGAAGTGACAGCGGTACCAGAGCGGCGAAGCTTCCGGGAGCGGGTCCGAGGGCGGAACGGTGTGGGTCTGCCACCCGCCGGGCAGGGGGGCGGCTGCCGTTGCGGTCAGCGCGGTGATGGCGGCGAGGATGCGGCCCCTGGTCGCGGCGTGCGGCATGGTGTCTACTCGGGTTTCGGTGAAGCCGTGGCCTTCTCCATCACCTCCGCGAGCGTCACCCGTTCCCCGCCGCGGCGCTTGCTCTCGTCTGCGGCCTCCATGAAGGCGAAGAGTTCGAGGGTCTCGGCTGCGGGGACGGGCGGTTCTCCGGTCCGGAAGAAGGTGACGACTTCGGCGACCAGCGGGGCGTAGCCCTCGTAGGCGCCGACGGCGATCTCCTCACCATCGGCGTTGACCGCGGTGCCCGAGTAGCCTTTGCCCTCGCGGAAGATGCCGGTGCGGCCACCGGCCCAGAGTCCTTCCACCTCGATCAGGCCGTCGTCAGTGGTCCGCCTCACCACCGACCCGCAGCCCGTCCCCATGACAGTGAAGAGCGCCTCGCAGCCGTGCACGCCGTACCAGAACAGGTCGGGGTGGTTTGGCTCGAGGTGGGCGGGGCTGGAGCAGATGGCGCGGACGATGGCGCCGTGTTCGCCGCGGCGGGCGGCCTGTGTGCTTTTGCCATAGCGCAGCGAGGACGAGGTGAACACCGGGACGCCGGCCTCGTCGGCCAGGCGGAAGATCTCGATCGCATCGCGCAGCGAGCCGGCGAGGGGCTTGTCGAGGTAGAGGGGTTTGCCGGCGGCGATGACGGGTCGCGCCTGTTCGAGGTGGGGGCGGCCATCGACCGACTCGATCATGACGGCGTCGACTTTCGCGCAGAGCGCTTCGATGCTGTCGCAGATCTCGACGCCGAAGTCGTCGCGCAGCGTCGCGGTGTAGCCATCGACCCTCGAGATGCTCGATTCGATGTCCGGGCTGCCGCCTTTGAACGCGGCCACGACTTTCGCGCCCGGGACGTGGTCTTTGGCGGAGGGGTTGTTGAGGATCTTGGTGAAGGCCGTGACGTGAGAGGTGTCGAGGCCGATCATGCCGATGCGGAGGGTGGCGCGATCGGCGTCATGGGCGGGTTCCCCGCCGAGGGCGGAGGCTCCGAGAAGGATGGCGGGGAGGATGGTTCGGGCGATCATGGGTCGGGTTTGGGTTGGTCGGTGGAGTCAGGGGCGGGGGGGCAAGCGGCGCAGCATGAGGAGGCGGAAGTCCGCGACCCCGCCGTTGGGGATGTCGGTGGCGCGGAGGGTCAGTCGGCCCTCGCCGGCGGGGAGAGCGATCTGGCCGAGGAGCATGGGACGCCATTCTTTCTCGTCGCCCTCCGCGCGTTTCACGCGGTCGGCGGCGCGGCCGATGTACGGCGGGTCGAAGGCCTCCGTCACCTTCGCCCGGAGCGCCGCCTCGCCGAAGGTGAGCTCGATCTCGGCGCCGAGTTCCGCCGCGGGGCAGGTGTAGTAGAGCTCGACGGCGAAGGTGCCCGCTTCGGCGACTTCGACGTCCCAGGTGATGCGGTCGTCGGTCGAGCGCCAATCGGTGAAGTGCGAGCAGTTGGGGAAGCGGTTCGAGCGCTGGATGCCGCCGGTGGCGACGGCATCGCGGGCGGGCAGCTGGGTCCACACGCTGTCCGGGTGGCCGACGACGAACGGGCGCGTGTCGGGCCCGACCAGTTCGGAGGCGACCTCGGCGCGGAAGGTCGCGACGGCGGCGCGCAGCTGCTCGGCGATCTCGGGTTGGGTCTCCGTGAGGTCGCGCGTCTGCCCGGGGTCCGCCCGCATGTCGTAGAGGCGCCCTTTGTCGTCGAGCCGGTAGCGGTCGGTCCGGGCGCTCACCCTGCCCCGCCACTGCTGGATCAGCGTCCGCCGCGGCCAGCCCGCCTCGCCGCCGTAGAGCAGCGGGCGCAGGCTCTTGCCGTCGAATTGTTCGTCGCCGGTGATGCGGATCCCGGTCAGGTCGGCGAGGGTGGGGAAGAGGTCGATGGCGCCCGCGACGGGGTGTACCTCGATCCCGGGCGCGATCTTGCCGGGCCAGCGGAGGAACAGGGGCGAGCGGGTGCCGCCGTCGTCGGTCGAGCCCTTGCGCCCCCGCAGGCCGCCGTTCCAGCGCGGGCCGTTCGGTCCGTTGTCGTGGAAGTAGACGACGATGGTGTCGTCGGCGACGCCGAGCTCATCGAGTTTCGCCAGCAGGCGCCCGACGTTCCAGTCGATATTCTCGCACATGGCCAGCGCCGCGCGGGTGTGGGCGATGTCCTCTTTGTCGCCATCGCCGCGCAGTGAGAGTTCTTTGTCCGCGAACTTCGCCCAATAGGAGTCCGGCACCTGCATCGGCGAGTGGGGGGTGTTGTAGGGGAGGTAGGCGAAGAAAGGGCGGCCGGAGAGGACGTTCTCCTCCATGAACTCCATCGCGCGCGCCGTGAAGTCGTCGACCACGAAGCCCTCGCCCTCCGCGATCGCGCCGTTGTGTTCGAGCATGGGGTTGAAGTAGTGCGCCCAATGGCCCGAGCAGAAGCCGTAGTACTCGGCGAACCCGCGCGAGTTCGGGTGGTAGGGCGCCTGCATGCCGTTGTGCCACTTGCCGAACGCGCCGGTGGCGTAGCCCGCCGCGGAGAAGGCGTCGGCGATGGTGCGCTCGTC
>JAUIGD010000149.1 GCA_030430255.1 Verrucomicrobiia bacterium
CGATCTGGTGGCGATCGGCCCGATGGGTTCGTCGCTCTGGTTCGGCGATCGCTTCAACCAGTTCGTCGGCGCGCCGCCCGAGTCGGGCTTCGTCGGCGCGAGCGCCGAGCTGTTGTTGGCCATCGACGCCGATCGGGATGGGGTGCTCGACCTCTTCACGGCGGGTGATGGCGACGCGCGGTTCATGATCAACGACGGCAACGGGACCTTCGCCGAAGACGCCCGGGGCATCGAGTCGTGGCCGGCCGACCTGATCGGCGCGGTGCGGGTCGATTACGACGGCGACACCCGCGACGACATCATCGGGTGGGGCCCGGCGGGCATCCGGGTCTGGCGCAACGCGCCGGTCCGATTCACCGCGACCGCGCCGCTCGACATCGGCCTCGATCCGGCGGAGCCCATCCGGTCGATGGTCGCCGGCGACCTGGATGGGGACGGGGATGATGACCTGCTCGTCAGCGGCCCGGGAGGCCTGCGCCTCATCCGGTCGAACCTGGCGGCGCTCGGCTTCAAAGCGTTGGTCGGCGGGACTTTGGCCAGCCTGCTCTCGGCCTCGGTGGCGGGGATGTTCTTCGGGTGAGGAAGCACCTCCACGGCGTGTGGGATTCGTCCTCAGACCGCCGTTGGGGGATGTGGGTCGAGCGCGAGCCATCGATCACCTGACCTGGATCGATCACCTCATCCGCAGGCGAGGCGCCGCCATTGCCTCAGTGTCCGTCGATGCGGGTTGAGGGGCGTCGTGGCGGCACGCGGGGACGCGTGCCCTCCGGCTCCAATCACGGCAGAGAAGGAATTTCGCCCTCCGAGGTGGACGGAGTCACGTTGAACCCGCTGGGGTGGGGCAGTCTGGCGATCCTGTGGATCGGAATCCTTAGCTTGTTGTGCAGATCCAAAAACGTTGAATGTCCCTTCGCATCCGCCCGCAAGACGAACCGGTTAGTACTGGGATTGAAGACGAACTCAAATTCCTCGTCTGCGGAATAACCGAGCCTTTTGAGCAAAACCGAAGGCAGGTGATCCGAATGTTGAGCGCTAAAAGGGTCTTCCGAAAACCTTGATGCGTGTTGGGCGAGGGTCGCCATGTAATCACTTTGGCATTGGTAGGCGAAGGTGATGAGCGAGGCCTCGTCTCCCTCAGCTGGGGGCTCGTGGCATTCGAACTCCGCCCGGTCACAACCTGGAAGTGCACAGAGTGCCAGCAGAGACAAGATCGGCGCACGCATGGCGAAACCATCGCTGCACCCGTCTCCTAAAACAACAGCGCGGAGGAGCCGTCGTCGAGGAGCAGGGCGAGGATGTCTTCGTCGGAGAGGAGACTGGGGTCCTCGGCGGCGACGATTTGATCCATGTAATCGACGTATTCGACCGCGGCGACGCGGTAGTCGAAATGGGTCTCCTGCGGTTCGGCTGGGGCGGGGGAATGGGCGGCGAACTCCGTTTGCAGTGGGGACGTCCCGGTGCCCGGGTCGCGCAGGGCGACGAAGGCGACGGCGGCCGCCGCGCCGGCGGTGGCCAAGGTGGCGAGGCGCCCGCGGGCCGAGCCGAACAGCGCTGCGAGGAAGGGCGTGCGCCGCGGGGTGTCGGCGGCGATCCGCGTGACCCGCTGCGCAAAATAAGGATCCACGGGCACCTTGGGGACGCTCCCCATGGCCTCCCAGAGGGCGTCGTCCTCGGGCGGCTCAGCGGGCGCTTCAGGGTTCTCTTTGTCCAGGTTCATCGGTGGGCGGGGATAGGCTCCGGGGAGGAAACTCCGCCGCAGCGTAAAAGTTGCGAAAAGATGACGCGGGGCAAGCGGGCGTTGACGTCGGGAAGGCGGGGCGGCAGTGTTTCCCCATGCGCAAGGTCCCGTCGCCACCCCCTTCGCGGCTGCCCGCCATCACGGCAACGCTCCTCATTTTCCATTGCGGCCCGGTTTCGGGGCAAGACGACGAGGGAACCGTTGAAGAGGCGAGGGCCGCTGCGGTCGCTGAGGCAGAGGCGGCCGCGGATGCGGCGATCGCTGCCGCCGTGGACGCCGCAGAGGGAGATGGAGACGGAGATAGAGAGGTGGCCGGCGCGGAAGGTGCCGAAGCCGCTGAGGCGGAAGAGGGCGACGGGGGCACCGAGGTGCCGCCGCCGGAGATCGATCTCGGCCCCGAGGTGGACGCCGCGCTGGACGCCCTGCGGGCGGACGACTTCGCCGCACGCGCGAAAGCGACCGCGACGCTTGAGGCCTTGTCGGTCGAAGACGCCGATCTCTTGCGCGGCCTGCTCAGGTCGAGCGGGGACGATGACCCGGAGTTTCGGCAGCGGCTGGGGGCGGTCATCGAGAACATCTACGATCGGCAGGCGCGCGAGGAGTTCGAGAGCGGCCGGCAGGTGGCGCTCAGCTTCCCCGACGGGGTCAAACCCGAGGCGGTGCTCGAAGCGCTCGATGCGCTGACCTCGACGCAGCCGCTGACCTCCGTGCGGGCGGGGGACATCTGGGACGACCCGGAGGTGCAGCCATTCGAGTACGAAGGGGACTACTGGGGCGCGGTCGATCACCTGTTCGACGTCTTCCCGCCGACCGCGGCCGAGGAGCCCGGCCGGGAGGACCTCACCACGACCAACGCGCTGCGCTACGGCGAGTTCGACCTCGCCGGTGTCGGGCAGGTCCACGCTGCGGCGGGCGTGATGCGGGTGCGCGCGGCGCGGACGGCGATCGAGCACTCCAATGGGCGCGACTTCTTCGCGGTGACGCTGGTGCCGAAGGTCGAGCCCGACTACATCCCGACCGAGATCGCGCTGCTGATCCGCGGCTTCCACTTCGCCGATGGCAGCGTCATCGAACCCGAAACCAAGATCTGCCGCTACGAGCCGCCGAGCTACCGGCACGACTCCGACTATTCCCCCAGCACCACCTTCACCTGGGCGGAGGCCATCACCGAGGACGTCGACCGGTCGGCGCCGGTGAAGATCGACGCCCTGATGCAGATCAAGGCGCGCCGCCTGCGCTGGCACGAATGCGCCCTGCCGGGTGTGAACGGTGCCGTGTCGCTGACCCAGGAGATCACCCTGGCGGTCGAGGAGAAGAACGAAGACTCGATCAAAGTGAAGTTCACCGGCTCCGGCACACCGAGGATCGACCTGCGGCCGTACGACCGCACCGGCCCCCGCTACCTCTTCGCCATGCAGGACGAGGAGGGGGGCGAGGTCGAGTTCCAGGTGCGCGGATCCTCGAGCGGCGGCGGCAGCGACAGCTGGCACCAGAGTTTCACCTGCCACCTGGAGGGCGACGGCGACCCCGTACACCTGCGGGTGCTGCTACCGGGTGAGGAATTGACGGCGCGGCAGGATCTCTCACTCGAGCACGTGCCGTTGCCGGGGATGGGGGCGCCGCCGGCAGGCGGTGGCGGGTGAGCGGAGGCCCATGCTTGACGCCGGATCGCCCGGCGCGGCAAAGTCGTCTACGACAGACCAAAAAACCCCGATGAAGCGCTCCGGATCCCTCGCCTTGTTCGTCACCGCATCGATCTTCGCCGGCGGCCTCGCTGTGGCACAGATCGACACCTTCGACGACGGCGATGACGCCGGCTGGACCCGGGTCTCCCCGCTGACCGCGGTCGGTGTGTCGGCGACCTACTCGTTCCCCGGTGGCGACCGCTACCGGATCCAATGCCCGGAGCAGCCGAACGAGGCGTTCGGGCCGCCGCGTGCGGGCAGCCTGCGGGCGGACGTCAGCTATTCCGACTTTCACGTCCAAGTCGACCTGGTCGATTTCGATCCGGCCGCCGACGTCCACCACGGTCTCCTCGCACGCGTCCGGCAACCGGGCATCGGCACGCTGGACGGCTACGCTTGGGTCTACAACCCGGTGGAGGCCAGGATCTATCTCACGGTCGTCACCGACGAGGACAGCGAAGTCATCGCCGACGCCGAAGTCTTCCCGAGCGACATCGCCAACCCGCTCCGCCTGGTGCTGGGCGCCTCCGGCTCGACGTTTCGCGGCGCCATCTACGAACTGGTCGACGGCGCGCAGTTGCTGGCCGAGGTCGAGGTGGACGACGCCACCTACGCCTCGGGTTTCTGCGGCATCCTCAACGTCTCCGACCCGCTCACCCAGGCCACCGACTCGACCTTCGACAACTACTTCGCCGCCGCCGAGGCGCCGGGGGCGGAGCTGCGGATCACGGGCGTGGAGCGCGATGGCGACATGCTGCGCTGCCAGTTTCTGGGCGTCCCCGGCGGGGCACACGTCCTCGAATCGAGCGGCGATCTCGCGCAGTGGGGGGAGATCGACGACTCGATCTTGGCGGGCTTCGACGGCAGGGGCGAATTCACCGTGCCGATTGGTGAGGGAGAGCAGGGCTTCCGGCTGTCGGTCCTCGAGTAGGGGAAGGGGCGAACGGTAGGGCGCCGGGCCGTCAACCCCGAGACCGAGCACCGCCCGGCGTCTTGGTCCCGGCGTCTTCGCATCACGCCCGCTCCGAATCGCGACGGCGGACACGGAGGTCCGCCCTCCAGGGCTTCCGGGCGCTGGCGCTTGGATGAGGAGCTGCATCGCTTTGCCGAGGCTTCTCCCGCCCCTGCCGGGGCGGATCGCTACGCTTCCCGGTTCCCCGGAGTTCCGCTGGCGCTCCACTCCGCGCTACCTTCTATCGTGCCTCCGGCACTCCCCTTAAATAGGCGCCACTCATGTGGTGATCGATCCGGGCTAGGGCTTCCAGGCGCCGATACGCGTTTTCCTCCCGCATTGCCAACGTCGCCGGCGGCGTTGGGTCTCACTCGGTCGCCGAGGCGGCCCAGCGACGGTGCGCTTCGAGCAGCCGCTCGGCGCGCTCGGGTTCGGCTCCGAGGTAGTTGCGGCGCTCGCCGATGTCTTCGGCCAAGTTGGCGAGGAACAGGCCGCGCTGCGGCTTGGCGGCGCCGGGGACAGGCGGGTTGCTGGTGTCGCGGGCGTTGCCGATCAGCTTCCAGTCGCCGTCGCGCACCGCCCACTGCGCCCGCTCGCCGGTGCCGGTCTGCCAGTGGACGAGCTCGTGCGGCGTCGCGTCGGTCTCGCCCCGGAGGAGCGGCGCGAGGCTGATCCCGTCGATGCCGCCGGGCTGCTCCAACAAGCCGATGCCCGCGAGCGCCGCGAGCGTCGGCAGCCAGTCACAGGAGTGGGCGAGCTCGTCACAGACCTCGCCCTCCGGCAGCTCGCCCGGCCAGGAGATCACCGCCGGCACGCGGATGCCGCCCTCGAACAGGCTGAACTTCGCACCGCGGTAGGGGCCGGAGCTGCCGCCGCCGAAATGCGCGCGCTCCTCGGTCGAATGCCCGTGGTCAGATTGGAAGACGACCACCGTGTCGCCGCGGAGCCCGAGCTCGTCGAGGTGGCGCATCAGGTCGCCGATGCGGGCGTCGATCGTCGACATGAAGGCGTTGTAGAGCCGGCGGGGGTGCGGCGTCTCCCCGTAGTGCTCGAGCCAGTGTGGCTCGCCTTGGTAGGGGTAGTGCGGGCAGTTGATCGCGAAGTAGATGAAGAAGGGCGAGTCCTGGTTCGCGGTCATGAACTCGGCCGCCTCGCGCACCATGAGGTCGGGGAAGAACTCGCCGTCGTGGAACACCTCCTCGCCGTTGCGGTGCAGGTCGTGTCGGTTCGGTCCCTGCCAGTAGAAGAAGTGGGAGAAGTTGTCGATGCAGCCGCCCATGTGCCCGAAGGAGTGGTCGAATCCCTGGCCGTTGGGCATGTGCTCGGGGATGTAGCCGAGGTGCCACTTGCCGATGTGGGCGGTCTTATAGCCGGCGGCCTTGAAGTGTTCCGCCATGGTGATCTGTTCCGCCGGCATGCCGGGTTTCCCTTTGACCGAAGTCGTGTTGCCGGGCACCCCGGCGCGGACGGGGTAGCGCCCCGTGAGCAGGCCGGCGCGCGAGGGCGAGCAGACGGGGGCCGCGGCGTAAAATTGGGTGAAACGGACGCCGCGGGTGGCGAGCTCGTCGATCGCCGGGGTCGCGATGTCCGCGGTGCCATAGCAGCCGGCATCGACCGAACCTTGGTCGTCGGTGAAGATGACGATGACGTTGGGCGGACGCTCGGCCGAGGCCTCGGGGGAGAGCGCGGCGAGGGCGAAGGTGAGACCGGAGGCGATCAGGACGGCGGCGGGTTTCATGCCGGGATTCAAACCGGCGCCCGTCCCGAGTTCAACGCCAAACGGGGGGAGCCGCGACCTTGCCGCGCTGGATGGGGGCGAGTAGGTTCCCGCCCCGATCCCCATGTCAGAATCCACCAGCCCTATCGAACGCGTCCTGGTCACCGGCGGCGCCGGCTTCATCGGCAGCCACACCTGCGACCGGCTGCTCGGCCTGGGCAAGACCGTGCTCGCGGTCGATGACCTCTCGACCGGGCATCGGGAGAACCTCGCCGGGGCGCTGGAGTCGCCGGACTGCACCTTGGTCGAGGCCGACGCCGCCGACCCGGCGGCGATGGAGCGGGTGTTCGACGACTTCGAACCGGACGCCGTCGTGCACCTGGCGGCGCTGGTCTCGGTGCCGCAGGGCGAAGCCGAGCCGGGGCGGAATTTCCGCCTGAATGTGGCGGCGACCCAGGTGGTGGCGGACGCCGCGCGACGGGGCATCTGCCGCCGCATCGTGTTCGCGTCCTCGGCGGCGGTGTACGGCAATTCCGAAGCCCTGCCGTTGCGCGAGGACGGCGCCACCGACCCGATCAGCCAATACGGCGCCGCGAAGCTGATGTCGGAGAAACTGCTGCGCGCCTACGCGATCTCCTACGGCCTGGCCGCGACCTGTTTCCGCTTCTTCAACGTCTACGGCCCGCGGCAGGATCCGCGTTCCCCGTACTCCGGGGTCGTCAGCATCTTCGCCGACCGCTACCGCGCCGGGCAGCCGGTCACCGTGAACGGCGACGGCGGGCAGAGCCGCGACTTCATCTACGTCGGCGACCTCGCGCGCGCGGTCGCCGCGGCGGCCACCGATCCCGCGCAGCGGGGCGGCGTCTACAACCTCTGCACGGGTCGGGCCACGACCTTGTTGGACCTGATCGACATCCTCGCCGCCGAGTATCCCGAGGTCCCGGCCCCGAGCTTCGGCCCCGAGCGGGCGGGGGATATCAGGCACTCGCTCGGCGACCCGGCCGCCGCGCGCGAGGTTTTGGCGGTGACCAACGACACCCCCTTCGCCGACGGGATCCGCGCCCTGCTGGCTTCGCTCTGAAACTCGGACAAGATACGGAAGAACCATGCTCGAGATCCCCGCCGGCGACTGGCAAGGCTACATCTTCGATCACGACGGGACCCTCTCCCTGTCGATGCACGTCCACTTCGACGCCTGGCTGCACGCGTTCCGGGCGAGCGGGGCGGACTTCGAGTTCACCCGCGAAGTCGCCCAGTCGTACGCCGGCGTCGGCATGCACGATTCCGTGGTGCTCTTCAACGAGCGCTTCGGCACCTCGATGGACCCGGGCCGCGTCGTGCGCGACCAGGAGGACTACTACTTCGCGAACCTCGACAAAGTGATCCCCTACGCGCCGGTGGTCGACTACGCCCGCGCGCGGCGCGCGGAGGGCAAGCCCGTCTCGGTGGCCTCCGGGAGCGTGCGGGATACGGTCGTGCGCACCATGGAGGCGATCGGCATCGCCGAGATCTTCGACATCGTCGTCACCCAGGAGGATGTCACCCGCAGCAAGCCGGCTCCCGACCTGTTCCTGCTCGCCGCCCAACGCATGGGCGTCGCCCCAGAGCGCTGCCTCGTCTTCGAAGACAGCAAGCTCGGCATCCAGGGTGCCCGCGAGGCCGGGATGGGGACGGTCTTCGTGGAACCGGAGGATCCGGCGGGATAGGGGGGGGAGGTCGATCTCCGGCGTATATGAATCGGAGGGCGCGCGTCCCCGGGTGCCGCCGCGTCCCCCCCAGAGGTCAACCTTGGATCGGTTTCGCGTCAGTAGTTCAGCGCCTTCAAGTCCTTCGGTACGAACTGGCCGTTCTTGCGGATGAGTTTGCCGTCGAAGTGGATCTCGCCGCCGCCGTAGTCGGGGCGTTGGATACAGACCATGTCCCAGTGGACCTGCGAGCGGTTCTTGTTGTCGGCGACGCCCTCGTAGGCCTGGCCCGGGGTGAAGTGGAAGCTGCCGGCGATCTTCTCGTCGAACAGGATGTCGCGCATGGGCTCCTTGATCGCGGGGTTGAAGCCGATGGCGAACTCGCCGACGTAGCGGGCTCCGGGGTCGGAGTCGAGGATCTTGTTGATCGCCTTGGTGTTGTTGGCGGTGGCTTTGACGATCTTGCCCTTCTCGAAGGTGAGCTCGATATTGTCGAAGGCGATGCCCTGATAGATGGTCGGCGCGTTGTAGCGGATGGTTCCCTCCACCGAGTTCTTCACCGGTGCGGAGAAGCACTCGCCATCGGGGATGTTGTGGGTGCCGCCGCAGGCGATGGCGGCGAGCCCCTTCATACTGAAGCGGAGGTCGGTGCCCGGGCCGGTGATGTGAACCTCCTCGGTCTTCGTCATCAGCTTCTCGAGCTTCTTCATCGAGGGGACGAGCTTGGCGTAGTCGAGGAGGCAGACCTTGAAGTAGAAATCCTCGAACGCCTCGGTGCTCATGCCCGCCTGCTGCGCCATCGACGAGGTCGGCCAGCGCAACACGCACCAGCGGGTCTTGTTGACGCGGTGGTTCATCACCGGGCGCATCAGCTTCATGGCGGTGGCCATGCGGTCCGAGGGGACGTCGGCCGTCTCGGTGATGTTGTGGCTGCCGCGGACGGCGATGTAGGCGTCCATCGAGCGCATCTGCGAAAGGAGATACTTGGCCTGCGTCGTGTACTGGCCCTCGGTCGCTCCCATGAGGAGTTCGCGGGTGACCCGGGAGCTGTGCAGGTTCACGAAAGGGGTGGCGCCGGCATCGCGCACCGCGCGGATCAGGCTCAAGGGGACGGCCTCCGGGACGTCGAAGGCCTCGATGAGAACGCGGTTGCCGCGTTTGACCGAAGTCGAGTAACGGACGAGCTGGCGGGCGAGTTGGTCAATTCTGGGGTCGTGCATCGTGGGCGCCGAATAGGGATTGGAAATGCGGAGAAGCGTTGACTTTAGGGGGAGTTCGGGGAAGTGCAAAGCGCATGATCACGACCGCTGAAGACGCCGCCGCCCTGCGGGATCGACTCGACCGCGAAGGGGGGAAGGTCGTCTTCACGAGCGGCTGCTTCGACCTGCTCCACGCCGGGCACGTGCGCTACCTGGGGGCGGCGCGGCGGCTGGGGGACGCGCTGGTGATCGGGCTGAACTCCGACGCTTCGGTGCGGGCTTTGAAGGGGGAGGGGAGACCGCTGAACGACGCCGACGACCGCGCCGAGGTGCTCAGCGGCTTGCGCGCGGTGGACGCGGTGGTGGTGTTCGACGGCGAGCGCTCGACCCCGCTCATCGAGGCGATCCGGCCCCACGTGTTCGCCAAAGGCGGCGACTACACCCCGGAGACGATCAACCCCGAGGAGCGCGCGGCCCTCGACGCCTGCGGGGCGGAGATCGCCATCCTGCCGCTGGTGGCGGGCAAATCGACCACCGCCACCCTCGCGGCCATGGGCGGGGGCTCGGGGCGGCTCAGGCTGGGGGTGCTCGGGTCGGGCAAGGGCACGAATTTCGAGCACCTGCTGCAGGCGATCGACGCCGGCGCGCTGGACGCCGAGATCGCGTTGGTGCTGTCCGACAAGGAGGACGCCCCCATCTTGGCCAAAGCCGGGCGTTGCGGGATCGGGACACGCTTTGTCGATCCGGGGCCGGACCCAAAACGCTTCGCGCTGCCGGCGCAGAAGGAGATGGCCGACCGGCTGCGTGCGGCGGGGGTCGACCTAGTGGTCTGCTGCGGCTTCCTGCGGGTGTTGAAGGCGCCGATGCTGGAGGCTTTCCCCGAGCGCATCGTCAACATCCACCCCTCGCTTTTGCCGAAGCACAAGGGGCTCAACGCCGCGCGCCAGGCGTTGGCCGCGGGGGACGCGGAGGCCGGCTGCACCGTGCATCTGGTGGATGCGGAGATCGACTCGGGCCGCGTGCTGGGTCAGCGGGCGGTGCCGGTGCTGGCCGGCGACACCGAGGGGTCGCTCTACGCGCGGATCCAGGAGGCGGAGCGGGAGCTGCTGCCGGAAGTGCTCGCCCGCTTCGCCGCGACCGGAAGTTTTTAAAATCACCTGCGGCCTCGGGACGGCCTTGCGTCGGACGCCGGCGTGGCTTTGCTGCCCGCCCCCGACCGCCCACCATGCCCGCCAAGTTCCGCCTCTCCGACCTCAACCCCGCGCAGCGCGCGGCGGCGGAGCAGATCCGTGGCCCGGTGCTGATCCTCGCCGGGGCCGGGACGGGCAAGACGCGGACGGTGACGGCGCGGGTGGCGCACATGATCGCCGAGGGCGTGCCGGCCGCACAGATCCTCGCCGTGACCTTCACCAACAAGGCGGCCAACGAGATGCGCGAGCGCGTCGGCGGCATGCTCCGCAAGGACGACGCCAAGAAGGTGACGGTCTGCACCTTCCACTCGCTCTGCGTCCGCATCCTGCGGGTCTCCATCGACCGCCTGGGCTACAAGAAGAACTTCACGATCTACACCGGATCCGACCAGACCGGCCTGGTGCGCAAGATCATCACCCGCAAGGCGGGCAAGGACGAAAACCTCGACCACAACCTGGCGCTGAGTTTGATCAGCCGTTCGAAGAACAAGGGCATCCCCGTCTCCGACCGGGCGGACTCCCTGATCGCCGAGGTCGAACAGGCCTACAACGCGGAGCTGAAACTGCTCAACGCGGTCGACTTCGACGACCTCCTCATCCTCGCGGTGAAGGTGCTCGCGGAGCACCCCGACGTCCGCCGCGAGTGGCAGCAGCGGTTCCGCTACATCATGGTGGACGAGTTCCAGGACACCAACGCGCTGCAGATGAAGCTGGTGACGGCGCTGGCGGGCGAGGAGCAGAACGTCTGCGTCGTCGGCGACGACGACCAGTCGATCTACGGCTGGCGCGGTGCCGAGATCTCCAACATCCTCGAGTTCGAACGCTTTTTCGACGACCCGAAGGTGATCAAGCTGGAGCAGAACTACCGCTCGACCACGCCGATCCTGCACACGGCGAACTCGATCATCCGCCACAACATCGGCCGCCGCGAGAAGCGCCTGTGGAGCGAGAACCCCGGCAGCGACCGCGTGCGGGTCGTCGCCATGCCGGACGACCGCATCGAGGCGCAGCTGGTGGTCGACGAGATCCTCGAGGCGAACGCGACGGAGAAACGGCCCTACGACGATTTCGCCGTCCTGTTTCGGACCAACGGCCAGTCGCGGCTGTTCGAGTCGAAGCTGCGCGAGTTCAAGATCCCCTACCGGGTGATCGGCGGGCAGTCGTTCTTCGACCGGCGCGAGATCAAGGACCTGCTCGGCTACCTCAGCGTCCTGGCCAACCCCGACGACGACGTCAACCTGCTGCGGGTCATCAACACGCCGGCGCGCGGGATCGGCGCGACGACGGTCGGGCTGGCCACCGAGCGCAGCCGCGCGCTCGGCCGCTCGGTGCTGTGGGTCTTGGAGGACGAGGGTTTCCAGAAGATGCTGCCGCCGAAGGCGCGCGGGGCGGTGCTGGACTTCCTCGCCTTCCTCGAGCGCTTCCGCGAGCCGATGCTCGCGCCGTCGGCGCCGTTCGGGACGCTGTTCGCCAAGATGGTCGACGAGATGGATTTCATCGAGGCCATGCGGCGCACCTGCAAGACCGACGCCGAGCGCGACAGCCGCCACCGAAACGTCTCCGAGTTCATGGAGTCGCTGCGCGACAGCGAGGGGCGGCGCAAAGGCCTGCAGGGGTTCCTCGACGGCGTCGCCCTGCAGCAGGACCGCGACGATGACGACATCGAGAAGCAGCAGGGCGTGAGTTTGATCACCCTGCACGCGGCGAAGGGTCTGGAGTTCCCTTTCGTCTACCTGGTCGGCGTCGAGGAGGGGGTGCTCCCGCACAAGCGGGCGCTGGAGGAGGGGTCCCGCGACGAGGAGCGGCGCCTGTTCTACGTCGGCATCACCCGGGCGATGCAGCGGCTGACGATGACCTTCTGCTCCAGCCGCATCCGTTATGGCGAGCCGGTGCCCTGCCAGCGCAGCAGTTTCCTCGACGAGCTCGACCCGACCTACCTCGACCTCCACAGCTACGACGAACTCGCCGCCGAGCCGGTGGAGGAAGACCACGCTTTGAGCTACTTCGCGCAGATGAAGGCGATGCTTTCGGAAGGGTGAGGGCCGCGGGGCACACCCCGCCCGGGCCGATCGCGGCGCCGGCGCCCTCCGCGGCCACGGGGACGAGCCGCACGCAGCCAGAGGCTGGAGGTCGGACCGCTTCAGCCTGGATCCCGGTCCGACTCGACCTCGCGCAGAAGGATGGAGAGCGCCCCTCCGGAGAGGGAGATCTCGACCAGCAGGGCGGTGAGCGAGGCGCCCATCAGCAGCAGGGCGGCGACGAAGCTCGCCACCGCGACACGCTGCCACGACCAGACCACCGCGACCATCGACACGACGCAGAGGAGGAGGCTGAGGGCGCCGAGGACCTGCATCCAGCGGATCAAGACGAGGCGGCGCCGGATGTTCTGGATCTGGGCGTGGAGGGAGTCCTCGCCGCGCGACAGCCAATCGCTGTGCAGCTTGCGGATCAACGCCGCGAGGTGCAGGAACCGGTTGGTGAACGACAGGAAGAGCAGGCTGATCGCGGGGAACAGCAGCGCCGGTGTCGAGACCTCGAGCGTCATGGCTTCGGCTCCGCCAGCCGCAGCGGGAGTTCCGAGGTCTCCCCCTCGAACGCGAGGATGGTCTTCTCGCGCCCGATGCGGAACTCGACGACGTTGCGCTGACCCTCCAGCTCGCCGGAGAATACCGAGTTGTGAAGCAGGCAATCGCCGAGCTCCAATCCCGGCGCGAGCGGGAACTCGAAGTAGAGCCAGGTGTTGGTGACGCCGACGTCTTTGGCCGACCATTTCGGCTGCAGCGCCTCTCCGCCGGGGAGCTGAACGTTGAAATGCCCGCCCAAGTAGCGGGCGATCAAGGTGTCGACCTCGGGGGTGAGGTCGAGGTCGACCGCCTTCTCGCGATCGATGGAGAGCGCGGATTCGAGGTCGATCCCCCGCACCCGGAGGGCGATCTCGAGCGAGCGCGACTGAGGGTTCCAGACGGCTTCGGCGAAGGTCGCGTGGACGGGGTGGGCGGCGAGCGGGGAGGCGAACGCCAACAGGGTGGCGGAGATGATCCAAGGCGCGCGCATGGGGGATGGAGAAACGGGTTGGGTGTCGGGGGGCTCAGACGCGGCGCGCGTTCTGCCCCTCTTCGATCAGCTTCCAAAAGTGCTTCGAATCGCCGAGGGCCTCGTCTTCGGCGACGGGGAGCTTCGAGCGGTAGAGGAAGTCCTGGAAGGTGTTCCGGTGCAGCACCCGGTGGACGATGACGCTGTCGTCCTTGACCTCGAAATAGATGCGGTAGTCGGTCGAGCGGTAGCGGTAGAGCGTCTTGCCGTCGCGTTCGATGGCGCCGAAGGGGCCGTCCCCCGAGCCGATCCCCTCCAGAT
>JAUIGD010000150.1 GCA_030430255.1 Verrucomicrobiia bacterium
CGCGGTGCAGCACCCGGCCGTCGCCGACCCACAGGTAGAGCGCGCGCTTCGCCGTGCATGCCTTCGCCCAATCCTTGAGCAGCGCCTTCAGGCCGAAGCTCCTGCGGTAGGCGTTGGCGACCGCGGCCATCGCCGCGCCGCTGCGCACGAGGTGGAACCGCGCGCCCTCGATCCCCCCCTCGGCGAACGGGGTTTCGAGGTCGAGGCGATAGACGAGCTGGAGGGCTTCGCCGGTGGGGCGCGGGCGTGGGTCGGGCATGGGGGCGAGCTTCAGCGGCACCGCGCCAGGGCGCAAGGGGCGGGAAAGCGGGTTGCCCCGCCGCCGATTCTGCCGTATTTCGCCGCCCGCTGTCCCGTCCGGAGCCGCCCGGCGCCCCCCGGGGCTGGCGACTGACCCGATGCCCAACCCGCTCAAGTTGCTCCAGCAGATCCGCTCGCTCCCCAAGCTGAGGATCGACCTGAAGTGTGCGGAAGCCGCGGGCAACGACCCGTTCTACCGCGACTACACCGAGCAGTTCTACCGCGAAACCCAACGCCGGCACCCGAAGTTCCCGCTCGTGAAAGCGATGGGTTTCGGGGCGGCGATCAAAGTGCTCGAGCCGGACTTCGACGCCTACTACATGGCGGTGGAGGGTGCCGCGAGGCGCAATCACAAGAAGGCGCTGCGCAAGGGATACGAGGCGCGCCGCATCGACTTCAACAGCCACCTCGACGACGTCCGCGAGATCCTCGCCTCCGCCGAGGTGCGCCAAGGCCGCGCCATGCCCGAGCGCCTCCTCAAGGGGGAGATCAAGCAGAACACCAACCCCCCGAGCCGCGACCCCGCGCACGACTACCCCTTCTACGGGACGCTCAAGGACGGCAAGCTCCTCGCTTACACCGGCTGCTTCGTGTGTGGCGAGATCTGCATGATCGAGACCATCTACGGCCACGCCGACTTCCAGTCGGACGGCGTGGTGCCGATGGCGATCATCGAGGGCGCGCGGGATGTCTTGTCGAACCACCCCGGGGTGAAGTATTACATGTACGGCACCACGTTTGGCGCGGGCGAAGGCCTGCAGCGATTCAAGCGGAAGTTCGGCTTCCTCCCGCACCGCGTGCAGTGGGTGCTCGGCTGAAGGAGACGCTATGCCGCTCGACCAACCCATCTTCATCTTCGGCGCCGGGCGCACGGGCTCGACGATCTTCCACCGCATCCTCTGCGAGCACCCGCGGGTGGCGTGGATCACCGACTTCGCGGATCGCTGGAAGCGCAAACCGGCGCGCAACCGGCTCCTCATGCGGGCGGTCGA
Organism: Verrucomicrobiia bacterium; assembly: GCA_030430255.1. Lineage (GTDB taxonomy): Bacteria > Verrucomicrobiota > Verrucomicrobiia > Verrucomicrobiales > DEV007 > JAUIGD01. Next base: position 1,293 of record JAUIGD010000150.1, read on the forward strand.
TCTGCCGCTCGTCGGCGCCGTCGCCGGACGCATCTACCCTTCCGAGTGCTACGAGTTCTGGGAGCACCTCTGCCCGGGATTCCGCCGCCCGTGTCGGGACCTCGTGGCTGCCGATGTCTCGCCGCGCTCGGCCGGGCGCGTGCGCTCCGCCCTGGGGGAGATCCCGACCCCGCGCCGCGACCGGCTGTCGATCAAGATCACCGGCTGGCCGCGCCTGACCTTCCTCGCCGAGATGTTCCCGGAGGCGAAGTTCATCCACCTGATGCGCGACGGCCGCATGGTGGCGAACTCGTTCATGAACGTGCCCTGGTGGTGCGGTTGGAGCGGGCCGCAGAACTGGCGCTGGGGCGAGCTGAGCCCCGAACACGACGCGGAGTGGCGCGCTCACGACCGCTCCTTCGTCGCCCTCGCCGGCATCCAGTGGAAGATCTTCATGGACGCGGTCGAGGCGGCCAAGGCCGTGCTGCCGGCCGACCGGCTGCTGGAGATCCGCTATGAGGATCTGTGCGAGGCGCCGGCCGACACCTTCGCCGATGCGCTGGAGTTCGCTTCGCTGGAGCTCACCCCGCGCTTCGAGGCGCGCCTCAAGGAGTTCCGCCTGGCCAGCACCGGCGACAAATGGCAGCGGCATCTGAGCGCGCGCCAGCAGGAGATCCTCGGGGCGGTGCTGGCCTCCCATCTCGGACGCTATGGCTACGCGGAGTGAGGGCGGGGCGCCACCGCGCCTGCTGTTCGTGTCGAACCTCTTCCCGGACCAGGCCGAACCCTACCGCGGGCTCGACAACGCGACCGTCCTCCACCACCTGCGCGACGATTTTGAGATCCGCGCCCTCAGCCCGAGGCCGGCCTTGGGGGTCGCCCCCTGGGCGGGGAGGGAGCGGACGGCCCGCCGCGCACGGGAGATCGACGCGCCGTTCGCGCCGCGCTACCTCGAGGTGCCCTACATCCCCAAGGTCGGCAGCCGCTGGAACCACCGGCTCATGGCGCGCGCGCTGCGCCCCGTGCTGCGGCAGCTGCGCGAGGAGTTCGCGTTCGACGTGGTGCTCTGCTCGTGGCTCTACCCCGACGGCTGCGCGGCCGTGCCGCTCTGCGCCGAGCTCGACCTGCCGTGCGTGCTCATCTCGCAGGGGACCGACGCCCACCAATATTTAAAAAATCCCGTGCGGCGACGTTTGATCGTCGGGGCCTGCGGGGGATCGGACGGGGTGGTCACCCGGAGCAAGGAGCTCGCCCGCCTGCTCGGCGAAGCCGGCGTCGCCGCCGGGAAGCTGCACCCGATCTACAACGGCGTGGATACCGAGGTCTTCCGCCCGCGGGACAAAGAGGAGCTACGCGCGCAGCTCGGCGCCGGGGTGCGCGGGGGGCCGCTGCTGCTCTTCGTCGGCAACCTCCTGCCGATCAAAGATCCGGGTGCCCTGCTGGAGGCCTTTGCCCGACTGTTGCAGCGGGGCGCGGGGGACGCCGAACTGGTCATGGTCGGCAAGGGGCCGTTGCGCCCGGAGTTGGAGCGCCAGTGCGGGCAGCTCGGGATCGCCGACCGGGTGACGTTCACCGGCCCGCTCGACGCCGCTGAGGTCGCCCGCTGGATGGCCGCCGCCGACGTCCTGTGCATGAGCAGCATCAACGAAGGCTTGCCGAACGTCGTCCTCGAAGCGCTCTCCAGCGGTCTGCCGATCGTCGCCACCGACGTCGGCGGGATCGCCGAAGTGGTCGACCGCCCCGAACGGGGGGCCGTCGTCCCGAGGGGGGATCGCGAGGCCTACTGCAGTGCCTTGCAACAGCTGCTGTCGCGCCAGAACCCGCAGAGCGCACCCCTCAAGCGCTTCGACTGGGCCAGCGCGGCCAGCGCCTATCGCGAACTTCTCCTCGCAGCGATCCAAGCCAGATCCGATAGCCGCTGAAGGCCTACTCGAGGACGCCTCGCAGCACTTTCTTTTGTGGGGATTTGATGGTGTCGGCGCTGCCGGACGGGGTGTCGAGCCGCAGATCATTCCACCGCCGCCTGCTCAGCGTCAACGAACAGCGGCGCCTCGCCTTTGGAGGAGTGATCGATCCGGGCCCGAAACGCTGCGAAATACGTAGCGAGCAAATCTTTCATAGTTTTAAGAAAATCCTTGTCTTTGTGTCGCACATTTGCTAGAATCCCCTAAATTCTGATTCTATGAGTAGGAGTTATGTGCAAACCATTGGTGCTCTCGCAGTCCTTGCAGGAGCAGGAACCGCCTTCGGGCAAGTGTGCCCCGACCTGGGGCTGAACTCACGCGACTGGCTTGAATACCCGGGGGCGAATCCGCTTCCGCTCGTCAACGCCTGGTCGTTCGCCAGCAATCCGGCGGACACGACGCTGCTATCGATCACCACGACCGATGCGGACACGGTGTTGGCCGGGCCGGGGGTGACTGACCCGCGGCGCCGTCAGGACACGGCAGCCGAGGTGGATGGTTTCCCCCACATCAATGCTGCGACCGGATCCATCGAATTTCCGATGATGCAGTTCTCGGCCATCAACGGGGCAGGGGGCGATGTGGTCAGGTTCCAGATCGAATACACCTTCTCGAACCCGCTGCCGGCGGGCTCGTCCATCGTTCTGGCGAAGTTTGGCTACAACCGGTCGACCGGAGAGCGCACGCGGGCGACCGCGACCGCCTACGACACGGCCAACGCCGCCCTCCCGCCGAGCACGCTGTCGCACGTCGCGAACTACGACCGCGTGGGGCGTTCCGGGTTCCAGACCTTGGCCTGGGACCTCGCCTACGACTCGGGCACGGGTGAGTTCGGGCACATCATGCCGGCACTGTTGGCCGGTGGCCCGTCGATCAACACCGACTGGATCGAAGTCACCAACTCGGTGCCGCTCTCGCGCTTGGTTTTCGACGTCACCGACTGCACCTGCACGAACACCAACGAAGCGTTCAAGATCGCCATCGGCAAGCCGGACGGCCGTGTCCGCGAAGGCAAATACCACGGCCTGATCGGGCATGCCGCCCCCGACACCTACAACACCGGCAGCGCCCTCTTCGAAGTCGACAACCGCAACCGCTTCTCTGCGAAATTCAACTACGACGGCATCGTCTATCGCTTCGGGGGCACCTTCAGCGCCATCGACAACGATTGGGCGGGGGTCGTCACCAGCCCCGACGGGCCGCCGATCACGGTGGCGGTCGATGTCGGGCCCGACATGTCCGCGACCATCCTGGCGTTGATGGGGACGATCACCGGCGTCCACGGCACCTCCACCTTCGAGGCGCTCTACTCGCCCTGGGATGATCCGGACCTGCCCTGCGGCCTCCCAGTGGTGGGCGACTACACGGCCTTGGTCGCCCCCCCGTCGCCGATGCCCGGCCTGTTGCCGGAGGGCTACTGCTACACGAACGGACAAGTGCAGCCCAGCGGACGCGCCGCGTTCTACACCCGCACCACCGACGGCATCGTCGGTTTCGCCGGCGGCTATGTGAGCGGCATCGAGACCTTCGGTTTCCACGCCCGCACCAACACCTTGGCGGCCGACCCCGACCGCACCAACAGCATCATCGGCCCGGTCGTCTTCCAGGACATCGCCGGCGTGAGCGACTTCGATGGCTCGGTCACCGTCTACAAGACCTCCGACACCAAAGACCAGTTCTACTACCCTGCCGGGTATGAGTACGCGAGCACCATCATCGGCTCGCTCTATGTGCCGCCGGCCGCGGACGCCTACCCCGCCTCTTCGCTCGAGGTCGATGGGGGTTCGATCGCCACCGGCATCACCATCGCCGGCCCGACCGCGACCTTCTCGAACGTGGTCGATATCCGTTCGATGAACTGGTTGCCGTCGACCGGCGAACTGTTCGGCATCTACAACAACGCCGACGACTCGCGCCGCCGCCCATACGGCGGGGTCCTGTTCCAGAAGCAGGGCTTGGGTGCTGGCAACGTTCAGGGGGCGCGGATTAACCCCCCGAGCGGAACCCCGATGGTGGGATCGTTCCTGATCACCCCCTGACTCCAACCTCTAGCCCCTTCGCTGCCACTCCCCCTTGGCGCGTCGAGCGATCCCCTTATCTCTACCCACAGCGGCAGCCCTCGCCGGGTTGTCGCTGTGGGTAGCCTCGTGCAAACAAGAACCGGCCTCCGCAGGGGATCCCCCCGCGGACCCGCCGGCGGAACGGGAGCCGAGTGCCTTGGCGCCGCCGCGCGAACGCGCCGGGTCGGCGTTCGCCATCGCCGCCGAGAGGGCGCTGGCCGCCGTCCCCCCTCGCGAGTGGTCGCAGGGCGCGGTGGATGCCGCCTTCTCGGGTTTCGAAGCCGGCGCCCAACCCCACCGGGAACTCTTGGGGCTATTCCTGACCGCCCCGGAAGACGAACGCATGCGCCTGGCCGGCCACATCGCCAACACGACGCCCGATGAGGATTTCCTCCCCTTGGGCGCCATCATCATCGCTGCCGAAGAGCCGGCAGACATCCTCGATCCGCTCGTCGGCGACCTCCACGAGCGCCCCATCGAGATCAAGTTGCCGGTGATGGCGGAGATCCTCGCCCTGCCGGACCACCCGTTCGCCGACGAGGCCCGCAAAACGCTCGCGACCTACCTCGGTCAGGAGTTCGGCGTGCCGGGCGACGAGTGGCGCGTCGCGGTCGATTCCTACCTCGCCGGCGCGGCCAACTCGGAGCGGGAAGGGGGACAGCCATGAAGGCATGGGCGGTCCAAGCGGCGATCCTCATCGGTTCGGTCGCCGGGGCGGCGGCGGCACCCAGCCTCTCCGCCTTCGAAATCATCACCCCCGCGGTGGACGTCTCCACCGCACCCCAAGCCGTCGAGGTCGAGCTCTCGCTCCTCGCTCCCGATGGCTTCTTCGATGGGCTGCTGACCTTCGAGTCGGCGGGGGGGGAGGAGTTCCTCGTCCCCTTTGATATCGGCGACCTCGCCGCCGGCGATGCCATGAGCGGCGACTACGAGATCGGGTTCCAATTTCCGCAGTTCGCGCCGCCGGGGAACTGGGAGGTGCGGCTGCAACTGCAAGACCAGCTGGGGGGGCTCTCCTTCTACGGCGCCGGGGTGACCGCGTTTCCGCCCGGTTCAGATACCACCCTCGAGGTCGCCAACTCGGGGGCCGTCGATCGCTCCGGGCCGACGCTGGTGGCCTGGACGGCGCCCTCGTCGGCCGTGGCCGTGTCGCCGTCCACGACGACCGACCTCCAGTTCGGCATGCGGTTCGCCGACGACGGGGTCGGCTTCTGGGTCGGCTTCCTCCGGGTCTATGCGTGGAACGGCCAATGGGTCGGGGCTGGCGTGATCGAGCCGTCGCTCTCCTGGGAGGGCCCGGCGTCGGACTACGACGTGACCGTCACCCTGCCGCCCGGATTCCCCACCGGGCCGTTGACGCTCACGCTGATCTTGGAAGACCACTTCGGCCACCGCCGCACCTACAACTCGAGCCCGTTCTTCTCGGGGGGCAACTCGGAGCTGTTCCCTCCCGGCGCCGACCGCCTGCTCGCGGCCTTCCCCGCAGGGTCCGCGGTCGACGACGCCGCCCCCCAGGTCGACGATGCCCAGCTCTCGGCCGCCAGCGTCGAGGTCACCGGCCAGGCGCGTTCGGTGGAATTGGAGATCGACTACACCGACCTGACCTCGCCCCCCGCTGCCGCCGTCGGGCTGCGCGACGCCCGCTTCACGCTGGTCGGACCGGGCGGCGAACAACTGACCATCCCCTCGTCCTTCCAACGGACTTCCGGAACGGCGGCGGCCGGCGTGATCAGCGCGACCTTGACGGTCCCGGCCTACGCGGCGCCGGGCATGTGGTCGGGGTACGTCGAGGTCTGGGACTGGAACGGCAACAACCGGATCTACGGGGCATCGCCAGCGGAGGCACCGGACGCCGGCTGGGCGATCGACCTCGAAGTGATCAACGCCGGACCCGTTGACACCACCCCGCCGCAGCTCCTCTCGGCCGGCTTCGGGGCGGCGCTCCTGAACATCACGAACGGGCCGGGGGAGTTTAGCCTGTTCCTCGAGGTCGCGGAAGATGCCAGCGGGCTGAAGGAGGCGAGGGTGCAGATGTCCGGGGACGGCGATCCGGCGCTCGATTTCGAACTCGAACTCGGGTCTTCCGATCTGGTCGATGGGGGGCTGCGGCGCGGCGTCTATCGGGGGGCAGTCCCGGTGCCGGCCTTCGCCGACACCCAGACGGTCACCATCTGGCGGGTGACCCTCACCGACGTCGCCGGGAATGTCGCGGTCTACCAGGGACCCGCCGTCCCCGCTGGCGTCTTCGACGAACTCACGGTTCAAAACTTCGGCACGGTCGACCTCGGGGCCCCCTCGCTGTTGGCCTTCGAACTCTCGCAGGATTCGGTGGATGTCACCGGCGGCGCGGTCACCATCAGCGCCCACGTCGAGGTGGGCGACGATGCATCGGGGTTCACCGATGGGCGGCTCGTCTTCGGTCCCTACCAGCACCTGTTCGACCTCAGCCATCTGACCTCCGGGCAGGCTACTTCGGGGGAGTTGGATTTCCTCATCGAGCTGCCTCCGTTCTCCTCGCCGGGGACCCACGATATCTACGTCGTCCTCAGCGACGCCCTGGAGAACACGGCGATCTACTCGGGGGTATTCGGCTTCCCGCTCCCACCGGGTGCGGATTCGACCTTGCAGATCATCAACGGGGCGGGGGTCGATGTCACGCCGCCCGAACTGCTGGCTGTGGGCCTCGCTGCGCCGACGGTCGACGTCGCGCTCGGCGAGACGGTGGATCTGACCCTCTCCGCCCGCGATCTCGGCTGCGGCAACGTCAGCGGTGTGATGCGGATCGCGGGGTTCGAAGCGCCTTTGGGAGCCGCGCAACTCATCGGCGGGACCAGCGCCGACGGGACGTACAGCGTGGCCTTGCCGCTGCCGGCGAGCCTCGCCCCGGGGGTCTACTCGATCCGCTTGCAGTTGTCCGATTGGTTGGGGAACGCCGAAGATTTCGGTGCCGGCGATTCCCCCTATCCCGGCGGTTTCGCCGGCACGGTGACGGTGGTGAACTCAGCTCCCCCGGGGGCGGACGAGATCGAGGTGGTCGAGGTGTTCCCGGTCGGCGCCGATCCCGCCATCGCCTTTCTCACGACCCTGGGTGTCGACTATGAGATCGAGAGCGCTCCGACGCCCGAGGGGCCGTGGTCTCCCTATGCGGGGCCGCTGGAAGGCACGGGCTCGGTGCTCGTGATCCAAGGCCGCAGCGACCCGCGCGAGGAGCGCCGGTTTTACCAAATCATTTCGAGCACCCCGGAGTGAATTTACGATTTTTTCACCTCCTTTTATTCTGTGAACCGGGAATGAGATTTGCTAGAAATTCGAAGCGGGACGAGCACGATGCCCGTCTCGGCGTCATTGCCATCGCTGCCGGGGAGGTGGCAAACCGATAGCCTCAATGCCGACTGGACGTTCGAAGCAGAAACACTGGGCGCATGTGAGCCAGCACCTGATGCTGGACATCGCCATCGTCATCGTCGCGTTTCTCTTGGGCACGAGCTTGCGGGCGGGCGTATGGGCGCCTGACAAAATCGCGCACTACAGCCCGGCGATCCTGTTGGCGGGCTTGGCCGTCGGGGTCATGTTCTACATCTCCGGGCTCTACGCGTTGCACCATGCTCGGCGCGGGCTGTTCGTGCGATTCGCCCTCGTGGGAGGGGGGCTCCTGGCCGGGCTGATGGCGATCTTGGTCTATGGTTCGGTCGATTACTCCGCCCGGATCGGACGTGGGGTGCTGTTGATCTCCGCCCCGCTCGCCTTCGTCGGCCTCGCCCTGCATCACTACCTGCTCCACCTGCGCAGCCAGCGGTTCCGCGAGCGCCTCGCCTGCCTGGCCGCCAGCCCCGTCCATGAGAGCGAGGCCGAGCTCTTCGAGAGCCTCGACCAGCTGCATACCGAGTTCGTCGGCATGATTTCGGTCGATGGCTACCGGCTGGGCTCGCGGGACGACCTGCTCGGCGACCTCGACGAAGCCGTCACCTTGGTCGAGAAACACCGCATCGACTGCCTGCTCTGTCCGCCCGGCATCTTCTCGTGCCCGGAGGTGTCGCGCAAAGTCCGCCGCCTCCGCTACGCTGGCATCACCGTCCTGTCGCTGGCGGACATCTGTGAGGAGTTCTTCCAGGCGATGCCGCTCGAGCTGACGACGCCGGAATGGTTGCTGCATTCCTCCGGGCAGCCGCGCCTGTTCTACGTGAAGAAGCTGAAGCGCGCCTTCGACATCATCGCCGGCGGCACGATCTTCGCCCTGTTGCTGCCCATCATGTTGGCGGGCATGCTCGCCGTCCGCTTCAGTTCGCGCGGTCCGATCTTTTTCCGCCAAGCGAGACTGGGGCGTTTCGGGCGCGAGTTCGAAGTGATCAAATTGCGCACGATGCGCACGGACGCGGAGAAGGACGGGCCGCAGTGGGCGCAGAAGAACGACGCGCGCACGACGGCCGTCGGCAAATGGTTGCGCAAGTTCCGCATCGACGAGATCCCGCAGCTCTGGTGTGTGCTCAAGGGGGACATGTCCTTCGTCGGCCCCCGGCCAGAGCGCGCCGAGTTCGTCGACCAACTCGCCCCGAAAGTGCCCTATTTCCGCGAGCGGCTCATGGTGCAACCCGGGCTCACTGGCTGGGCACAGGTCAACTACCCCTATGGCGCGAACGCGGAGGATGCGCGCCGCAAGCTGGAGTATGACCTCTACTACATGAAGCATATGGGGCTGTTTCTCGATTTCTTCATCCTGCTCGACACCGTGCGCATCGTCTTCCTCGGCGGGGCGCCGAAAGCCCCCGGTCAGCGCCTGGCGCGCTTCAGCGACGATGTGCGGCGGGCGAAGGAGCGCGAACGCGCGGGATCGAAACCCGGCGAGGCGCAGCCACCGGTGGCCGAAGGCGAGGCGGGAAGCGTCGCCGTCTAGCCCGAATCGATCACCAGCAGCGCCTCGCCTGCAAATGTGGTGATCGATTCGGGCTAGGGGCCTGCCGGACTCACCCGTTGCGGCGCGATCGTATTCGGATTTGCCCAAATCGCCCCGCGGTCTCGTCGCTGATCGCCCACTTGGGCACCCGGCAGGCCATCCGGGACGTCCCGTTGGCTCGGCGCGCCGGATTCAGCGCGGGATCCCTCCTTCGCTGCGCTCGTCAGGATGACACCGCTCTTCTTTGGAAGGGCTGGTGGCAATCCCCACACACTGCCCTGACCGCCCTCAAGTCCGCGGAGCTGTCACCCTGAGCAACGCGAAGGGCCTCTCGCCGCGATCCGCGTCTCCTGAGCCCACCGCTGTTCAATGACCCCAGCGCCCCCTGGGCTCGCTTGCGAACTCGTCTTGGGGGGCACTTCGGGAGCGCTTGCAACGGCAGCAGCCGGGGGCTCTTGGAGCGAGCATCGAGCCCCTTTTCCCGAGTCAATCCGCCGAAGACTCGGCTCAAACTAGCGCCATTCCGCGCCCTGCCCGGGGAGGGAAACTGTCGCTAGCCCGGATCGATCACCACATCCGCAGGCGAGGCACCGCCATTCGTTGATGCTGAGTAGGCGGCGGCAGGGATCGGCGAGCGGCTGGGTAAACACCCTGCCCGAGCCGGTCACCACGCCAACGCCCTCAGCGTCAACGAGGGCAAGCCGCAGCCCGGAGCTTGGTGAGCGATTCGGGCTAGGCTTCCTCGCGATCGCTGTTTGCGGGATGGATTTTGCGGCTTCGCTGGGTATAGCTTAGCCGCGTTTCCTTTTTCCCCCGACCCCGTCCCAAGCCACCCCGTGGAGTTTCTCTCGGCAATCGCCATCCTCGTCACCTACTACCTGCGCCCGCAGGACTGGGTTCCCGGCTTGGCGGGCGCCAATCTGATGACGCCCGTCGCCCTGGTCGGCATCGCCTCGGTCTTCCTCCGCGAGCGGGGCTTCCAACTGCGGGATCTGCTGCGCACACCACACGACGCGATGGTGTTCCTCTACGCGGCGTACATCGTGTTCACGGCGCCGGACTTCATGGATGCCTTCAAGGGGATCGCGCCCTTCCTCGTGTTCTATGTCGTCACCGTGCAAGGCCTGAGCGACACGCGCCGCGCCGAACGCTACCTGCGCTGGTGGTTCGTTCTGCTGGTCGTGTTGGCGGCGGTCGCCGTGGGCAGTTATTTCGGTTTCGACCCGATGAACGCCAAGGGGGCGACCGAGCGTTTCAACGGGCGCCTCGCGATCGACACCTGGATCCACAACAACCCCAACGCCTTGGGGCACTCGGTGATCCTCGCCATCCCGCTGGCCTATGTGATGATGTGCTGGCGGCGCCCGTTCTGGACCAAGCTGCTGGCCTTGGTGCCGATGGCGATCGCCTTCTACTGCGTCTTCAAAACCGAATCGCGCGGTGCCTTCATCGCCGGGATGGTGGTCGCCACCGTGACGCTGGCGACCGGCCGCCGGAAGTTGACCCAGTTCCTGCTGATCGCCTTTGTCGTCACGATCGGCACCGGCCTGATGGCCGTCATCCCGAGGATGGACCGGGTCGAAGACCTGCGCGCCGACGAGGGTGTGCAGGGGCGGATGATGGTCTGGGAGATCGCCCGCACCACCTCGCGCCTGAAGACCTACGGCGAGGGATGGAAGCAGTTCGAGGCCTACATCACGAACTACGACGGCGAGGTGGAGAAGAAGGCGACGCACAGCTGTTTCGTGAAAGTCGGCGCCGATCTCGGCTATGCCGGCCTGTTCCTCTACCTGGGGATCATGTGGTGTTCGTTCCGGACGGTGGTGGGCTACAGCCCCGAGGACGAGAGCGGCGAGAGGGCGCGCCGGGCGCTGATCGTGCTCTTGGTCGGATACCTCGTCTCCGGGTGGATGATCGACCGCTCCTACCATACCGAGTACTTTTTGATGGCGGCGGTGGCGGCGGCGATCCAGCGGCTCCGGATCGCCCGCCCGGCGGAGGAGGCGGAGGAGGCGACCGGGGCGCAGCGGGGGGAGGCCCCGCGCGGTGCCCGCGAGCCCGCCGAGGAGGGGCGGGCGGCGCCCGGAGAGGATGCCGGGCGCGACGTGGCAGAGCCCGTCGTGCGCGTCGGCTTCACACGGGAGCTGCACGGTCGCGTGATGCTGCTCGACCAAGACGATGAGGGTGCGGAGAGCGTCTGGAACCGGTTCCGTTTCTTCGATGCGGCGATCGCCGTCGGTCTCGTCTGGGCGACCCTGTGGGTGTGGGACTACATCATCAAGACCTTCCACGCCTGATCCGCAGCACGGGCTCGGCGCCCATGGACGGCGGCGCCCGCCTGCGGATGGGGGTGATGCAGGCCCGCTGACGATCAGCGCTGGTAGATCGGCAGGTAGTTGTGGTGGATCGACAGGCTGAGCAGGGCCATCGCCGTCGCGTAGACACGCCCGCCCTCTCCCTCGCCGCCGCCCGCGCGCCAGGCGCCGTTCCCCTCCTGCCGCTCGAGCAAGACCCGGGAAGTGGTCTGCTTCGCCGTGCTGGCGTGCTCGCCGCCGCGCTGCGCCATCCCCTGTGCGTAGTAATAGAGGCCGTAGTAAAACCACTGGTGTTCGTCCTCCGGGTCCTTCTCGAGGAGGTAGTCGGCCGCGGTCAGCACCTCCTTCGCGTCGTACTGGCCGCAGACCTGCATCGACAACAGCCCTTCGGCGACGGTGGAGAACAGGAAGTGCCCGCCGCCGACCTCGTAGCGGAAGCCCTTCAACCGCGGGTCGTAGCAGCGGCGGATGTAGCCCACCGCATTGTCGATGGCCTCCTTCGGCACCTCGATGCCGGCGTTCTTCGCGGCCCGCAGCGCCATGACCTGCCAGACGGTGACCGACAGGTCGGAATCGCGCGAGTCCGGTTCGTAGCGCCAGCCGCCGTGGTGGTCGCGGTGTTTGCGCTGCTTCGCGGCGCGGACGATGAGGCGGATCCCATCCTCGCAGGCCTCGTGGATGCGGCGATCTTGGTCTTCATCCGCCCCCATGCCGACCATTTCGGCGAGCATCAAGGTGGTGATCCCATGGCCATACATCCGCGAGCCATCGGCGCGGCCGAAATAGCCGTTGGAATCTCGGTGGCCCGGGCGCAGGACGAAGTCGAGCGCGCTCCGCATCGCCCGGCCCTCGTCGGTGGGGTCGGTCGGGGCGTGCCCCATCGCCGCGAGCCCCATGATCGAGAGCGAAGTCATGGCGATGCCCTTCTCGGGCGGGCGCCGGTCGTGGTCGCCCCGGTCGCGGCGGCCGCCCTCGGTGATGGCGCCGCTGGCCCATTGCTGGCTGATGAGGTAGGCG
>JAUIGD010000611.1 GCA_030430255.1 Verrucomicrobiia bacterium
GACGGAGCTCCGCCCTCCAAGGGGGCGGAGGGCAAGCGTCCCCGCTTGCCGCGCGGCTTGGGGGAAGGGGCGCGGACTCCGGAGGTGCAGATGGGGGTTCGCCCTTGCCGGTGTGCGGTTCGCGGCGGTGCCTGGGTTCAGTCACGGCGGAGACGGAGCTCCGCCCTCCAGGTGGGAGGCTGGGCACGGAGGCGGGACGCCTCCGGCACGGTCATCGGCGAGACGCCGATGCCACGGGGCTACTGACGGGCGCTTGCTCGGCCGCCGCCCGGGTCGGTGATGGCGGCGGCGAAGCCGAAGGCGGCGATGAGGCCGGGACCCCACCAACCGATCTTGCCAAACGAGGCCCAGGCTGCCCCGATCGTCGCTACGGCGGTGGCGGTGATCATGAGTGCATTCCACCGGATCCGTCGCGCGCCTTCTGGGCGAGAGTCTCCGAGGAGCGTCTTCGAGTTCATGAGCAGGAGGAACGTGACGTAGGCGATCGGCAGCAGGGTGAAGCCGAAGACGGAGGTCGGGATCACCAAGTAGGCTTTCAGCTGACCCCAAGCGATCGGCCCGAAGAAGCCGACGATGCCTGCGATCAGACAGCCGATGCGCCGGATGCGTTCGCTGTCCGGCTTGTTGATGGCTTCGCAGAGGGCGAAGCCGTTGATCAACATCAGGATGACGATGGTCGAGACGGCCATGGCGAGGACACCGAACCCGAAAATATACTGGGCGATGATCCCGCCGGTGAGCGGCTTGAGCGACAGCGCCAGTTCGAGTTGGCTCGGGCGCGCGACCATCATCTCGAGGGTCGCGTTGGCTTTCGCCTGTGGGGGCATGGAGATGTAGACGGACTTCAGCTGTTCTTTGAGGGCGTCGCCCTCCAGCTCCTCGTAGGCGGGCCCGCCGAGCCGTTCCGTCGCTTCCGCGACGATGGATTTGCTCTTCGCATGGACGTATTGGTCGGGGTTCGCGTGGAACTGGGTGGCGGTCGCGATGACCAGGCAGCCGGTGGCCACGACGAAGGGGATGAACAATCCGGTCGAGAGGTCGAAGATCGCCAGCCCACGGTGCTCCTTCGCCCACCGCTTGCGCAGCATCGAGTAGGGGAGCAGGAAGGTCATGTTGATCCCCACGGCGGTGCCGAAGGCGGTGATGATCGAATCGCGTTGCGAGTCGACAATGGTCTTCGTCCACTGGGCGGCAGCGGCAGAATCGAACTTGGCGAGTTCGTCGATCGCTGGCTGGAAGGCTTCCGCCGGGCGGAACAGGGCACCGAAATCTGGGATGAACCCGCCGAAGACGCTGCCCCAATCGAGCGGTGAGTTCGCCGCGAAGGTCATGCGCAAGATCACGCCTACGAAAGACAACACGATGAGGGCGACGAAGATCTTCAACACGCGCTCGAACAGCTTTACCCCGCGGCTTCCAGACCCGTAGGCGAAGACCACCAGGGTGGCGATCGCGAGGGCGACGGCCGAGACGATGAGGATGGGGAGCAGGCTGCCCTCCTCGCCGGCGTTCGGCAGTGACGGGAAGAGGTTCTCGGCGATGGCGCCGTAGGCGAGGTTAAACTGGGGGAGGCACCAGACGATGTTCGCCATCATGGTCGCGCCCAGCCAGCCCCAGCCGAGCACGGGGGAGACGTGTTGGTTGATGGCGCGGAAGGGGCGTTCGCCGGTGGAGAGGGTGACGTAGGCGATGGCGCTGAGCATGATGACCCCGAGGATCATCGCCAGTGGCTGCACCCACATGAAGCTCGTGCCGCCGATGGCGCCGAGCGAAAGCGCGCCGATCAGAGAGCCTCCGCCCAGGGTGATGGCGCTCTGCAGCCAGCCGGGGCCACAGAGTTTGGCGTAGGTTTTGAACTTGGCGCCTGCGCCCTTGTCGGCGACGGAGGCGAGCAGGGCTTTCTCTTCGGCGAGGGAGTTTTCAGAGTCGGACATCGGCGCGCATCATGGCGGCGCGGCCGCAGGCTGACAAGGCGATTTGCGAGCTCAGATCAGCCCGGATCGCGGCGGGCTGAGGATGAGAAAGGGGGCGAGCGCGCGGCGGAGGTCTGGCTCCCGTGCCCGGCGTGGCCGGCTATTTGAGCCCGAGGACGTCCTGCATGTCGTAGAGGCCTGGGGTTTTGCCCGCCAGCCACTTGGCGGCGCGGACTGAGCCTTTGGCGAAGGTGTCGCGGCTGCTGGCCTTGTGGCTGAGTTCGACCCGTTCGCCGACGTTCGCGTAGATGACGGTGTGGTCGCCGACGACGTCTCCGCCGCGCATGGAGTGCATGCCGATCTCTTTCGGGGTGCGGGCGCCGACGATGCCTTCCCGGCCGTGGACGGTATCCTCCTTGTAGGAGACGCCGCTGGCCTCGGCCAGAATCTCGCCGAGCCGCTTGGCGGTGCCGCTGGGCGCGTCGACCTTGTGCCGGTGGTGCATCTCGACGACCTCGAGGTCGAATTCCGGGCCGAGGATCTCGGTCGCCTTGCGGGTCAACCAG
>JAUIGD010000151.1 GCA_030430255.1 Verrucomicrobiia bacterium
TCACCAAGCTCCGAGCTACGGCTTGCCCTCGTTGATGCTGAGGGTGTTGCCGTTGGGAACGGCTCGGGCAGGGTGCCTACCCAGCCGCATCGCCGATCCCTGCCGCCGCCTACTCAGCATCAACGAATGGCGGCGCCTCGCATGCGGAGGTGGTGATCGATCCGGGCTAGCCCGAATCGATCACCAAGCTCCGGGCTGCGGCTCGCCCTCGTTGACGCTGAGGGTGTTGCGTGGTGGCCGGCTCGGGCAGGGTGTTCACCCAGCCGCTTCGCCTGTCCCTGCCGCCGCCTACTCAGCGTCAACGAATGGCAGCGCCTCGCCTGCGGAGGTGGTGATCGATCCGGGCTAGACGTCGCGGTCGGCCCGGAGACTTGTCCCCACCTATTCCTCTTTGGCGCCGCCGAGGGTGACGTTGATGCCGTACTTGTCTTGGAGGTGGGCGTGGGCGCGGCTGGCCTGCCCGGACTTGGGGAAGTTCTTGCAGGTGAGCTGGAACGCGCGGACGGCATTCTCGCGTTGCCCGGCCTCCTCGTAGGTATAGGCGATGTTGAGGAAGGCGTCGGGGGCGGAGGGCTCGTGGACCTTGCACTGGGTGTAGAGGGCGAGCGCCTCCCGGTGGTCGCCGAGCCGCCGCAGGCAGCTCGCCATCTGGAAGTAGGTGCGCGGGAAGTCGTCGACCTGCCGGTAGGCGTTGACCGCGGCGCGCAGGCGATCGCTCGCCTCGTAGCACTCGCCGATCGCCCAGCGGTAGCGGTCGGTGTTCTCCTCGTCTTGCGCGATGAGGGTCTCGTAGATGGCGATCGCCTCGTCGTGTTTCCCCTCCTCGCGCCACATCGCGGCGACCGCGAGCTGACCGGCGACCGCGTCGGCGAACCTCGCGTAGGTCGCGCGCGCCTCGTCCCGGCGGCCGCGGCCCTTGTAGAACTCGGCGAGGTTGCCGAGCAGGCCGTCGTCGACGCCCAGCACCTTGATCATCGTCTGGTAGGTTTCCAACACCTTGCTATCTCGCCCGGTCTGTCCGTAGAGGCCAGCGATGCGGGACCAGGCTTCGCGGGCGGCGGCCCGCGGCCCGTCGCCCTCGACGACGTCGGGGATCAGCCCGGCGGTCATGGCGATGACGGAGTCGGCGAGTTCGATGCCCCGTTCCTTGGTGGCGTCGTCGCGGAGGAATCGATCGATGGCGCCGCGGGCGATGTCGCCGTAGGCCCTCACGAGGGCGTCGTCCGCGTAGAGCGTCTCCAGCGCCCGGATGGCCTCGGCGTTGTCGCCGGCGGCGAGGTGGCGCCCGGCCAGTTCGCGGGCGGCGTTGGTCACCTGTCCCCGGTTCTCTTCGGTGCGCTCGGTGTTGTAGGTGAGGTCTGCGAGCAGCACCATCTGCGTCCTCTCGTCTTTGCGCACCTTGGCGAGGTGGAGGAGATCGAGCTTGGCGAGGGTGGCGATGTGCTCGCCCGGGTGGTCGTTGATCGTCTTCTTGTAGGCGGCCTCGGCCTGTTCGACCTGGCCGATGTCGTCGTAGCTGCGGCCGATCAGATAGCTGGCGAGCACCGCCTCGCGCGAGTCGGGCCAGTAGTCGACCACCGATTGGAATCCGTCGCGGATCGCGGTGTTGACCATGCGGAGCTTGACTTGGCAGTGGCTCCACATGAGTTGCGCGTACGGGGCGCCGGGGCTCGATTCGTAGAGGGTGAGGAACTTGTCGTACTCGTCGAGGGCGACTTTAAACTCGCCTTTCTCATAATGCTTTTCGGCGACTTTCAACTGGTGGCGCTCGACTTCGCGCATCGCGGCATAGGTCTCGACGGCGATCTGTTCGAGCGGGCCGAGGGCGTGGGCGGGGGTCGCTGGGAAGAGGCAGAGCCAAGGCATGATCACAGCGAGGGCGCGTGCGGCGGTGGCGCCCAGCGCGCGGGCGCGCGTGCGTGTCGGTGCGGGAGAGGAGCGGAGGGATCGGTTCATCGGTCGCGTTCGGATTGGGCGAGGGCCTCGAGCCACTTCGAGTGTTCGGCGTGCGCATAGAACATGACGTTCACGCCCGTCTGGTAGCAGAACTCGGAGATCTGGCGGCTGACGCCGGCGTGGCCGTCGGCCCAGGCGTCGCCGATGTCGCCGGGGTGGTAGTAGGCGACGAGGCGGCCTTCGACGGTCCAACCGAGGGCGTCCTTGCCACCGTGCGGGGCGACGTAGGGGAGGAACGGGATCTCGTAGGGGACGCGGTGGATCGGGTGGTCGAGGGGGATCCGCTTCGGTTCGACCGTCGGCAGCACGCGGCGCATCAACTCGATGAACTGCCCGCCCCAAGCCGCGGAGCCGCCGTTGTCGGCGAACAGCAGGCCGTGTTTCTCCAGCAGGTATTCGCGCAGGGTGTCGGTCTCACTCTTGCCGAGGGCCAGGTTGCGCTGGCCGGTGAGGTAGACGAAGGGCGGGGCTTTGCGCTCGGGGAAGTTGCGCAGCTGGCCGATGCGTCGTGTCTCCGGGGCCTCGGCGACGCGATGCTTGGTGCGGATGCCGTATTGGAGCAGCATGTTGAGGTCCGAGTTGCGGTCGAGGTCCTGGTCCCAGTCGCCGCCGTCGTACTGCAGGCGGATGAAACGCACCTTGCCGCGCGCGGTGCCCGAGGCGAAACCGGCGCCCGGGTCGTCGCCCTGGCCGACCCGGTAGCGCTCGGCGGTGATCTCGAGAATGCGCAGCTGGATGTCCTCGATGGGCGGCGGGTTGAAGACGACGGCGCTGAAGGGGTTGATGACGAGCTTGTGGCGGACCGTCTGTTCGACTTTCACCACCTGGCGGAGTTGGACCGGCTTGCCGCCGCCGAACGGGCTCTCGTAGACCTCGCGGCAGCCGGAGATCTGCGAGGCGAGGAAGAGCAAGGTGGCGAAGAAGGCGCAATAGAGGAGCAAGGTCAGGCCGCTCTGGTCGAGTTTCTCCCGGCGCGCGTGGTAGTAGCGGGCGGCGAGGTCGAGCGGGTTCCAAGAGGCGTGTGCTGGGGGAGCGGGTGGCCCACCGGCGAAGGCGGGCGGGGCGCCGAGTCGGCGCGATTGGCGCTCGACATACCAGACCGCCCAGCACAGGCCGACCGCGAAGGCGAGCGCGAGCCCGGCGCCGGCGAAAAACCCGCCGGCCCGGTACCAGAAGCCGCCGAAGCGCGCGAGCCCGTAGCTGGCGAAGGTGAGGAAACCCCAAACGGGCAGCAGCGCGCCGCTGAGGATGGCGCGGTAGAGGGTGGGGTCGCAGCCGCGCGGCCAGTAGAGCCAGTAGCCGGCGACGGCGAGGCCACCGGTGAAGCCGAGGGCGTGGACCCACCCAGGGAGGAAGTACCAGGCGGCCCAATCGCACCAGTTCAACAGCCAGAGCCCCCCCGCCAGCGCCGTGAGCGCGACGGGGAGGGGGAGGCGCTTGAGGGCGGCGAGCAAGGGGCCGTAGGGGTTCGGGTTTCGGCTTACTGCAGATCCTTCAGCAGGTCGTCGGCGCTGCCTTCGAGCGGGTTGACGTCGAGCGGTGCGCTGCGGGTCTCACCGATCCCGAGGGTGTCCAATGCATCGCGGTCGCCGTCGGCCAGCGGATCGGGTGGCGGGGGCAGCTCAGGCGCCGGCGCCGGCGTTTCGGCCGCCGGTTCCGTTGCGGCGTTGTCGTCAGGCGAGGCGAAGGCCTTGTCCCAAGCGAACGGGACGAGGGTGAAGATGGCGATGGCCGCGCCCACCCCGATCGAGGCTTGGATCAGGGCGGAGCCGAGGCTGCTGGTCGCCACGGTCCCGAGCATCTCGCGGGGCGACTTCCCCCGCATGGCGGCGAGGAACTCGCGCAGCTCGGCGGCGCTGGCGGAGGCGTTCTTGCGGAGGCGGCGGGCTTCGGACATCGGCGTTGAGGGCTCGCTATCTCGTGTGCCTAGGAGGCTGTTGGGCTTGGGCTTTCGAGCCCTGCGCGCGCCGCTCCCGCAGGGTGGGCGGGGCCGGTTCGAAAGTTCGGCGCCGGATCGGGGCGGGGGACCGCACCGACGGCGCTCCGCCCCGAGCTGGGGTGGTGGGGCCCGGACGCCCTGGTCGGCTGTGCGTCCTCGCGATGCGTTTCATGGATTCTCTCGGCTACTGCTTGCCGGTGTTGAGGGTCCAGTAGCTGTCGGCTGTGCCGAGGCCGAGCACGGTCGGCCCGTTGGCATACATGATCTTGCGGTGGCCGTCGCTGTACCACCAAGCCTTGTGGGCGGCGTCGGCGGCGGCGCTGCCTTGGAAGATGCACTCGCCCATCGGGCTGCCGCTGAAGCCGGCGCGGCGGGCGCGCTGGCCGAAGTTGCTCCCGTCGGCTCCGGTGTGGGAAAAGTAGCCTTGGAACAGCATGTCGCCCGAGTGGGCCTCGCAGGCGTCGCTGAGCTTCTCGTCGAGGCGCAGCGTGCGCAAGCCGAGGGCTGCGCGGCGGGTATTGAGGAGGGCGGCGAAGCTCTTGTAGCCTGCGCTCGCCCAATTGCAGTCGCGGTTCCACTGGCCGTTGGCCTCGGCTTCGGCGAGCTCCCGGCGCGCGCCGGCGAGCGAGCTGAGCGCCTTGACGAAGCCGTCGGCGCCGCCTGCCTCGCCGATCAACGCGGTCAATTCCGGGGCCGGTGGCGCCTCTTTGCCATCGCACCACGCGAGTTCGGCATCGAAGTCCGCGACGGTGGCGGCGAGGGCTTCGAGCGGTTCGATCTCTTTCCCCCCGGCGCCTTTGGCGGCGTTCTCGACCCGTCCGTAGAGGCGCTCGGCCTCCTCGAAGGCGGCGTCCATCTCAGCCCACTTGCGTTTGTAATCGTTCGGCTCCGCCTGTTTCCAATCGGTGCCGACCATCTGCAGCGCGGTTTCCGCAGCCGCCATCCACTCGCGCCGCGCGTCGTCGAAAGAGGTGAGGGTGTTCTGTCCGACGGACTGGTCGAAGGCCTTGTCCCCGAGCTGTTGGAGATGGTGTTCGCGCGCCTGGGTCAAGAGCGGGCGGTAGTCCTCCTTGTAGGCGTCGCCGAGCTTGCGGAACGCGGTGAAGGCGCCTTGGCGCTTGTTGGGTTGCGGGGACTTCAGGAAGGCCAGCGCCCGTTCGATCTTATCGGGTTCGAGCGGGGTCCTCTCCGGCGCCGAGGGTGGGGTGTCGCCAGCGGGGGGGGCATCGGGCGGCGCGACGGCGGCGACGCCGAGGTCGAGCACGTTGTCGTCGGCGGGTTCCGGCCGCGATGGCTCCGGTTCGGGCGTCGGGGTGCTCGGGCGGCGCACCTGGGAGAGCGTCCTCGACGGCTCCGCATCGGCGCCCCCGCTGTCTGCGACCTTCTTGTCGTCGCCCCCTTGCAGCAGGAACCAGGCGCCGCCGCCGCATCCCGCGAGGAGGATGAGCCAAAAGATCGCCGCGCCTGCGCCGCCTTTCTTGCGCACGGGCGGGCGGTAGGTGCGAGCGCCGGCCGCCCGCGCGGGCGTGGCGACCTTGCGTGCGGCCTGCGTGGCCGGGGCCGTCCGAACCGCTTGCGTGCTCGCCGCCGGTGCCGCCGCTGCTGTCGCCGGTGCCGAGGGAGTCGCTTGTGCTGTCGCCGGTGCCACTTGTGCTGCCGGCGGGTTATTGCCCCGCTCGAGAATCTCGAACTGCCCACCGACCGTCGTCGGGATGACAAACTTCGCCTGGCAGCCGAGACAGCGCGCCTTCTGGCCGAGGTGCGCCTCCGTGATGTCGATCGAGGTCGAGCAGAGCGGGCAATGGATCTGCATGGTGGTGGAGGTTGTCGCGCGGTTGGGGGGGACGGTCGCGGGTGGTTCGCCCGCAGGCCTACGAAGACGACGATTCCTTCGCGGGCGCGTCCTTGGCGATCGGTTCGCCGCCGCTGCTTTCGGAGGCGCCGTCCTTGCCAAGGACGGTGCTGATGCTCGCTTTGTCGAACTCGATCTTCACGTTGTCGGCGACTTTTACGATGACGCTCTTCTCCTTCACGTTGGTGATCCGGCCGTGGATGCCGCCGGCGGTGATGACGCTGTCGCCGCTCTTGAGGGCGGCGACCCTCGCCGCGTGTTCCTTCTGCCGTTTCGCTTGGGGGCGGATCATGAGCACGTACACCAGTACGAGCATCAAGATCATCGGGATGAACATGTTGGGGCCTTCGCCGGCGGCGAGGAGTTGCGTGGGATGGATCATGGGTAAAAAAGAACCCCGCTTCATGCGGGGCGGCAACTTCGATAGTCGGGGACGGAGCCGGGGATGGCAACCCCGTTCCGCGCCGGGGAGGGCGCGCCCCGGTCAGCGGGCCAGTTCGGCGTGGATGTAGGCCCAGAGGGCGTCGGTCTGCGCCGCGGTCAGGTTGGACTCCGCCGCCATGTCGGGGACGATCGTCTTCCACTCGGAGGGTGAGTAGTCGCGCACGGGTTCGGGGGAATGGCAGGCCGTGCAGCGACCGAAGTAGAGTCGCCGGCCCTCTTCCACGGGCGAACCGTAACCGGCCCCCCGCCCGGTCGAGGTACCGCCCCCGTCGCCGGAGCAGGCGACGAGGGCGGTGGCGGGGGCCATCAATAGGGGGGCGACACGCCAGCGTGGCATTGACTTGGATTGCCTAAGGGGTTGTTAGAAGTGCCAGCCGGTGATGGCGCGGAGCTGGAAGTCTGGCTCGCCGGTGTCGGTGACCTCGAAGAGGCCAGCCGCCGTGATCCAAGCCTTGCCGAAGCGGGCGGTGGTGCTGGGCCCGACGTAGAGCGCCGATTTGCCGGCGTCCGACCAGCCGTCGATCTCCACCTCGTGCAGCGCCTCGATGCCGATCCCGAACTTCGGGCTGACGAGGTAGCCGATGCCGACCGTATTGGCGATCTCGCCCTTCACCTCGCTGAGGCCCGACTCTTCCCACTCGGACTCGAGGATGAAGTTGTACGTCAGCGCGAGGTCGCCGATGTTCTTCTGCAGGATGACTTTGGTCTCGAGTTCGAGGAATTCGTCGGCGAAGGCGACCTCGCCGTAGAGCGACAGGCCGAACGGGTCTTCGTAGGGGTTGAGGATATTGTAGATCCCCTCCACGGCGGTGTCGTGGTAGGAGGCTCCTTCGCCGTCTTCCCAGCGCCAATCGACGAGGTACAAGCCGAGTTGGAATCGCTCGCTGATGCCGAACTCGAGGGCGTGGCGGAAATCGATGCGGTCGAAGTCGTCGTCGTGCTTCCAGGTCGTGTAGGTCTCGAGCTCGATCTCGCCAGGGACGTAGCGTTTCGCTTCGTACGAATAAGCGAAGCGGCGCTCGCCTGCTTCGGCGAGACCGATCAGGCCGACCGTGACAGCGGCGGCGAGCATCGGGCTGGAGAGAAGATGGATTCGGTTCGGTTTCATGGATGCTGGTTGGCGGTGTTGGTGAGCAGGGGGGGCGCGTGGTGGAAACCTCCCCCAAAATAATGAGAGTGAGTCCCATTAGCAGAAGATGGCGGAAGGGCAAGCGGGAACCGTGGCGCGGCGGTCAAACGGTCGAAGAGTCGATGGGGGGCGTCGGGATGCGAAGCATGCGCGACCGGTGCGCCGCCCGTTGACGCTGAAAGCGTCTGCGGTGGGATCGGCTCGGGCAGCCTCCTAGCCCGGATCGATCACCACCTCCGCAGGCGAGGCGCCGCCGATCGTTGATGCTGAGTAGGCGGCGGCAGGGATCGGCGATGCGGCTGGGTAGACACCCTGCCCGAGCCGTTCCCAACGGCAACACCCTCAGCATCAACGAGCGCAAGCCGCAGCCCGGAGCTTGGTGATCGATCCGGGCTAGCCCGCACTGGCCCGAAGTGGCGCTTGGTTAAGGATAGGCATCGATGGGGGGGAGAGCGTCCCGGTGCCTCGGCACGCGGGTTTCATGGCGGGTGCTTCCGGCGCTGCGCGTGTCAGGATGATGCGCCGGCTTCCCCGCGGGAGTCGAAACCCACGACACGCCCCACATTCAATGCTCGGGCTGTCACCCCGAGCGAAGCGAAGGGCCTCCCACCACGGCGCGCGTCTCCGGAGCCATTCGTCTTGAATGACACCAGCGTCTCCCGAGTTGGGAACTCGACTCCGCAGGGCACTTCGGCGCACGATCGAAGCGGCGGCACCCACGAGGATCTCCCCGAGCGAATATCCGATCCGTTCTCGACTCCAACCGCCGCGAACCCGGCATATCCAAGCGTCATACGCACTAGCCCGGATCGATCACCACATTCGCAGGCGAGGCGCTGCCATTCGTTGACGCTGAGTAGGAGGCGGCAGGGACCGGCGAAGCGGCTGGGTGAACACTCTGCCCGAGCCGATCACCACGCCAACACCCTCAGCGTCAACGAGGGCGGGCCACAGCCCGGAGCTTGGTGATCGATTCGGGCTAGCCCGGGACGCCCCGATTGCGTGGGAAACGGGCTTGCGCCCCGCATTGGTAGGCCGCCGATGCGCCGACGACGGGAAAGAGGAGGAGCAGGGGCTCGATCCTCGGTGCGGGGGCGAGGGCGAAGGGGAGCCCGCCATCGACGATCTGGGCCGTGCAGCCGAAAACCAGTAGGATGAGCCAGGTCGCGTCACCCGAGGCGCGGAAGACCCCGATGGCGCGCCGCAGGCCGATGGTGAAGATCGCGCCGCCGAGCAGCAGCGCCGGTACGCCGCCGTGGAAGAACAGCGAGAGAGGCGCGCTGTGCGGGTGGTTCGGGTTCCAGCCCACGACCTGTTCATCGGCGATGGGATGGATCCAGAGGCCTTGCCCGAAGACCAGATCAGGAAGCTCCGCCATCTGATCGAGCAGGTGGCGGTAGACCCCGAGCCGTCCGGCATCCGCGCGGGTGACGAGGCTTTCGGCCTGGCCTTGGGGGAGCGAGAGGTAGGCGGCCGCGATGAGGGTGAGCACCGCACCCGGGGCGATCCAACTGCGGTCGCCCCGCGTCAGCGAGAAGGCGAGGAAACCCGCGCCGAGCGCCAGCATCGTCCCGCGCGAATGGGTCATGAGGCAGCCGGCGACGAGGACGCCGAAGCAGGCGAGGTGGAGGGCCCGGTCCCGGACGCGGCGGCTTCGGCTGCAGAGAAGGGCGGCACCCATTGCCGCCACCCCGGAGATGAGCCCGGTGACCACCGGGTGGAGGCCGCCGAGGTGAGGGTAGACGAAGACGCACTGCAGCCGGGTGGTCGGGAATGCATTTCCCGCGACCGCGTAGAAGCCCACGAGGCTCGCGCCCATCGCGGCGGCCCCGCCGAGCGCCATCGGCCGGAGGAGTCGGGCGCCCGGCGTCGCGGAGGTGCGCACCGCGACGACGATCGCGCCGCAGAGGCACAGCACGCCGCCCGCTTCGACCAGCGAACCGAACACGTCGCGCCCGCCGTAGGCCACGGAGCGGTTGACCAGCGAGGCCAGCAGCACCCAGCCGAGGAGCACCGCCAAAAGCCGGAAGATCGGATCGCCGGCGATGGCGCGCCGCCACCGGGAGCCGGTCGGTCGCGAGAGCAGGTGCAGCAGCGGCAGCGCGATCAAGATACCGATCCAGAGCGTTTGCCAAAACCCGCCAGGAAAGAGGAAGAAGCCGACCAGGTACCCCGCCACGCCGAGGCGCAGGAGTGCTCGCGGATCGCTGAGACCGCGAGCCAACCGCCTCATCACCGCACCGCCGGCCGGGTGTTTCAAAGCGTCGGGATCAGTCGGCGGCATCGGTTTGAGGGTCGGGCTTCTCCGTTCGGGCGTGGGTCGTTCTAGTGTCCTGACCGATAAGAGCGCATCGAAATTCGCGAGAGACTTTTTTCAAAGGCAAGGCGTGAGGAGCGAGTGAAGCGGGCTTCACGACCGACGAACAACGCCGTATTTGGAAAAAGATCCGCGCCACCTCGAATCCGCAAGCGAAGCGAGCCAATGCCCAAAGAACCATCTTCCTCTTAAGTTCTATGCGAACTTTGAGGTCAGGACACTAGCCCGGATCGATCACCAAGCTCCGGGCTGTGGCTTGCCCTCGTTGATGGTGAGGGTGTTGCCGTTGGGAACGGCTCGGGCAGGGTGTCTACCCAGCCGCATCGCCGATCCCTGCCGCCGCCTACTCAGCATCAACGATCAGCGGCGCCTCGCCTGCGGATGTGGTGATCGATCCGGGCTAGCCCGAATCGCTCACCAAGCTCCGGGCTACGGCTTGCCCTCGTTGATGCTGAGGGTGTTGCCGTTGGGAACGGCTCGGGCAGGGTGTCTACCCAGCCGCTTCGCCGATCCGTGCCGCCGCCTACTCAGCATCAACGATCGGCAGCGCCTCGCCTGCGGATGTGGTGATCGATCCTGGGCTAGAGTTCGCGCCGATCGTCTCGCTGTCTTGTTGCCGATCTCGATCGGCACCTCACCATCGTGACGATTGGAATCGAAGTGCGATAGCGTTCGGAACCGAAGGCTCTAAGTCCGACAGGCTCCGAGGGCAATGGGCCGAATGCACTGCCAAGGACTGGCAAAGTTCGTCCAGACCCAGCCGAGCCAGCGATAATTAAGGTTTCCGTAATTTCTGGGTTTAAAAATTTTACAGATTATTGTAAAATAACACCCCTCGTTGGGAATGCGGCGCCCATTGAGGGGGAGGTGCTTTGAAAACAATGCATGTCGCCCATCGATTCATGTCTCTAAGAGGTCATCATTACTCGATTTCCTATAAAAACGGAATTGACCAAGTGGTCTCCACGGCAGAGATTGGTAGATATTGGGGCGCTTTGGGGCGTTCCGGAACGATTTGGATACCAACGACAAGCCAGCAAACCCGCGAGTGTTCGCGGGCACGGTGCAGCATTCGCTCGATGAGAATCATCGAGTTACGGTGCCATCGCGCTGGCGGTTCGAAGGCTTGCGGGAACTCTATGCTGTCCCCGATCCCAAGAAGCCGTTCCTCATTTTGTTACCCGTCGAGGAGCTGCAAAAGCTCGCGACCGATCTCGAGAACCTCCCCGATGTGCCCGCCGAGGTGCGGCGCCAGTTCTCCCGCCAGCTCTTCGCGCGGGCGAGCAGCTGCTCGCTCGACCGTCAGGGGCGGCTGGTGTTGCCGTCCGAGATGTGTGCCGCACTCGGTCTCTGCGGCGAGGTCGTGCTCGCCGGTGGCGGATCGCGCATCGAGGTCTGGCCGCCTTCCCGGTGGCGCGAAAACGGAGCGGACGAGGAGGCCAGCTTCGCGGACGTGGCCAGGCGCATCGGGCTTTGACCGGATTCATTCACCCCAAACTCACTCACTCAAACCTTAGCAACAGAAACCACCGATGAAGGAGATCCTCAGGAGAGTGTTCGCCTCGAACCGTCCGCGCCCCGCCCTTGCTGGGGTGCGAGGCTTCGCCCACCTCAGCGACTGGTCGGGGCCGGCCGCCCCGAAGCCGGGGTTGGGCGGGGGGCTGCGATTCGGCCTCTCGACGGGAGGCGGCGACGACGGAGACCCGTCCCGTTTCAGCCGCGCCCGGGGGGGCGGCGCGACCTACCACCGCTCCGTCCTGCTGGAGGAGGCGACCCACTATCTCGAGCCCGCGCCGGGGAAGCTGTTCCTCGATGGCACCCTCGGGGGAGGGGGGCATTCCGAGGCGCTGCTGCGCTTGGGGGCGAAGGTGATCGGTCTCGACCAAGACCCGGCCGCGCTGTCGTTCGCGCGGGCGAGGCTGGATCAGTACCGCGACAACTTCGGTGCCATCCAAGGCAATTTCTCGGAGTTCGGGGAGATTTTGGAGACGGTGGGGATCCGTGGCCTGGACGGGATCCTGTTGGACCTCGGGGTGTCGTCCCACCAGCTCGACGAAGCCGAGCGCGGCTTCTCCTTCGCCAAGGACGGGCCGCTGGACATGCGGATGAACCCGGATGCCGAGGTGACCGCTGCCGAGTTGGTCAACACCTGTGACGAGGCCGAGCTGGCGCGGATCTTCTACCACTACGGCGAGGAGAAGGCGTCGCGCCGGGTCGCCCGGGCGATCGTCCAACGGCGCGGCCGCAAGCCGTTCTCGACCACCTCCGACTTGGCGTCCTTGGTGGCCACCGTCCTGCGCGGGCGCGGCAAATCGCACCCCGCCACGCGGGTGTTCCAGGCGCTGCGGATCGCGGTCAACGATGAGCTGCGCTCCCTGGAGGAGGCGCTGGCGGAAGTGCCGCGCTGGCTGCGCCCGGGAGGGAGGCTGGTGATCATCTCCTTCCACTCGCTCGAGGACCGCATCGTCAAGTCGTTCCTCCGCCGCTGCAGCGCCGCCGAGATCGACCGCCCGGAGTGGCCGGAGCCGAAAGCCAACCCGGAGCGCTACTTCAAAGTGTTGATCCAGAAGGGGCTCGCCCCAGCCCCCGAAGAGATCTCCGACAACCCGCGCGCGCGGAGCGCCCGCCTGCGGGTGGCCGAACGGCTCCCGACCGCCGTCTCCAAGGTCGATCAAGAAGCATAACACCGGACCACGATGGCCAGAGAGAAGAATCGAAAACGGTATCAGCGGCGCCTCGACCTGCGCCTGCTCGTCGGGGTGGTGTTGCTGGGCGCGGCCTGCGCCGCGACCGCCTGCGGTTTTGTCCTGATCAAGAACGCCCACGTCTCGAGCGCTGACGCGCGCCGCGACCTCGAGCGCGAGATCGAAGGGCTGGAGGAGGAGCTCCGCTGCATCGACGCCGAGCGGTCGGCGGCGCTGCCGCGACACGTCCTCGCCGCCGCGCTCCGGGACTCCGGCAGCGACTTGGTGCCGATCGAGTTCAGCCGCAGGGTGATCCGGGGCGATGCCGGGGTGCCGCCCGCGGCGCTGGCGGTGCTCACCGGCGGCGGCGACCGGGACGTCACGATCATCAACGTCGAGAACCCGGGTGGATCCTAACCGAAGTATCCGGACCAGGTCGACCGCCGTCGCGATCTTCCTCGTCGCCGTCCTCGCCGCGCTGTCGGCGAGGATTCTCCACGTACAGGTGGGGCGCCACGAAGAGATGGCGGAGAAAGCCCGCGACGAGCGTCTGTTCGAGGAGGGGATCCCCGCCCGCCGCGGGCGGATCATGGACCGCCATGGCGAGGTGCTGGTGGAGAACCAGCCGGTGCGGGATCTGGCCGCCGATGGATACCAGCTCCGCGACGTCCGCGTCGGGCGCCGTGCCGTCGCGGCGGCCGAAGGGCTGAAGATGAGCCAGGTGCGCGACCGCTACGACGACGCCGAGGTGCGCCGGCGGTTCGCGGCCTTGGTGGGGGGGGAACTCGGGCCGCACGTGGGCGCGGCGGAGAGGGGCTTGGTACAGTCGATGATCCTCGATCGGGGCGCGCCGAGCTACGCGGTCGTGGCGCGAGGCCTGCCGTTCACCGAGGCGGAGGCGCTGCGCAAGGCGCTCGCCGCCGCGGGCATCCGCGGGTTCCGGTTCGAAGATTCCAACCGCCGCGTCTTCACCAACCCGGGGCGCCTCACCCAGGTGCTCGGCTACACCGACACGGAGCCCGTCGCGGTCGGCGTGGATGGCCAAATGGGAACCCGCCGCACTCCGCGG
>JAUIGD010000612.1 GCA_030430255.1 Verrucomicrobiia bacterium
CTCCTCGCCCTCGAGCCGGAGCTCGAGGCGGCCGCCGTTCTCGGCGGCGCGCTCCAGCAACTCCTGCAAAGCCTCAGGGCTGCCGCCCAGTTCGCCGAACTTCTCCCGCAGCAACTCTTCGGGAGCAGGGGCTGAATTCTTGGTCCCGTCGTCTCCTTGGGCAAAGAGGATCCCGCAGGGGAGCGCGGCAGCCAACAGGGTCGCGGCAAGGCGTTTGGTGGTGGGAAGCTTCATGGGTCTCGTGATGGTTGAGGGTCGATTCCGGGGTTACTCGCCGCCCAGCGTCACGCCGAGCTCGCGCTCGCCGTCACCCCGGCGGACTTTGATCTGAAACTGGTCGCCCGGCTTGCGGGACTGGATCGCCTCGACCATGGCGGCGGCGCCGCCGACCTCCTGCCCGTCGATCTCGACGACGACGTCGCCGGGCTCGATGCCGGCCTCGGCGGCGGCGGACTTCGGCTCGACCTCATAGACCGTCGCGCCGTCCGCGTCGGCCTCGGCGTCGATCACCACGCCGAGCGCGGGTCTGGCTTCGGTGGGCTGCGGCGCCTCCGGGGCTTCGGGCGGGCGGTCGCCGCCGCGGCGGCGCAGGCCGCCGGCGAGGTCGCGCCAGCGCACGAGTTCGACATCGAACTCCAGCTCCTCCTCGCCGCGCGCGACCTTGAGCTTCACCGAATCGCCCGCCTTGCGCCCCGAGATGTCCTCCGAGATCCAGGCGGGGCTCTCCGCGTTGTTTCCATCAATTTGCAAGATCACGTCGTCTTCCTTGAGCCCCGCATTGAGCGCTGGCGACTCGGGGAGCACCCCGCGGACGCGCACGCCGTTCTCGTCCTGCTCCATCTGCACGCCGAGCATCGGCCGGTCCGGGTCGACGCCCGCCGCCATCATGCCGAGCGAACCCCAGGTCTCGCCGGCCACCATCCGGTCCCAGTCGGCCTCGAACACCGCCGTCGGCACGTGGCGGTTCTCCGCCAGGCTGCCGCCGATCGACGAGTGGATGCCGACGACCTTGCCGCCGAGGTCGAAGAGCGGCCCGCCGGAGTCGCCGCCGACGAGGGTGCAGTCCGTGCGCACCATGCCCATCTGCCCCTTGCTGACGACGCGGCCGAGCCGCACCGGAGGGGTGCGGGTGAGGTCGAAGCCGCCCGGGTGGCCCATCGCCACGACCCACTGGCCGGGCTCGAGGGCGTCCGAGTCGCCGAGTTTCACGTACGGCCAATCGCCCGCGTCGGTGATCTTCGCCATGCCGGCATCGCGCGAACGGTTGGCGCCCAGCGATTTGCCCTTCGCCCGGCGCCCGTCGGGGAAGAAGATGAGCAGTTCCTCGCCGGCCGCCTCGGTGACGTGTCCGGCGGTGAGGATGAGGCCGTCGGGGCTGATGATGACGCCACTTCCGGTCGCGTTGCCCTGCACGCCGACCAGCGCCACCACCGCAGGCATGGCGTCGGTGACCACCTTCTTCACTTTCGCCTCGCGCTCGCGCAGGGCTTCGATCTGGGCGCTCGCGGCCGACGGAGAGAAACCGAGCGCGGCGGCGAGGGCGAGGGGGGCAAAAGCCGATTTTTTCATGGGAAGGTAGCGTTACAGGTCCGTGTTCGCTTCATCAAGCGTCGCCCGCTACCCTCCCTTGTCTGGCGAAGTCGGTCCCGCGCGCCGCCAGATCCATGCCGCCAAGCCCCACAGCGCCACCGGCAGCAGGGCGCTGAGCGCCAGGGCGAGGCCGATGCTGTCGCGGCTTGCGGCGCCCACCGCGGCGAAGGCGAAGCCCAGCGGGGCGCTGCCGCAGACCAGCGCCAGCAGGAAGGTGCCGAAGCGCATGTGGGCGAGCCCGGCCATGCAGGAGACGACTTCCGGCATCAGCGGCAGCCAGCGCGATAGCGCCACCGTCCACCCTCCGGCGCCACCGGAGAAGAGGTGTTCGGCGCGGGTGAGCGCCTCTTTGCCGGCCAGTCGCTCGGCGGCCCGGTGGCCGAACCGGCGGCAGGCGCCGTAAGCGATCAGCCCGGACAAGACCGAGCCGAGCGTGCTCAGGACGCCGCCCCAGAAGGGGTCGTAGACGATCCCGAGCGCCGACATCACCACCGTCCCAGGGATCGGCAGCACGATGTCGAGCGCCAGCAGGCCGATGCCGGCCGCCCAGGCCCAGGCGCCGTAGCCGCGCAGCCAAGCCTCGGCACCCTCCGCGCTCAACCAGTCCTCGAAGCGCCCGCCCCAGATGATGAAGGGGATCATGAAGAGCACGGCGAGGATGAGGAAGAGGAGCGTCAGGCGCATGGCGGGGGAACCCATCGGGCGCGGAGGGGGCGCAAGCAAATCAAGGGGACCGCGGACATCGGTGGAGATCGTCGGGTCGCACGGCCGGAGCCGGGATGCTTCCGCGGGGCATCGGCGGGGCGGCGCTGCCACGGGCGTTGCTGTGCGCCGGACTCTAACCGAAGGGTGAGCATGCCCGCGCCGAATCCCGACCCCG
>JAUIGD010000152.1 GCA_030430255.1 Verrucomicrobiia bacterium
TCGCCATCGGCGGCGCCGCCCAGATCGTCCCCCTCGTCACCTTCGACAAGCCGAAGAACATCGAGGGCCGCATCCAGGTCCCCTACACGCCGCTCGAGCTCGCCGGCCGCGACATCTACGTCTCGGAGGGCTGCTACAACTGCCACTCGCAGATGGTGCGGACGATGGTCAAAGAGGTGCACCGCTACGGCCTCGACAACGGCAAGGGCTACTCGCGCATGGGCGACTCCATCTATGACCACCCCTTCCAGTGGGGGTCGAAGCGCAGCGGCCCGGACCTCGCCTTCGAGGGCGGCAAGCGCGACGACGCGTGGCACTACCAACACATGCTCGACCCGCGCGCGATGGTGCCCGGCTCGACCATGCCCCAATACACCTGGCTGTTCGAGAAACCGACCGACTACGCCGCCCTGCCGAAGAAGATCGGCGTCCTGCGCTACCTCGGCGTCCCCTACGAGATGAAGACCGCCGACGCGGTCATCAACGAGGCCGAAGACCAGGCGCGCAAGATCGCCGAGGGCCTGCGCCGCAACGCCAAGGTGGAGGTGGCCGCGGACCGGCAGATCGTCGCCCTCATCGCCTACCTTCAGAAACTGGGCACCTTCGAGGAGGTCCCGCCCAAGACCGAGGAGGGCCTGCCGCACACCCTGACCCCGGGCGACCCCGACGAAAACCGCGGCCCGGCGGCCAACCCGGCCGCCGCCGGCAACTGAGACCCATCACCCGCCACCCGCCATGTTCAAACGCCTCGATCTCCACGAGCTCCACACGCCCATCGCGCTGATCGCCTTCCTGTTCACGCTCGCCGTGTTCGCCACCGCGATGGTGCGCGCCCTGAAACTCCACCGCGACTCCGCCGACCAGCTCGCCTCGCTGCCGCTCGACGACGGGCCGGAGGGCGCGCGCCCAGGCCCCGATGCCCCGAACCCCAGTCGCAACGACCACCATGAGTGACGAGAACACCACCAGCACCGAAGCCCTCGACCCCTACGCCGACAACCCCGATGTGGTGTTGCGCGAGCACACCTACGACGGCATCCACGAGTACGACCAGAAGCTGCCCAACTGGTGGCTTTGGACGCTCTACATCTTCATCATCTGGTTCGTCGTCCACTGGATGCTCTACTACCAGTTCAAGCTGTTCCGCTCGGACGACGAGCGGGTCGGCGCCGAGATCGCCGAGATCGAGAGGCGCAAGGACGCGCAGCTGGAGGAGCTGCTGGGCTCGATGGACGACGCCGCGCTGTGGAAGATGAGCCGCGACCAGAAGGTCGTCGCCGACGGCAAGGCCGCCTACGACACCATCTGCTTCACCTGCCACGCCCCCGACCTCCGCGGCAGCGCCACCGGCCTGCCGCAGCACATCGGCCTGCCGCTCAACGACGCCGAGTGGAAGTACAGCGCCGAGCCGCTGGGCATCTTCGACATCGTCATGAACGGCTCGCCGCCGCCGGAGCCGGCGGCGCCGGGCGAGGCCGCGCCGCTGCCGACCGCGCTGATGCCCCCGCACAAGCACATGGGCGGCGTGAAGGTCGCGAAGATCGTCGCCTACATCCTGAGCCACCACGAGCAACCGGCGGCGGCGGAGGCCGAAGTCGAGCCCGATGCCTGACGACCCGGACGCCGCTGGAGCCGTCGCCCCCCCGGCGCGCCGGGGGGGGCTGAGGTCGCTGGGGAGGGCGCTCTTGCTCCACCCGTTCGGGCAGTTCTGGCTCTTCATCGTGTTCCTCTACCAGGTGAAGGAGTTCTACCCCTTCACCCACGTGCCGATGTATTCGGACCCGGAGCCGAGGGCGCCCTACCTCTACCTCGCCGACGCCGAGGGCGGGGCGCTCGGCGTGCGCGCCCACTGCGGCGTCACCAACCCGAAGCTGCGCAAGATGTTCCGCTCCCGGCTCGCGGACCACTGCGCCGGGCATGGCCTCGACAAGAGCGACCCGCCGCAGGCCGCGGTCGACGCCGTCGCCGCCGGCGTCTTCGCCTTCCTCCGCGAGAGGGCCGAGGCGCGCCGGCGCCCGTTGCCGCCCGGCCTGCAGATCATGCATGTCCTGATCGAGCCCGCGCCCGCGCCCGACGGGTTCACCGAGACCACCACCCTCTACGCGGTTGAGAACCCGGCCGCCGCAACCCCCGCCACCACGCCGTGACCGAACGCCTCCGCGACCTCCTCGCCGGCTTCCGACCGCGGCCCGTCGCCGCCTGGGAGCTGCTCGTCATGCGCTGCCTGTTCGCGCTCGTGGTCTGGAAGTCGATGCCGTGGCTGGGGAAGGACTGGCTGCCGCTGGGCCGCGAGTTCATCTATGCGGAGGCGGAAGCCCCGAACGGGATCGCCCGATGGATCGACCTCACCTTCATCGCGAACGAGGGCGTCTACCCGGCCATGTTGGTCGTGCTCGCGGCTGCCCTGTTGCTCTACGTCTCCGGCTTCCTGCTGCCGCTCGCCCTGCCGGTCATGTTCGCGGTCCACGTCATGGCGCGGACGCTGTTCAACTCCCAGGGCTGGGTCCACCACGGCGTGCAGATGGTGTCGCTGGTGATCCTCGCGCAGCTGGTCGTCGTGCTCGGTTTCACGGTCGCGAAGTGGGTCAAGAAGCGGCCGCCCGCCTTGCGCCCGGGCTTGAGCCTCGGCAGCTACTTCCTGTTCTACTCGCAGATGGCGGTGGTCTCCATCTACGTCGTCTCCGTGGTCTCGAAGGTCGACCGCTCGGACGGCAAGTGGTTCGCCAAGAGCCACTACGTCGGCCTCCACGTCGTCAAAGCCGAACGCGACCGCTACCACAACGCCCTCGAGCCGCCGGCGCCCGGCGAGGGGCAGGGCGCCTGGCCGGAACAGGTCGCCCGCGGCGCGCTCGCCCACCCGAACTGGACGCGCCTGTTCCTCGGGCTCGGCGTCGCCCTGGAGGGGCTCGCCTTCCTCGCCCTGCTGGGGCGCCGCTGGGCGGCCGGGATCGCCCTCGGCCTGATCGGTTTCCACGCCAGCATCGCCAAGGTGATGGACATCCATTTCGATTTCAATGTGATGCTGCTGGTGATCTTCCTGATCAACATCCCGTACTGGGCCGTCCGTGCGGTTCGGCACTTGGGCGCCACCGGCGACCCGGAGGTCGCGCCGGCCTGACCGCCATGCCCGCGCCCCTGCTCCGCCTCGTCCGGCAGATCGCGCCGCTGTCGGCCGGCATCGCCCTGACCGCCCTCTGCCTCGCGCTGAAGGAGAACTTCCCCTTCACGCACTACCCGATGTATTCCAATTTCTCGGACCAGACCTTCTACGTCTGGCTCGCCGACTCCCAGGGGGAGCCGATCGCGGTGCAGACCCTCACCGGCCTGCGCACCGGCCGCATCAAGAAGGTCTACGACAAGGAGATCGACAAGGTCCGCGCCGCCATCCGCGACCGCACCGGCAGCGCGCCGCGCGACCGCGAACTCACCGCCGCCCAGCGCCGCATCGCCGGAGACCCGACTTTGCGTTGGCTCTACGGCGCCTCCCCGCCCGCCGCCAGGGCGGCGCTCGCCGCCGCCGCGCCGCTGCAGCTGTTCCAAGTCGATATCACCCTCGCCGACGGGGAGGTGCGCGAGTCCGAACCCGTCCTCGTCGGCCGCATCGACGTGCCATGACCGCGCCCGCGAGACCTTGGTTCCGGCCGCCCGACCTCCCCCCTTGGGGGGCGATCGCCGTGCGGCTGTGCTTCGCGATCCTCGTCTGGTGCACCGTCCCGGCGGCCTTGAGCTACCGCGGGCAACCGGAGCCGGTGGGCCTCGCCCGCCTCTTCCCGCTGACCTGGCTCGCGGCGCCCGGGGTGCTGACCGGGATCAAAGCCGCGCTGGTGCCGGTTTTGGCCCTCTATGTCAGCGGCCGGCTGCCCGCGCTGGCGACCGGCCTGATGCTGCTCGCCACCGTGTTGCCGGGGACGCTCGACAACTCCCAGGGCTCGACGCAGCACAGCCAGCAGGTCATCTCGCTGATCCTGCTCGCCCAGTTTGCCCACCACGTCTACGCCGCGCTGCGCCCCGGCCCGGCGCACACCGCCGCGGCCGGCGCGCGCTGGTCGGTCTTCATGGGGCAGCAGGCGATCGTCGCCGCCTACACGGTCACCGCGATCACCAAGCTCGCCCGCTCCGGGCTCGGCTGGGTGGTCGACTCGGCGAACTTCCCGATCCAGATGCGCAAGAACATCCAGATGGAGTGGTACAACACCCTTCAGGAAGGGGCGGTCGAGGGCTTCTGGGGCAAGACTTCGGCCTGGGCCCAGCAGCTCTTCATCGGGTCGCCCAACCTCTGCCGCGTCCTCATGACCTCGGGCCTGCTCCTCGAGTTGTGCGCGGTGCTCGCCCTGCTCGGCCGCCGCTGGGCGGCGGCCTACGGCGCGCTGCTCATCCTCTTCCACCTGCTCGTGCGCACGATGACCGGTCTCAATTTCCGCTTCCATATGGCGGCGATCTTCATTTTCATGGTGCTGCCCCTGCTCGCCGCACGCGCGGAGAATCGCCGCGCGCGGCGGGCGGGGGCTCCCCTCGCCGATGCCTGAACTCTACGGGACCGAAGCCCACTCCCCGACGGAGATCGCCGCCCGCGTCGAGGACGTCGGCGTGGCCAAAGCCGGGCTCGCGCTGCTGCCGATGTTCACCCTGGCGGTGCTCGCGGGGGGGTTCATCGGCCTCGGCGGCCTGTTCTCCAGCGTCGTCACCGCCGGATCCGAACTCGGCGCCGGGCCCACCCGCCTGCTCGGCGGCGTCTGTTTCTCGCTCGGCTTGATCCTCGTCGTCATCGCCGGCGCCGAGCTCTTCACCGGCAACAACCTGATGGTGATGGCCTGGGTCTCGCGGCGCATCACCCTCGGCCGCCTGTTGCGCAACTTCGGCGTCGTCTACCTCGGCAATTTCGTCGGCGCCGCCGGCCTCGCCTTCCTGGTCTGGCGCGCGCGGGTGGTCGACCCGTCGGGCTCGCTGGAGCTGGCCGCCGGCAAATGCGACCTCACCTTCCAGACCGCGCTGTTCCGCGGCGTGCTGTGCAATATGCTCGTCTGCCTCGCCGTCTGGATCGCCATGGGCGCCCGCGAGGTCGCCGGCAAGGTCCTCGCCATCGTGCCGCCGGTCGCCGCCTTCGTCGCCGCCGGCTTCGAGCACTGCGTCGCCAACATGTACTTCATCCCCTTGGGCATGCTGCAACGGGAATTCGTGGTCCGCCCCCGCCACCACCTCGACGCCGGCGACCTCGCTGCGAACCTCATCCCCGTCACCCTCGGCAACCTGGTCGGCGGCGCGCTGCTCGTGGCGGCCGTCTACTGGACGATCTACCGCCGGGGCGGTGAGCGGCGATCTTGACCCGCCGCCGCCGCGTCCGGGCCGCAGCGCACGCTTCCCCGCGTGCCGCCCACTCCCCTCACGACAGGATCCCCTCGACCACATGGGTCTCCTCGACGCCGGTGAGGCGTTGGTCGAGGCCGAGGAAGGGGAAGACGAGGCGCTCGTGGTCGATGCCGAGCTGGTGCAGGATGGTGGCGTTGAAGTCGCGGACGTGGACGGGGTCGGCGACGACGTTGTAGCTGAACTCGTCGGTCTGGCCGTATTCGATCCCGCCCTTGATGCCGCCGCCGGCCATCCAGGTGGTGAAGCAGCGCGGGTGGTGGTCGCGCCCGTACTGGTCGCGCTCCAGTTTGCCTTGGCAGTAGGTGGTGCGCCCGAACTCGCCGCCGAAGACGACGAGGGTGTCGTCGAGCAGGCCGCGTTGCTTGAGGTCGGTCAGCAGCGCGGCGCAGGGCTGGTCGATGTCGTAGGCCTGGCCGCGCAGTTTCTTGGGCAGGCCGACGTGGTGGTCCCAGCCGCGGTGGAACAGCTGCACGAAACGCACGTCGCGCTCGGCCATGCGCCGCGCCAGCAGGCAGTTGCGCGCGAACGAGCCGCTCTTGTGCACCTCGGGGCCATACATGTCCATGACCCCCTGCGGCTCCCCCGAGAGGTCGGTCAGCTCCGGCACCGAGGCCTGCATGCGGAAGGCCATCTCCTGTTGGGCGATGGTGGTCTCGATCTCCGGGTCGCCGATCTCGGCGGCGTGTTCGCGGTTGAGGCGGGTGACCAGGTCGAGCATCGCGCGCCGCGCCCCGCGGTCGACGCCGGCGGGGTTGGAGAGGAAGAGGACGGGGTCGCCGGAGGGTTGGAAGGAGACGCCCTGGTGTTTGGAGGGCAGGAAGCCGGATCCCCAAAGGCGGCTGTAGAGGGCCTGCACGTTGCCGGTGCCGCCGGTCCAGAAGGCGGAGTTGAGGACGATGAAGTCGGGCAGGTTGGCGTTCATCCGGCCCAGCCCGTAGCTCAGCCAGGCGCCGAGGCTCGCTTTGCCCGGGATCTCCGATCCGGTGCAGAACAAGGTCTTGCCGGGGTCGTGGTTGATGGCGTCGGTGTGGGTCGATTTGATGAGGCAGAGCTCGTCGACCACGCCCGACAGGTGCGGGAGCAGCTCGCTCATGAACAGGCCGTTGGCCCCCTTGCGTTCGAAATTGAACATCGACGGCGCGACGAGCTGGGCTTTGCCCTTGGTCATCGCGGTGACGCGCTGGCCCATGCTGACGCTGGGCGGCAGCGGCTGTTTGAACCGCCGGTGCAGCTCGGGCTTGTAGTCGAACAGGTCGAGCTGGCTGGGGGCGCCGGCCATGAACAGGAAGATGACGCGCTTGGCTTTGGCCGGGTGGTGCAGGCCCGCGGCCGGGGCGGCGGCGGCGCGGTCGCCGAACAGCGCCCCGAAGGCGGCGGCGCCGAGGCCCATCGCCGATCTGCGCATGAACGCGCGCCGGTTCTGGAGGTCGCTGTAACGCTGGAGCGCGCCGGTTTCGGTGGTGGTGGTCGTCGTCATTCGCGCGTCTTGGTGGAGTCGAGGTTCAGCAACGAGTGGACGAGCATCGTCCACTCGGCGAGCTCGGGGCCGGCGTCGCCGACGAGGTCGCGGGTGAGTTCCGCGTCCCCCGCGTAGCGTTCGCGGAAGCCGTCCAGGCCTTCTCGCAGCGCCGCTGCGGTCTCGGCGTCGGGCAGATGGGAGGTGACCGCCTCGTAGGCGCTGGCCAGCCGCTCGCCGTCGTCGAGCTCCAGCAAACGGGTGGCGAGGTGGCGGGCGGCGGCGAAGTACTGCTCCTCGTTCATCAGCAACAGCGCCTGCAGCGGCGTGTTGGTGCGCTCGCGGCGGGCGATGCAGGCGGTGCGCTCGGGCGCGTCGAAGATGGTCATCTGCGGCGGCGGCAGGCCGCGCTTCCAGAAGGTGTAGACGCTGCGCCGGTAGATGGCGTCGCCGCTGTCGGGCTGGAACTCGCGGGGGAAGGAGCTGGGCATGGCGACGATCTTCCACAGGCCCTCCGGCTGGGGCGGTTTGACGCTCTTGCCGTACATCTCGGGATTCAGCAGGCCGGTCGCCGCGAGCACGCCGTCGCGCACCATCTCCGAGTCGAGCCGGAACCGCGACCCGCGCGCGAGCAGGCGGTTGGCGGGGTCGCCCTCGTACTCGGCGCGCGGCGCCTTGGACGACTGCCGGTAGGTCTCGCTGGTGACGATCTCGCGCATCAGGGCCTTCACGTCCCAGCCCGAATCGACGAAGCGCAGCGCCAGGTGGTCGAGCAGCTGCGGGTGGCTGGGGTGTTCACCCTGGGCGCCGAAGTCCTCCGCGGTGCGGACGATCCCGGTGCCGAACAGCTGTTGCCAAAAGCGGTTCACCGCCACCCGCGCGGTCAGCGGGTGGTCGCGGGCGACCATCCACCCCGCCAGGTCCATGCGCGTGGCGACCTCGCCGCCCTTCCTCAGCGGCGGCAGGAAGGCCGGCGTGTCGCGCGCGACCTCCGCGCCGGGCTTGTCGTAGGCGCCGCGTTCGTGGAGGTAGGCGGGGCGGGGTTCGGCGCGCTCCTTCATGACCATCGCCGCGCGGCCATCCCCGAGTTCGATGTAGGGCGGCTGCAGGCCGCGTTTGAAGTCGGGCGTGCCGCGGCGGCCGGTCTCGGGCCCGCCGTCGAAGTTGTTGAAGAATGCCGACAGCTGGTAGAAGTCCGCCATCGTGATCGGGTCGTACTTGTGATCGTGACACACCGCACATTGCATGGTCAGCCCCATGAAGGCGGTGCCGACCGAGGACACGCGGTCGACGACGTTCTTGAAGAAGCTCTCCTCGGGCAGGGCGGTGCCGACGTCGATGATGAGGTGCAGGCGGTTGAAGCCGGAGGCGATCAGCTGGTCCTGTGAGGGTCGCGGGTGCAGGTCGCCGGCGATCTGGTCGACCACGAAGGTGTCGTAGGGCATGTTGTCGTTGAAGGCGCGGATGACCCAGTCGCGGTAGGGCGTCATGTCGCGATAGTGGTCGTGGTGCATGCCGTTGGTGTCGGCGAAGCGCACCAGGTCGAGCCAATACTTCGCCATGTGTTCGCCGTATTGAGGTTTGGCCAGCAGGCGGTCGACGAGCTTCATGTAGGCGTCCGGGGAGCCGTCGGCGAGGAATTCGGCGATCTCCCCGGTGCTCGGTGGCAGGCCGGTCAGGTCGAAGGAGACCCGCCGGATCAGCGTGCGTTTGTCGGACTCCGGTTTCGGCGCGAGCCCCTCCTCGGCGAGGCGCGCCGCGACGAATCGGTCGATCGGCTGCGCGGCCCAGCGCGGGTCGGCGACCTCCGGCGGTGCGGCCGGGCGCGGCGGGACGAAGGCCCAGAACGCTTCGTACTCCGCGCCGCCGGCGATCCACTCTTTCAGGAGCGCGCGCTCCTCTGCCGTGACCGGCTCGATGTTCGCATCGGGCGGCGGCATGACCTCGTCGGCGTCGGCGCCGAGCACGCGGTGCCAGAGTTCGCTGCCCTCGACGTCGCCCGGCACGATCGCGCCCGCGTGGGCGCCGTCCTCGCCGTCGGCCCGGTCGAGCCGCAGCCCACCCTCCCGGGTGTGGGAGTCCGGGCCGTGGCAGCTGAAGCACTTCTTGGACAGCAGCGGCCGGATGTCCTTGTTGAAGTCGATCACGGCCGTGGCGGAGGGCGCGGCGCAGGCGAGGGCGAGCGTGAGGGCGGGGAGGGCGGGGAGCCGGGTCATCGGGGCGGGTGGTGCGCTTACGGAGAGCACTCCCCGCCGTCGGCTGAATCCCCATGGAAATCGGGCGGCGCCGTGCGCGGATTCGGATTGCTTTCCCGTCCGAGGGTGTGGAGAATGCGAGCCATGAACATTTCCGAAGAAATCGAGAAACTGGGGAAACAGAGGGCTGACGGATTGATCACCGAGGAGGAGTTTGCCCAGGCCAAGGCCAAGTTGATGGAGCGATCGCAAGGTGCCGGGGGGGCAGCCGGTCCCGGCTCGTCGTCGCTCAACGTGAACCAGTGGTCGATGTTCATCCATCTGTCCCAGCTCGCCGGATTCGTCGTGGTGGGCGCCGGATTTGTCCTGCCCATCATCCTCTGGCAGATGAAGAAGAACGAATCGCCGATCATCGATGCGCATGGGAAGAACGTCACCAACTGGTTGATCTCCGCCCTGATCTACTCGTTGATCTGCGCGGCGTTGATCTTCGTCCTGATCGGCTTCCTGCTGTTGCCCGCACTCGCCATCGCCGGGGTGGTGTTCGCGATCATCGGCGGCCTGAAGGCGAACGATGGCGAGGTGTGGAAGTACCCGCTCACGATCCAGTTCTTCAAATAGGGGCTCGATCAGCGACGAGACGGCGGGGCAGCCTGGGCACATTCGATCACGAATCGCGCCGGGTCGGGCGCGACGGGCGAATCGCGCCGGGACGGGCGCGACGGGCGAATCGCGCCGGGACGGGCGCGGCGGGCGAATCGCGCCGGGACGGGCGCGGCGGGCGAATCGCGCCGGGACGGGCGCGACCGGCGAGTCCGAAAGGCTCCCAGCCCGGATCGCACCCGTTTCAGGGTGAGGGCATCGACGGGGAGGCGTCGCCTTGCCCGCCCGCTTGGCACCCGGCCGGCCACCCGGGACGTCGGGGGGCGCTGGATGGAACCGCCTTGCGCCCGCGGCGAGGGGGGCGTTGGTGTGGGCCATGGCTCTGAAGGTCTACCAGATGGCGCACAGCCCCTACTGCATCCCGATCACCGCCTCCCTCGAGGCCTTGGGGGCCGGCTATGAGGTCGCCGAGGTGACCCCCCACACCCGCGAGGAGGTGATCCGGCGCAGCGGGGGCCGCTACTACCAGGTGCCGATGTTGGAGCACGACGGCGAACTGGTGATGGAGTCTTCGCCCGACTCGATCGACATCGCCCGCTATGTCGATCGACGGTTCGCCGGCGGGCGGTTGTTCCCGGCGCGGATCGAGGCGGCGCACCTGCCGCTGGTCGGGCAGATCGAGAACGAGTTCGAGCTCGCCGGCTTCGTCCTCGTCGATCCGTTCTACCTCGATGCGATCGACGACGTCGTCGCCCGGGCGATGATCGTCCGCCACAAGGAGCGCAAGTTCGGGGCCGGCTGTGTCGAGGATTGGCGCGCCCGGCGCGGCGAGCTGTTCGCGCGCTTCACCGATCTGTTGGGGCCCGCGGAGCGGAGCCTCGGCGAGGGGCCTTTCCTGTTCGGCGACGCTCCCGTCTATGCGGACTATGCGCTGCTCGGGGTGATCGAGAACGTGACCTACAGGGGGTACAACACGCTGCCCGCCGCGCTCGGGAACATCGACCGCTGGCGGCGCGAGCTGCGCGCCTACCGCTTTTGATCCGCCACTTGCCACCGATGCGCCTCCCGCTTCTGATCGCCGCAGCGGCCTCTGTCTCGCCAGCGCCCGCCACCCCGGCGGGAGGCGGCGCGGAGCGCCCGAACATCGTGCTCATCATCGCCGACGACCTGGCCTGGGACGACTCCGGCGCCTACGGGAACCCCGAGGTTTCGACGCCGAACATCGACCGCCTGGCGCGCGAGGGGCTGCGCTTCGACCGCGCCTTCCTCACCGCCTCGTCGTGTTCGCCGTCGCGCTGTTCGATCATCACCGGCCGCTACCCGCACAATACCGACGCCGAGGAGCTGCACTGGCCGCTGCCGGAGGCGCAGGTGACCTTCGTCGAGAAGCTGCGCGAGGCCGGCTATTGGGCGGCGGCGGCGGGGAAGTGGCACCTCGGCGACGCCGCGCGGGGGCGCTTCGACCTGGTGCGCGAGACCGACACCTCCGGGTTCCAGTTGCCCGCCGGCGAGGCGGGGAGGGCGGGTGAGTTCGTCGAGACGACCGAGGGCGAGGCGCAGTCCGGCTGCACGGAGTGGGTGCCGTTGCTCCGTGAGCGGCCCGCCGAGCGGCCCTTCTTCCTCTGGCTCGCGGCGCTCGATCCCCACCGCCCATACCACGAGGGCATCGTGCCCGACCCGGCCGACCCGGCGCGGGTGCGGATCGCGCCCTACCACCTAGACACCCCCGCCGTGCGGCGCGACTACGCGCTCTACTACGACGAGGTCGAGCGGCTCGACAAGTATGTCGGCAAGGTCCTGGCCGAGCTCGCCGCCCAAGGGGTCGCGGACGACACGCTGGTGCTGTTCATGTCCGACAACGGGCGGCCCTTCCCGCGCGACAAGACGACGATCTACGATTCCGGCATCCGCACGCCGCTCATCGTCCGTTGGCCTGGGCGGGTCGCGGCGGGAGATGCGACCGACAGCCTCGTCAGCGCGGTGGACATCGCGCCGACCCTGCTGGAGCTGGCGGGCGTCGCCGCGGGCGGGACGTTCCAAGGGGTGAGCTTCGCGCCGGTGTTGGGCGACCCCGGGGCGACGGTGCGCGAGTTCGCCTTCGCCGAGCAGAACTGGCACGACTACGAGGCACATGCCCGGGCGGTGCGGTCGCAGCGGTTCAAATACATCCGCAATGCGTACACCGACCTGCCGCTCACGCCCTCGGCGGACGGCGTCCGCTCGCCGACCTTCCAATCGATGATCCGCCTCCACGCCGCGGGTCGCCTGTCGGCTGCGCAGTCGGTGTACTTCGTCCAGCCGCGGCCGGCGGAGGAGCTGTATGACTGCGAGGCCGACCCGCATGAGCTGACGAACCTGATCGATCAACAGCGGCACGCCGGGGTCCTCGAGGGGCTGCGCGCCGCGCTCGACCGTTGGGAGCGGGAGACGGGCGACTACGTCCCCGATCTGCGCACCGCGGACGAGTTCGACCGGACGACGGGTTTGCCGACGGCGGCGCGCGTGCGGCCCCGCCCCTCCAAGCGCGAGATGGTCGAGAGCGGGCTGGCCGCGCCCGGTCGGCCGGCGGTGCCTTGAGCCACGGGCCCGGCCTCCCCGCCGCCCGCCGCCGGACCCGTCAATCTCCGAGCAGCTCCCAAACCAGCGCTGCGTGCAGCGCCTCGGCGATGTCGAGCGGGTAGCTGCTCTCGGTCCTCACGTAGCGCGAGGCCTTCTCCTTGTCGGTGATGCTGCGCATGCCGCGCACCAGTCCGATCACCAGCGGACCGCCACCGGGCGCGCGGCGCGCCGCGTGCATCACCGGGCCGCCGCTGTCGCCGGGCCAGGTGGTCGTGTGGACGAGGAACATCGGGTGCGGGCGCACCGGTGCCAGCGGGAAGCTGGCGATGCTGCCGCCGCGCAGCAGCGGGAACCCGGCCCCGTTGGCCTCAGACTGCTCGGGGAAGACGGCGGCGCGGACCGCGTCGCCGACGTGGACGCCGCCCGCGATGGCCTCCTCGGTGGCCAGGCAGGTCGAGGGGAGCGCCCCGACGGCGACCGAGTCCGGGAGCTTCAACAGCGCGAGGTCCTCCCGCGGGTGTTTCTCCCAAAGCGCCTCCCCGCCGTCGCCGCGGAGCGCCACTTTGATCTCGTCGCGCCCGTAGGTGCCGTCGTCATTCTCGGTGCGCGAGACGAGGGTGAACCGGCGCCCTTTCATCTGCGCGAAGACGTGTTCGGCGGTGACGAGGTAGAGCGCCCCGCCGTGCTCGATCGCCAAGCCGGTCGCCGTCGAGCCGTCGCCCTGCAGTTTGTAGGTCGCGAGCACGAGGGCCTGCGCCGCCTCGTCGGCGCGGAGCGCCGGGGCGGCCGCGAGCAGGGCGCCGGCGGCGGCGGCGGCGGTCACACAGAGGCGGAGCACGGGGCTTAGCGTTTGCGGTTGAGCGTGTAGTAGAGCGAGCGGTTGGTCAGGGCGGACCCGCCCTCGGCCTGCAGGTCGCCGGGGAGGGTGATGCGGTAGACGCGGCCTCCGACCAGCTCCGGCAGCGGGATCTTGACCCGCGTGCGGTCGGCGCTCCAGGCGGGGGCGCCGGGTTCGACCGCCCTCTCGTCGACCTTCGGCGAGCCGTATTTCCCGTGGTAGAGGTATCCCCAGTGGCGCACCTCCGGTTTCGCCTCCAGCCCCGCCGCGGCGGGCTTGGTGAACGCCACGGTGAATCCGTCCTTCT
>JAUIGD010000613.1 GCA_030430255.1 Verrucomicrobiia bacterium
GACCGAGGCGTTGACGAACGCGCCGAAGAGGGTGGTGACAACGCTGAGAACCAGGAACCAGATCCCGCGGAACAAGAGGTCGAGGAGGAACGCCCAACCCCGAACCAAGGCGCCGGCGGGGCGCAGGCGGATTTCCACGCCCTCGGCCAACTCGATGTTCTGCAAGGTATCG
This sequence comes from Verrucomicrobiia bacterium, assembly GCA_030430255.1. Classification (GTDB taxonomy): domain Bacteria; phylum Verrucomicrobiota; class Verrucomicrobiia; order Verrucomicrobiales; family DEV007; genus JAUIGD01. The sequence goes on from JAUIGD010000613.1 coordinate 173, forward strand.
ATCTTCTTCGCTTCGGCCATGGCCAGAGCCGCCCATCGGCGTGCGACCCCATTCCAACATCGGGCGAGCGCAGGGCGCAAGCGCTTCCTCGCACCCGCCAGCAGGATGTTTTGCGCTTCCCGGACGCCGCGCTTCCGTGTAGGGAGGCGGCGATGCAAGACGACGACCCCTACGCCCTGCCGCCGTCGGCACAGGAGGATCTGCGGCCGGACTACTCGGAAGCGGCCGGTTACAGCGTGGAGGGAGCGGGCATCTCCGAGCGGCTGGCTGGGCTATGGCTCGGCTTGCGACCGTGGGTGCGCTACTGCGGCATCACGATGCTCGGCGCGGGCGCCCTGGCGATCGTGCTGGGCATCCTTTGGCTTCGTGGCGACGGCGACGGGGCGATCGCAACTTGGATGGGCATCCTTACCATGCCCTTCGGCGCGCTCTTGATCGCCGCCGGACTCAAATCGTTCAAGCTCGTGGCCGTGCTGCGATGGGCGGGGGAGGGCGCGGGGATGAGCGAATCCGAGCGGGTGGCGATGGAGTTGAAGGGGCTGTGGAAACTTTTCGGGGTGGTGGGCATCCTCTTCGCGGCCATCCTCCTCACGGCGCTGCTCATGATCCTCCCGGCGCTCTTGCCGGGCTAGCCCGGATCGATCACCAAGCTCCGGGCTGCGGCTTGCCCTCGTTGACGCTGAGGGTGTTGCCGTTGGGAACGGCTCGGGCAGGGTGTCCACCCAGCCGCTTCGCCGATCCCTGCCGCCGCCTACTCAGCCTCAACGATCAGCGGCGCCTCGCCTGCGGATGTGGTGATCGATCCGGGCTAGCCCGAATCGATCACCAAGCTCCGGGCTGTGGCTCGCCCTCGTTGACGCTGAGGGTGTTGGCGTTGGGAACGGCTCGGGCAGGGTGTCCACCCAGCCGCAGCGCCGATCCCTGCCGCCGCCTACTCAGCCTCAACGACTGGCGGCGCCTCGCCTGCGGATGTGGTGATCGATCCGGGCTAGGAGGCGGTCGGACTTGCAGTGCAGTGCAATGCGATCGCGGTTCGATGCGATTCTGGCACGCGGATTGCTCATGTCTCTCGGGTCAGCCGCTGGCGAGCTTCTTGCTTGCGGGTGGCTGGGGCGTCCGCTACAAGCGGCGCCTTCTCTGAACGAACAACCCAACCTACACTGAACCGATCCATCCATGGCTAAATACAAGCTCGAATACCTCTGGCTCGACGGCTTCACCCCCGTCGCCAACATCCGCGGCAAAACCAAGATCGCGGACTACGACGAATTCCCGACCGTCGACCAGCTCCCCGAGTGGGGCTTCGACGGCTCCTCGACGATGCAGGCCGAAGGCGGCGACTCCGACTGCATGCTCAAGCCGGTCGCGGTGTATCCCGACGCGGGGCGCTCGGGCAACGCCGCTTTGGTGATGTGCGAGGTGATGCTCCCGGACGGCACCCCGCACCCCTCGAACACCCGCGCCAACATCCCGGATGACCCGAGCGCATGGTTCGGCTTCGAACAGGAGTATTTCCTCTTCCAAGAGGGGCGCCCGCTCGGTTGGCCGGCCGTCGGCTATCCGGATCCCCAGGGGGAATACTACACCGGCGTCGGCCACCACGTCGTCGGGGATGTCGCCCGCGAGATTGTCGACGAGCACCTCGACCTCTGCCTCGCCGCCGGGATCAACCACGAGGGCATCAACGCCGAGGTCGCGAAGGGCCAGTGGGAGTTCCAGATTTTCGGCAAGGGCAGTGCGAACTGCGCCGATCAGATGTGGGTCGCCCGGTACCTCCTGCTCCGCACCTGCGAGAAGTACGGGGTCGATGTCGAGTGGCACTGCAAGCCCTTCACGGGCGATTGGAACGGTTCCGGCATGCACTGCAACTTCTCGACCGAGAAGATGCGTGAGGAGGGCGGTGAGGAATACTTCAAGAGGCTCATGGACGCCTTCGAGAAGTTCCGCGACGAGCACATCGCTGTCTATGGTCCCGACAACCACATGCGCTTGACCGGCCTGCACGAAACGCAGTCGATCGACAAGTTCAGCTGGGGGATCGCCGACCGGGGAGCCTCGATCCGCGTGCCGCACTCGTTCGTGAAGAACGGCTACAAGGGGTACCTCGAAGACCGCCGTCCGAATTCGCAGGGCGATCCCTACGCCATCGCCGGTCGCGTCCTGCAGACGATCGCCGAGGCCGGCTAAGCCGTGCCGGGGCGTCCTGTCCGGACCCCGCCGACGCTATTCACCGGGCGCCGCCCCCCCGACCTCCGGGGAGGCGGCGCTTTTTTTGTTTTTCGATC
>JAUIGD010000153.1 GCA_030430255.1 Verrucomicrobiia bacterium
CCGCCGGATCGACGAAGGCCGCCTGCCGGAGCCGATCAAGCAGGGAAATCGGAGCTATTTTTTCGAGGACGAGGTGGAATCCTACCTTCTGAATCTAGAAAGGGGGCGCTCATGAGCCGCCTATGCGCACATCTCCACAAAGGTTCGAATCGGAAGATCTGGCAGATTCGTTACCGCCTCCCCGGCGAGGCCAACTACCGGAGCGAGTCTCTCGGCGTCCGCGACAAACAGGTCGCTCAAAGAAAGCTGTCTGAGTGGGTCGAACAGAAGGAACGCGAACTCAGCGGCATCGCCCCGCCAAAGCGTAAGACCGAAGCCCGCCACTCTCAGATTTCAGCTCTGCTCGAAGACTTCCTCGATGAACTTGTCTCTCAGGGCGTTGGTGAAAAGTACGTCAAGAACATGCGGGGGTTCGTCACCGGAGTCTGCACTGAGGCCGGGTGGGCGACGCTCGCCGATGTTTCGAAATCGGGCTTTAACAAGTGGCGTCGAGAGAACATCACGAGAAAGCAGCCCCGTTCTCCGCGAACGCTGAACCACTACCTATCCTCGTTCGCAACCTTCGCGAACTGGCTCGTCGAAGAGGACTACCTCGACAGCAATCCTCTCGCGTCCGTCAAAAAGGTGAAATGCACCGAGCAGAAACGGGAGCGCCGCGCCCTCACGGCCAGCGAGGTGGCCGAATTGCTCCGGGTGGCAACCCCAGACCGCCGCCTCGTCTATCTTGTCGCCCTCCACACGGGCCTTAGACGTGCGGAGTTGGAAGGGCTGTGCTGGGGCGACCTGACACTCGACGAGGACCCGCCGCACCTAGTGGCAAGGGCGTCCACGACAAAGAACGATGAGGAAGCTCACCTGTTCTTGCACGACGAAGTGGTTGCCGAACTAAAACGGCACCAGCCAGATAGTGTCAGGCCGAACACCCCGGTGTTGAAGGTTCCCCACAGGCTGCGTCAGTTCAGACGGGATCTAGACGCCGCCGGGATTGAATTTGTAGACGATTTTGGGAAGCGGGCCGACTTCCATGCTCTCAGAAAGACGTTCAACACCCGGATGGCGGGGGCCAAGATTCCGACGAGGATTGCGATGCAGGCCATGCGGCACTCCGAGGAGCGGCTAACGACGAAAGTCTACACGGACCAGAAAGTCCTCCCCGTCGCCCAGTTCCTCCGCGATCTGCCCCCGCTGCTACCCGCGGAACGTTCCCATATACGTTCCCACGGTGAAGGCACGGAGTGTCACGATCCGACACAGCCGGAGGGGGGCTCAGGGCTTGCGGACGGGGAAGATCCTGATGAATCCTCGCGGTCCTGTCCCGTAGTGTCACCTTCTGGCACACCCGGCCAAGCTGGGGAGGTGGTGCGCGATGTTGGATTTGAACCAACGACCCCATGCGTGTGAAGCATGTGCTCTACCCCTGAGCTAATCGCGCTTTCCGCCGCCGGATGGGGAGAATAGCCCACCGGGGTGGTTTTGCAAATCGCGCCTCGTTCGGGAGGGCGGATCGTCCGCCAGAAAAAAAAGCGGCCCCGGATCGCTCCGGGGCCGCTGGGAATCGTTCTCCCGCTATTTTGCTTGGGTTTTACCTGAGCGACAATGAAGGCCTGAGAGGCCTCCGCTAGTCACTCTCAGTGGCGACGGCCTCGACGACGAAGCGATCCTTGCGGTCGCCGATGGCTGCGATGAGCTGATCTTTGGTCAGATCGCCCTTGGTCGACTTGAAGACGACCTTCTGCTTGCCCGGCTGTTCGCCGGCCGTGATGAGGATGTCCTTGGTAAGGTCTTCAGCGACGACACCCTCAAGCTTTTTGAACGCCCCACGGACGTACGTTTTGCAGCCTGCTCATGTCACGCCAGACATCTGGACGTTATAGGTGGTGAGTTCCGCGTCCTCGTCCGCAACGGCAGCGCCGAAGCTCAGAGCGAAGACGCCCAACATTGCTGTAAGGAGTTTCTTCATTTTTTGGTCAGGTAGTGCGGGGAGAACGCCCCGAGTTACGAGGGTACCATAGGCCGAACTATTCCCGATTGCGAGCGTCAGCTAGCGATCCCCCCGGTCGCAGGCGCCGCCGTAACCTTCTCGCAATCAACGGGCCATCAGGAGAGCGAAAGGGGGTCGACGTCGATGGCGATGTAGACGTCCTCCGGCGTCGTGAATCCCTTGAGGACGGCGGCCAGGTGCCGGGTGATCCGCGGCGCCGTGGGCGCGCGCAGCATCAACTGGTAGCGGAACTGCCCCTGGGCCTTCTGCAACGGCGCCTCGACGGGCTCGCCGATCAGCAGGCCGTCGGGCGGTTCGGCGGCGAGGCGCTTGTGCAGCGTCTCGAGGGTGAACTCGGCGCGCCGTGCGTGCTCGCCGCGGGTGGAGACGAGCACGCAGTGGTGGTAGGGCGGGTAGGAGAAAGCCTTGCGGAACTCCAGCTCCTGCTCCGCGTAGCCCTCGAAGTCGTGGTGGCGGGCGAACTGGATCGAGGGGCTGTGGGGGGTGAAGGTCTGCACCACGACTTCGCCCTCGAGTTCGCCCCGACCGGCGCGGCCGGCGACCTGGGTGAGGAGCTGGAAGCAGCGCTCGCCAGCGCGGAAGTCGGGGATGTGCAGTCCGATGTCGGCGTTGAGGATGCCGACCAGCGTGACGTTGGGAAAGTGCAGCCCCTTGGCGATCATCTGCGTGCCGACGAGCATGTCGATCTTCGCCGCCTTGAAGGCGTTCAACGTCTCGCGCAGCGCGCCCTTGCGCGACATGGTGTCGGTATCGACCCGTGCGATCCGCGCCTTGGCGAAGACCTTGCGCAGGATCTCCTCGACCTTCTCGGTGCCGTATCCGGCGAAGCGGATGGAGGGGTCGCCACAGGCGGGACATTTCCGGGGCGCGACCCGCTGGTGGCCGCAGATATGGCAGATCAACCGCTCGGCGGCGCGGTGGAAGGTGAGCGTCACGCTGCAGTGGGGACAGCCGATCGGCTCGCCACAACCGGGGCAGACCAGCGAGGTCGCGAAGCCGCGCCGGTTCAGGAACAGGATGGTCTGCTCGCCGCGTTCGAGGCGGCGGTCGACCGCCGAGCGCAGGCGCTCGGAGAGGATCGCCGGGCCACCGGACTTCGACTGGTTGCGCGCCTCCTTGCGCATGTCGACCACGCGGATGAGCGGCATCGCCTTGTCATCCACGCGCTCGCGCAACTCGGCGAGCGCGTACTTGCCGACCCCGACGTTGTGCCAGGACTCGAGGGAAGGGGTCGCGCTACCGAGCAGGACGGCGCAGCCCTCGAGCTTGCCGCGCACGACGGCGACGTCGCGCGCGTGGTAGCGCGGCGCTTTGTCCTGCTTGTAGCTGCTCTCGTGCTCCTCGTCGACGACGATCAGGCCGAGGTCGGCGAGCGGTGCGAACAGGGCGCTGCGGGCGCCGATGACGATCTTGGCGTCCCCGGAGACGATCTTGTGCCATTCGTCGAAGCGCTCGCCACCGCTGAGGTGGCTGTGGAGGACGGCGACCGCATCCTGGGTTTCGGCGAAGCGGCTCTTGAAACGGCCGACCGTCTGCGGGGTCAGCGAGATCTCCGGCACCAGCACGAGCGCGGTCTTGCCGGCGGCGATGGTGCCGGCGATCGCCTGGAGGTACACTTCGGTCTTGCCGCTGCCGGTGACGCCCCGGAGCAGGATGGGCTTCGCCGAACCGGGGTCGGCGACGGCGGCCCGCACGGCCTGCAGGCACCCGGCCTGCTCGGCGGTCAGCGCCAGCGGGGCGCTGGGAACGAACTGCTCGTCGCGATGCGGGTCGCGGCCGACGATCTCCATCTTCAGCTCCACCAGCCCCTTCTTCACCAAGCCGTCCAGCGCCGCCCGCCCGCCGCTCCCGAAATGGGTCACGGCGATGGGTTTCCGAGCGGCGCGGAGCTCTGACAGGACCGAGGCTTGACGCTTGGCGCGCCTCTCCAGTTGGGCAAGCTCCTCCTCGGTCGGCTCGCGGAGCAACCCGGCGAACTGCCGGCGTTGGAAGTCATGCGTTTCGCCGCGCACCGCCTCCGGGATGAGGCTGCGCATGACCGCCTCCATCGGCGCGCAATAGTAGCCGGCGATCCAGCGGCCGAGTTCGATCAATCCGGGCGTGAGGATGGGGCGGTCGCCGATCACTGCGGCGATCGGCCGCAGGTAGCCTGCCTCGCGCGTGCCCTCCGCCACTTCGCCGACCGCCACCACCGTCCCCGTCGCGGCGCGGTTGCGCAGGGGGATCTTCACGCGCGTCCCGACCTCGACGGCGCCCTCGAGCGCCGCGGGGATCTGGTAGTCGAACTCGCGACCGGCGGAGCCGTCAACGAGGACGAGGGCGGTCGGGATCATGGGGACGACGGACGCAGGCACAAAAAAGACCCCCGGCCTCGCAGCCGGGGGTCTCCCTGAATTTCAGTCAGTTCTCTCGGAGGGATCCGAATTAGAAGCTGACGCCGAGGCTGACACCACCGTAGATGTGGTCGTCTTCGCCAAGGTCCTCAAGCGCGTCGATGGCGAGCGAGCCGGCGACATACGGGGTGAGGGTGGCACGGTCGGTGAGGGCGATCGGCAGCGCGAGGCTGAGGCCGACGTTGTTGAAGCCGCTCACGCCGTAGTAGTCGTCGCCGTAGCTGACGGACACACCCGGAACGAGGGAAACGGTGTCGGTGAGTTCGATCGCGGTCTCGGCGGCGAGTTCGATGTAGCTGCCATCGACCTCGAGGTCGTAGTAGTAGCCGAGGCTCAAGTCGATCGGACCGGCGCTGGTGCCGATGGTGATGCCGGGCTCAAGCGCGTCGTCATCGGTCATCGGGAAGTAGTACCAGGTGAGGCCAAGACCCACTTCAAACGCGCCGAGGTCGGCGGAAAGAGCGGCGTAGAGGTTGAGCTCATCGTAGTCGTCGTCGGCCAGCGTGGCGTACCAGGTGCCGGCGTTGAGGCTGACGGTGTCGTTGACCGGGACGGTGAGGTTGACGTCACCCCAGATGAGGTTGTCGCCAAGATCGACGCCGCGGAAGACGTACTTGGAATCGTAGCCAACGCTCACTTCGGCACCGAGGTCGAAGGGCTCGTTGGTGGTGAAACTTTCGCTCTTCGGAGCGGCAGTGACTCCGGCACTCGCGGAGGACACCAGCACGGCGCTGCCGAGAACGGCTGCACCTTGGGCTGCAATGCTGCGGATCTTCATAGACTAAGGTTGGTTGGGTTGGTTGGTTAGGTTGTTAATACAAGTCAATAGTTTACCGCCCCCCTAGAAGCGGGTCAACAAACTAAATGAAGAGCAATTCATCTTTCTGCGCAATCATTTAATCGCGGTTGTGAGACGCAGGCGCCCCCTCCGATTCCACCCCGCGGCCGATTATTTCGTTCTCAGTCGAGATCCGTGGCCAATACCGACCTCGCCTCCCGCTTCCCAAGTTCTTGAGCCTGAGCGATAACCATATCCCGATCGGCGTTGAATCGGTAGGCGTGACAGTTTGGGCAAATCGCCACTTTTTCGGCGACAATCGACTCGCAGCCCTCGCAAATTTTATATTTCTCAGGCGCCCTCACGATCTTGTCGGCCCTTCGTGCCCGTTCATTTAGGGGTTCATTTTTTTCTGACGAATCCATTTTTTTGACAAAATAGCCGAATTTCGGAGCCGTTCAAGACCCTCTCGGGACGCGTTGCGATCGCTCCCGCCGGATTGAGTCGTTGCCGGTTCGAGGTTCTCGGGACAAGTTCGCCGCCGATGATGACCACCGCTCCCGCCCCGCTGCGCCCCGCTTCGCCCCGGCTGTTCCACCGACTCGCCGCGCTCGTCACGGTCGCTTCGGCCATCTCTCTCTGCCCCGCCCAAGATTCGGCGGCTCCGGCTACGCCGCCGACCTCCGCGGTGGGGCTTGCGGCGGGGGATCGCCCGCTCCCCGAGGAGCGCGAGATCCGCACGCGGGTCGAGGCCTTCTTCACGGCCATCGAGAGCGGGGAGGTGAGCGACGCCTTCACCGAACTGCTGCGTGGCGCACCGTTGGGCGCCAACAACGAGGAGGTGAAGAAGCTGATCGACACAAGCAACGCCATCATCGCTGACTACGGAGCCATCCGGGCGCACGAGTTGTTGCGGGTGAAGCGGGTCGGCGGCCGCATGATCCGCTTCACCTACCTCACCTACAGCGAAGACTATCCCCTGCGTTGGGAGGTGGTCTGCTACCTCTCGATGTCCGGTCGCTGGCAAGTCCTGCACATCCTCAGCAACAACAGTTTTCAAGACCTGTTCGACGAGCGGGACTAGCCCGAATGATCACCAAGCTCCGGGCTGCGGCTTGCCCTCGTTGATGCTGAGGGTGTTGCCGTTGGGAACGGCTCGGGCAGGGTGTCTACCCAGCCGCTTCGCCGATCCCTGCCGCCGCCTACTCAGCATCAACGATCGGCGGCGCCTCGCCGGCGGATGTGGTGATCGATCCGGACTAGCGGGAATGGCGCTTGGTTCAGCCGGGTTCTCGGCGGTTTGGGCCGAGGACGGAACCGATGCTTGCTCCGGGAGATCCTCGTGGGTGCCGCCGTCTTCGCCGTGCGCGGTACAGGCCCCTCGGAGTCGAGTTCCCAACCGGGGAGGCGGTAGGATCGTTCAACACGAATGGCTGCGCTGACGCGGATCGCGGTGAGAGGCCCTTCGCGTTGCTCAGGGTGACAGCTCCGCGGACTTGAGGGCGGTCAGGGCGGTGTGTGCAGATGGCCGGTGAAGCCGGGTTCCCGGCGGTTCGGGTCGAGAACGGGACCGATGCTCGCTCCGGGAGATCCTCGTGGGTGCCGCCGTCTTCGCCGTGCGCGGTACAGGCCCCTCGGAGTCGAGTTCCCAACCGGGGAGGCGCTGGGGTCATTCACCGCGAATGGCTCCGGAGACGCGGACCGCGGTGAGAGGCCCTTCGCGTTGCTCAGGGTGACAGTGCGGGAGTGGAATGGTGGGCGTGATGCGGGTTTCGACGCCTGCGGGGAAGGCGGCGTGTCCTCCTGACAAGTGCAGCGCCGGAAGGACCTCGCCATGAAACCCAGCGGGTCGAGCCACCGGGACGCCCCGGATGCCTTGACGGCTCCAAGCGAGCGGGCACCGGGACGCTGCCACCGTCGATGCCTTTCCTTATCCAAGCGCCATTGGGCTAGCCCGGATCGATCACCAAGCTCCGGGCCAGGAGCCTCCTAGGCGCGGGCCTCGCCCCCGAGGACAAAGCGCGGCAGATGGGGGCGGAGCGAGCCGTAGCCCACCATGAAGAAGCCGATCTGGAACAGCATCAGGAACGGAGCCGAAACCCAGTTGCCCGCCAAGAGAGCGTCGTAGACCAGGTAGCTGAAGTAGAGGAAAGCCATCAACTCCAACACCGGGATGAACGAGCGCAGGGCGCGGTACTTGCGCCGGGCGACCTTGTTGCCGCCGCTCTTCTCGTGGCCGTATTTCGGCGTGCGGACGAAGTCGGACTGCTGGCCGAGCAGGGCCTCGAGCACCGCTTTGCCGTTGTTGATCGACATGCCGATCCCCAGCGCCAGCAAGACCGGGAGATACAGGATCTCGCGCAGCCAGCGCCACGGGACCGGGTTCACGGCGATCTGGGCGGTGGCGTAGAAGACCGTCACCGAGACCGAGGTCGCCACGAAGATCGGCAGGTCGAGCAGCACCATCTTCACCCAACCCGACTCGGGGTGCATGGCGGGGTTGACCAGGATGCAGAGGAAGAACAGCAGCAGGTAGGCGAAGTTCGCCGTCAGGTGTGCCGTCGCCTCCAGTTTCACCAGCAGCGGGACGTCGCTGCGCCAGACCGGCCCGAGCATCTTCAGGCAGGTCTGCGCGGAACCCTTCGCCCAGCGGTGCTGCTGCGACTTGAACCCGTTCATGTCGGGCGGCAGCTCCGCCGGCGTGACGACGTCCTTCAGGTAGATGAAGCGCCAGCCGTTCATCTGCGCGCGGTAGCTGAGATCCAGGTCTTCCGTGAGCGTGTCATGCTGCCAGCCGCCGGCGTCCTCGATGGTGGAACGCCGCCAGATCCCCGCCGTCCCGTTGAAATTGAAAAAGCGGCCGCTGCGGCTGCGCGCCGTCTGCTCGACGCCGAGGTGGCCGTCGAGGAACAGCGCCTGAACCCGTGTGAGCAGCGAAAACTTCTTGTTCATGTGCCCCCAGCGGGTCTGCACGACCCCGACTTTCTCATCGGTGAAGAAGTGCACCATCTCGTGCAGCACATCCGGCGGCGGCACGAAATCGGCGTCGAGGATGTAGATCAGCTCGCCCTTCGCCGTCCCCATCGCGTTCTCCAACGCCCCCGCTTTGAAGCCGGTGCGGTCGACGCGGTGGATGAACTCGACATCGAAGCCCTGCTCCGCGAGCTTCTGCGCCTCCTCCTCGGAGATCGCCTTCGTCTCGTCGGTCGAGTCGTCGAGCACCTGGATCTGGAGCAACTCCTTCGGGTACTCGAGCTTCGACACGGCGTCCATCAGGCGGCGGACGACGAACTGCTCGTTGAAGATCGGCAACTGCACGGTGATCTTGGGCAGCTGTTCGAATTTCCGCAGCGGCTTGGGTTCGTTGCGCGCGTTCTTCCAGTAGAGGAAGACCAGCACGAAACGGTGGATGCCGTAGGCCGAGAGGCCGAACAGCACCAAGAAGTAACAGACGATCCAAGTGGTGGTCGCAAAGTCCATGCGTCGAAGAGAACTAACGTTTTGGGGAAGGGAATCCCATCGCCCACCCCGCAGAGAAACAGGTCGGCTAAAGTCCGTTCAAACTCGACGAGGTCAAGGGGCAAATCTGCGACCTCCCCGCAGCGGGGCTTCGCAAAACTGCGAAACCGATTCTGCTCGAAAGCGCCCCGCCACCGCTGCATAGTTGATCCGTTTTCAGCCCCCGCCTCAGCCCGCCCGCCCGCCCAGCCATGAGAGCCCATCCGCCGAACCCGCTCGCAACGCTCCTCTGCGCCTCCCTGCTCCCCTTCGCCGCCCTCCAGCGAGGCGGGGCGCAGGAAGTTCCCGAAGACCTCATCGGTGACGAACACGTCCGCGAGGAATTCGGCGTCAACCACTTCACCACGCCGTCGATCCGCGAGCTGTTCTCGCTCCTCGACGAGCTCGGCTCGCTCCCCTACGACACGCTGCAACGCGAGACGCCCGACTCGATCGCCCGCGACCGCTCGGTGGTGGCGCTGGTGTTGGGCACCCTCATCTCCGACGGCTTCCTCGTCGTCCAGACGGAGAAGGTTTCCGAACTCGAGGGCATCGGCCGCGCGATCCTCAAGCAGGCGAAGGTGCTCGGCGCCGGCATGCGCGTCACCAAACACACCAAGAGCATCCTCGAGAGCAGCGGCCTCGGGGAGTGGGAGAAGCTGAAAACGGAATTGGCCAAAACCCAGTCGGACGTCGCGCCAAGACGTTGACCCGCACCGACCTCATCGCCTACTTCGTCGAGACGCTGCACGGTCTGGATCCGGCGCTGCAGAGCCGCCCCCACATCACCGCCCTCGCCGAGGGCTTGGAGGGTATCCTCGCCGACCTCGGCGGCTACGACCCGGAGGCGGAAGGCGACGCCAAGGTCCCCACCGAAGCGGAGGTCAAAGCGCTCGCCGCCAAAGCCCGCGAACTCGTGGCGCTGGTCGAGCGCGGCGGGGAATGAGGGGGGGCCATGCGGCTGGCGCTCTGCAATCGCGAGCCCCGCGTCGCTCTGAGAGCCGGGGCGCTCGTCGCCTTCCTCGCGGGCCTCGTCTTCGCGTTGAGCGTCATACTCGACGAAGGGGGAGGCTCGTTGACTCGGGGTTGGGAGCCGGGGTGCGGTTACCTGGAGTTCTACGGGATCTTTATGATCCCAATCCTCACGCTCGCCGGTCTTGTTGCGGTGGGGTTGTCGAGGCTCATCGGCGGCGGGACCGTGATGCTGGTTGCGACCATCGGACTGGGATCGGTTCTTATCCATAGCGCGCTGTCGAGCACTCCGGCGGCGCAGCTGGCTCGCGCCACAGGGCTCTCGAAGCTACCGGACGTCCCTTTCGAGCACTTCGAGAAGCGCCACACCTTCGGCGATGGCACGTCCTATCGATGGATCGCGCGGTGTTCGGTGGATGAAGCGATGGCGCTTGCCAACGCACTGGGGCTCGACGCGATCCCCGCTTCGAGAGAACGGGCCGGCGCGGTCTCGGCGAAGTCCAAACACCCGGCCGTGGAGGACTGGCGCCAAGTTTTCGATGTGGACTTTGACGGTTTGAGTTTCTACGTCGGCGATCGGGGGATGATCGGTGGCTACTCTCCTCGCGAGCAGAGATTCCGCCTATACTGGTGGCCCACCAGCTGACAGTGCAACCGGTGGCGCCCCTGCCGTCGACCGTGCCTTCGACGGCGGCTTGGCAGAGGCCGCCCCACCGGGGGTGACCCGCCGCCCCTTCGCGTCCGCGCATCCAGATTTCCTTGGACCGACACGCCTCCCGGTGTTTCATCAGGTCGATGAATCCCTTGCCCCCACTCGCCGCCGCCGCCCTCGCGGCCACCGCTTTGTTTCCCGCATCGGCGCAGGCCGCGCCTGCGGGCGACAGCTCCTCGCCGAACGTCGTCATCATCTTCACCGACGACCAGGGCTACGGCGATGTCGGCTGCTTCGGCGCCGAAGGGTACGCGACGCCGAACCTCGACCGCATGGCCGCCGAGGGGCGGAAGTTCACCGACTTCTACGTCGCCCAGGCCGTCTGCGGGGCCTCGCGCTGCGCGCTGCTCACCGGCTGCTACCCGAACCGGCTCGGGATGTTCGGCGCGCCCGGGCCGAAGGCCAAGCACGGCATCCACCCCGACGAGGTGCTCATCCCCGAACTGCTCAAGTCGAAGGGCTACGCCACCGGCATGTTCGGCAAGTGGCACCTCGGCGACCACAAGCGCTCGCTGCCGATCCACCACGGGTTCGACGAATATTACGGCCTGCCGTACTCCAACGACATGTGGCCGCACCACCCGGGCGTGCGCCACCTACCCCCCGAAGAACGCCTCAAACGTTGGCCGGTCCTGCCGATGGTCGAGGGCGACGAGATCGTCGACCAAGAGGTCACGCCCGAGGACCAGACCCGCCTCACCACCGACTACACCGAGCGCGCGGTGAAGTTCATCGGCGAGAACAAGGACCAACCCTTCTTCCTCTACCTCGCCCACTCCATGCCGCACGTGCCGCTCTACGTTTCGAAAGCGAACGAAGGGAAGTCCGGCGCCGGCCTCTACGGCGACGTCATGTGGGAGATCGACTGGTCTGTTGGGCAAGTGTTAGGCGCGCTGGAGGAGCACGGCATCGACGAGCGGACGCTGGTGATCTTCACCACCGACAACGGCCCGTGGCTCAGCTACGGCGACCACGCGGGTTCGGCGGGGCCGTTGCGGGAGGGCAAAGGCACCGCCTGGGAGGGCGGCGTGCGCGTCCCGTGCATCATGCGCTGGCCGGGCACGATCCCCGCCGGCACGACCTGCTCGCAGCCGGCCATGACGATCGACCTGCTGCCGACCCTCGCCTCCCTCATCGGCGCCGAGGACGCCCTCCCCGAGCACCCGATCGACGGCGGCAACATCTGGCCGCTGATCGCCGGGGACGAGGGTGCCGCGAGCCCGCAGGAGGCCTACTACTTCTACTGGGGGCGCGACCTGCACGCGGTGCGCAAGGGCAAGTGGAGCCTCCACTTGCCGCACAGCTACCGCAGCCTCAAAGGGGAGCCCGGCCGGGGCGGCATCCCCGGCCCCTACGTGCAAAAGAAGACCGACCTCGCCCTCTTCGACCTCGAGGCCGACATCGGCCAGACCCGCGACCTCGCGGCCGCGCACCCCGGGGTGGTCGCCGAACTGCAGGGGCTCGCGGAGGCGCACCGACGTTACGTCGAGGCGAACCGGCGCGAGCCGCAACGGCATTGAACCGACCGGAGCGATGGGCGGTGGCAAACAGGATCACCTCCAGCCATGCGAGGGCGGCTTCAGCGTCAGCGCATGGCGGCGCCTCGCTCGCGGATGTGGGGACCGGCTCGGGCGGGTTTCCACCGCGACGCGGCGCCGACCGCCGCCGCCGATCCGGGTCTCGCGTTCGGCCTCACCCCACACTTGCACCTCGCCCGGCGAGCGGTATCGGATTGGCATGAATTTGACTGACGCACAGAAGTCCGCCGTCGCCGACTGGGTGGAGGGCGGCGCCGAGCTCGGCGACATCCAGAGCCGCCTGAAGGATGAGTTCGGCGTGACGTTGACCTACCTCGATACCCGCTTCCTGCTCGGCGACCTGGGTTTGGAGCTGCTCTCCGAGCGCGAGGAGGAAGAGGTCGAAGCGCCCGCTGAAGCCGAGGCCGCACCCGGACCGGAGGGAGGGGAACTCCCCGACGGCGATTCGGGCGGCGGTCTCGAGGACACCCCGCCCGCCCCGCCCGAGGACGACCCGCTGGCCGGATCCGGCAAGGTCAGCGTCACCGTCGACGCGCTCACCCAGCCGCACACCATGGTCAGCGGCCGCGTCACCTTCGGCGACGGCAAAGGTGCCGCCTGGTACATCGACCAGATGGGCCGGCTCGGCTACGACCCCGACGAAGCGGGCTACCGCCCGTCGGAGGCGGACCTCGCCGAGTTCCAGATGGAGCTGCAGGGCGCCCTCCGCGGGCAGGGCTTCTAACCCGGATCGCTCACCAAGCTCCGGGTTACGGCTTGCCCTCGTTGATGCTGAAGGTGTTGCCGTTGGGAACGGCTCGGGCAGGGTGTCTACCCAGCCGCTTCGCCGATCCCTGCCGCCGCCTACTCAGGGTCAACGAATGGCAGCGCCTCGCCTGCGAATGTGGTGATCGATCCGGGCTAGGGCTCGAACGGGAGCGCTGGGGCGATAGTCGCCCCGCAGGAGTAGCAGTTCAGCGCACCTGCGGTCAGGGTCGTCTTGCACTTCGGGCACACGACCGGCTCGGCGCTTAACTTCCCATCTTCCGCCCCGTCACCGCGGTCGAGCTCCCGCACCTTGCGCCGCAGCTCCTCGTCGGTGATGCCCAACCGGCCCTTTAACAAGTCGTAGAGCGCTTGATGCACGAGCGCCATCTTCTCGACATGGCGCCGGAGCATCTCCAACTCACTCTCGTCCTTCCGGGAACGATCCTCCAGCTGGGTGTCGCGACGCCGCTGGTCATAGAGGTCGAATTGCTGGAAAAGGTCGACCTCGCCGAGTTCACCGAAACCTATCCGCACCAACTCTCGGGCGGCGAGCAGCAGCGCGTGGCACTCGCCCGCGCCGCCGCGCCGCGCCCGGAGATCCTTCTCGCGGACGAGCCGACCGGCAACCTCGA
>JAUIGD010000614.1 GCA_030430255.1 Verrucomicrobiia bacterium
TAGTCGCCAGAGGGATTGGTGTCGGTGTCGATCGCCCATTCGAACCCTCCCGGGATGACTTCGCCCGCAGCGATCGGCACCGAGGTGTGCGCGGCGGGGGTCCGGTCAAAAAAGTCGCCGGAGGTCACGGCGGAGTACTCCGTCGCGCTGCCGCCTTGGTTGCGGACGCCGAACTGGATCGCCCAAACCCCGTCGTTGGCGATGCTGTTCGAGCCGATCGGCCCGACGACCTGGTCGCCTCCGAAATCGACGGGGATCACGTCCGAATCGCCGCCCGCCATCCCGTTGACGGAAAAGTTGTCGATCGCGAACTCGTTGATCGCCCCCGGCGTCGCCATGGTCGAGAAGTCGAACTCGATGCAGTAGATATTGTCCACCGAGTCGAACGGCGAGATCGTCACCTGCCCCTCGTGTCCCGTCCCGCTGCCGCCCAAGCCGTGTGGGAAGGTGTCGAAAAGCGAATAGAATCCCCCTTCGGAATCACCGTCGTAGTCGTAGATCGTGATATAGATGTAGTCCACTTCAGGGGGCGACGCCGGGCTGCCGGCCGAACTCGCCATCGCCAGGTCGAAGGTGACGGCCGTCACCTGCCCTTCCAAGCCCGCCTCGCCCTCGTAGAAAAATTCAGAGAACTCGATCATCACATAGGGGAAGTCACCCGGACCGGGCGCCGGGTTTCCCCACATGGCATCGCCGTCGATCCGCGACGCGTTCCCCGCAGCGACGTAGCTGTCGCCGAACATCAGCGTGTTGAGGATCTCGTTGCAGATCGTGATCTCCCCCTCGTAGGGGAAATCGAAGGAGAACACGCAGTCCCCGTTCGCCACGCTCGCCGGCCAGGTGAAGCCGTCGCCACCGATGCCGGAAGAGAACGTATAGTGGGCGCTGTCCTGCCCGGCGGCCAGCTGGGGCTGCAGGGAGATAAGGGCGGCGCCAAAAATCGAACAGACCGTCTTCATGGGGATGTTTATAATCTGAATCGGGCTGGACACCAAGAACTAGGTGCCTCTCGGGGTTCCCCGCTCCGGCCGGAGTCGCCTTGAAGATCGAGCCGACCGTGCCCACGATGTCGTCGCTGATCTCGATCAACTCCTCGCCATCGTGACCATTTGGATCGAGATTCTAAAACGTTCGGGCTCGCAAGTCCAAAGCCCGACCGCCTCCTAGACGATGACCTTTGATGAACCCACGCGCCTGGCTCGCTTCCCCATCGCCCGCGAGGGCGCCTTTCTCGCCCACGCCGCTGTCACCGCGCTGCCGGAGGCGGTCGCCCACGCGATGGGCCGCTACGCCCAAGCCTGCTCGACCCAGCACCAAGAGTTCGGCGATTTTCTCGATGACCTGAAGGCGACCCGCCACCTCGCCGCCCGACTGATCGGGGCCAGGGCTTCGGAGATCGCGCTCCTCGGGCCCACCTCGCTCGGGCTCAGCCTGTTCGCGGGCGGCATCGATTGGAAGCCCGGCGACGAGGTGCTCTGCTATCGCGACGACTACCCCGCGAACGTCTATCCTTGGATGGAGCTCGCGCGCCGCGGCGTCGTGGTGCGGTTCCTCGAACCCGAGGAGCCCGGGGCAATCACCCCCGAACTGGTCGAGCGGGCGCTGACGCCCAAGACCCGCCTCGTCGCCCTCGCGAGCGCCCATTTCCTCACCGGCTACCGCCTCGATATCGGCGCCATCGGCCAACTGCTCCACGGGCGCGGCGTGCTCTTTTCACTCGACGGGATCCAGACTTGCGGCGCCTTCCCCACGCCGGTCGAGCACGTCGATTTCATGAGCGCCGACGCCCACAAGTGGTTGCTCGGGCCGATGGCCATCGGCATCGTCTACGTGAGCGAAGATCGCTTTGAAGAGCTGCGGCCGACGCTGCTGGGCGCGTGGAACGTCCATTCGCCCGATTTCATCACGCAGGATGCCATCCGCTTCGTCCCGACCGCCCAGCGCTACGAGCCGGGGGTGCTCAACGGCACGGGCATCCTCGGTTTCAAGGCGGCGCTCGAACTCCTCCTCGATGTCGGCATCGACGCGATCGCCGGTCGGCTCATGCAGCTGAAAGCGCACCTGCTCGATGGGCTGGACGCCTTGGGCTGCGAGGTGGTCGGTCCCCGCGAGGGCCCCGCCGCGCATGCGATCACCACGTTCGCGCCCCCGGGCGGCCACGCGGCCGGCGCCCTTTTCGACCACCTCACCGCCGCCGGCATCACCGCCTCGTGCCGTAAAGACCGCTCCGGCAAGGAGTTCCTCCGCTTCAGCCCGCACTTCTACAACACCGAGGCGGAACTCGATCGGGCGATCGAAGCCCTCCGCACCGGGCTGGAACGGGGGGGGCGCCGCGGGTTGATCCCGCGCCGACCGGGATTTGACCCCCAATTCGGCCCCTGCTAAGCTCCGTCCCCTCCGGGGCGCCGGCGGGGTGAAGAAACTCGCCCCCCACCCACAAACGGCGCTTCCCTCT
>JAUIGD010000615.1 GCA_030430255.1 Verrucomicrobiia bacterium
GGGCGGGTCGAACGGGGGCGCATGAAAGCCGCCGAGAAAAAATTCCTCTTCGAGTTGTTGTCGACCCCCAGCCCGACGGGATTCGAGGCGCCGGGGCAGCGGGTGTGGGGGAGCTACCTCCGCAAGCACGCCGACGAGGTGGCCAACGACGCCTACGGCACGGCTTGGGGCATCCTGCGGGGTTCCGGCAGAAAGGCGCCCACGGTGATGCTCGAGGCGCACGCCGACGAGATCGGCTACATCATCAAGCAGGTGACCAAAGAGGGCTTCCTGCACGTCGACCGCATCGGGGGCTCCGATGCCGCCACCGGGCGGGGGCGGCGCCTGCAAATTCTCGGCGACAAGGGACCGGTCAAAGGGATCATCGGCAACACGGCGATCCACCTCCGCAAGGACTCCGTGGGCAACGAGCAGGCGCCGAAGATCCACGAGCTCTATGTCGATGTCGGCGCTGCGAACGCCGAGGAGGTCGCGGAGCTGGGGCTGCGCGTCGGCCACCCGGCGGTGTATGCGGACGAGCCCGAAGAGTTCGCGAAGGGCAAGGTCGTGAGCCGCGCCCTCGACAACCGTGTCGGCGGTTTCATCATCGCCCGCGTGATGGCGGAGCTGGCCGCCGGCAAGAAGCGCCCCGCCGCGACCGTCCAGTGTGTGAACTCCGTGCAGGAGGAGATCGGTGGCCACGGTGCGACCATGGTCACCCGGCGCCTGATGCCGGACGTCGCGGTCTGCCTCGATGTCACCCACGCCACCGATACGCCGGGCATCGACAACGCCCTCCACGGCGAGGTGAAGTTTGGTGGCGGCCCCACGGTGACCCACGGCACCTGCAATCACCCGAACGTCGTCCAGAGGCTCATGGACGTCGCCGAGAAGGCGGAGATCCCGCTCCAGCACGAGTCGAGCTCGCGTTACTCCGGGACGGACACCGATAACATCGCCTACACGCATCACGGTATCCCGAGCGCCCTCATCTCGCTGCCGCTGCGCTACATGCATTCGGTCGTCGAGGTGGTCGATCTGGAGGACGTCCAGCGCGTCATCGATGTCCTCGTCGCCTTCGTGCGCTCGCTGAAAGCGGGGGATGACTTCGGCGTGAAATTGTAGCGCTCGGATCGGGATCCAGGCCGCGTTCAAGGGGATCGCCGTCCCAACGGGGGCTCGTCTTCCCCGATTCGAGGGTTCAGATTCGAGGGCATCCCGGGGCGCTGCCGCCTCGACGGCGGTCTTGGCGATCGCTAGCCCGGATCGATCACCATATCCGCAGGCGAGGCGCCGCCCTTCGTTGATGCTGAGTAGGCGGCGGCAGGGATCGGCGAAGCGGCTGGGTGGATACCCTGCCCGAGCCGTTCCCAACGGCAACACCCTCAGCATCAACGAGGGCAAGCCGCAGCCCGGAGCTTGGTGATCGATCCGGGCTAGGGGGCTCGGGAAACTACAGGTTTCCCCGTGTGTGTGGTATCGTTGGCGATGCGCGAAGCTGTCTTGCCCATGCGTGAACGCCTGCCCGCATACCTCGTGGTCGGGCTGTTTCTCGCGATCATCGCTGCCTGTGCGGGGTGGGGGGCGGTTCAATACCTCAACGATCGCAACCAACTCGCCGCCTATCAGCTCAGCGGGTTCTGCATTTCGGTCGCCACCGTGCTCTACGTGCTATTCAACCGCCCGGCGGTGTGGGCTCAGTGCCGCCTCGTCGGGATCACGGGCCGGCTCGGCCTGATCACCGCCGCTGCTGTCCCTGGGTTCGTCGCCCTCAACTACCTCTATACAAACCTGCTTATCGGTGGGGTGTTCGGCGACTATTTTACGGTCGCTAGCGACAGCGCTGCGATCCGTCAACAGCTCAAGTGGATCCTGTTGGTCGCCGTGCTCCCCGCCGTCATCGAGGAGGTCGCGTTCCGCGGCATCGTGTTGGACCAGCTCGCTAAAGTCGTCTCGCCTCAGACCGCCATCGGCTTCAGCGCCATCCTGTTCGGGGTTTCCCATTTTGGGCTGATGAGCATCCCTTACCTCTTCCTCCTCGGCTTGTTCCTCGGCTGGCTGCGCTGGAGATCGGGAGGCTTGCTCCTTCCGATCGCCGCCCATCTCGCCCACAATCTGCTCGTGCTCTGGTGGATGTGAGGGGTCGATCCCGCAACGCAACCTGCTGATCCCGCAGGAGTAGCCTCCACCGCGAGCCCCCGGCCAGCGGCCGGGGCGGCCGCCCCAAGCCCCCTCAACCCGGCCGCCCGTAACCGACCCCGTAACCGCCCCCGTGAGGATTCGGACGTGGCCGCGAGCGGGCGCGGGTCCCGGTTCGGGGAAGAATAGGGTTGAACGCGGTGGCGCGGCGGGTTGAGATCGGCGGCGATGCCCCCCTCCCCACAGCCCCCCCGCGGCGGGCGGCGCCGCGCGGCGCCGGCGGGGCGTGCGGGGCGCGGGCTGTGTCAGGGGCCCGGGCTGCTGCCCCGGCTGGCGG
>JAUIGD010000616.1 GCA_030430255.1 Verrucomicrobiia bacterium
CGATCAAGGTCTCCCGCCGGAACAGCTCGTTCAGGAACCGACCAGCCGTGCCGTGCTCCAGGCGGACCTCATCGACGCCGGCACGGCCGCGGTAGTTCAGGTAAGATGCCCACAAGAGGTCTGAGTCCGGGTCGAGCGCCAACTTGCCCCGCTCGTGCAGTTCGACCATCTCCAAAACGGCCGCCGTGTCGAGCGACAGCCAACCGCCCTCGGGTTCTCCATCGCCAACCGTTCGCGCGGTCTCTCCGCCGACTTCGCCGGCAGGCTCTGACAGCCACTGCAGCCTCGCTTCGTTGGTCGTGATCATCAGCCGCAGCTGCCCCGCCCGGACCGGTTCGTCCAAGGTTTCGCCGGCGGCGAAACGCCCCACCCGCTCGCTCCACTCCGCCACCTCGCGTTCGCGCTCCCAACCGAGTAGCTTCTCCCCGGTCGCCTCGACGTCCGTCACCGGCGCCATGAAGCGGGGATACCCGTAGCCGCGCTTCTCGAGCGCATAGGCGAGGTAGTTCCAAAACTCGACGATGTCGGTCGGGGCCGCCGGCCAAAGGTCGAGGGCCTCATACCCCGCCACCTCCCAGCGTGGCTCCAGCCTGAGGAGATCGTGATCGTAGATCGCCCCGTCGACCGCGAACTTCTTGTAACGGCGCTCGAGTTTCGACAAGAACTGCTCCTCCGACGTCGCGAGCTCGCGCCCGAGGCGCTCCTCGAGCAGTTCGGGGAGCGGTTTGTCGCCGACCTCGTTCGGGCTGTCCGGCAAATTCCGCCCGCGCTTGAGCCGCTCCAACATGGTGGCGTAGAGCCCGGCGCATTCGGCGCCATCGGGGCTATCCGACTCCCCCACCCAACCGTCACCCTTCAAGCTCAGGGTCGTGTCCAACACCACCCCGCCCGGGGTCTCGACCTTGCCGCGGATCTGCAGGTGGTTGCCGAAGATCTGGGTGACGCGGCCATCCTTGTGCCACGCCTCACCGGCTTCGCGTGCGCTTTCGGGGAATCGGTTGAGGAAGTCGAGGGTGGCCCGGTCGGGGTTGAACATGGAGGGGTAGAATCGCGTGTAGGGAGGGAGACGGCGCGCCCGCCACGGGGACCCGAAGCGTGGCGCGAACCGGGAACCAACACTAAGGCCCCGCCGCCCGCAACCCGCTTCGGGCGATCGGGACGAAAACAGCGTGCTTGATCGATCCGCAGAACGGGAGCAAAAGAGTTCTTACTACACCAACCTCATATCGAATCATGGGACTCGAAGAAATCCTCGCCGGCATCCTGGGCGGCGGTCTCGTCGACGACGACGACGCCCCCAATCAACGCCAACCTCAGGAGCCGGGAAACAGCGGTCAGCGCCCCTCGGCGAACCCGCCGCGCCGCCGCCTCCCCCTCCCCGAACCTGCAGCGCGCGCGCGGGAGCGCGGCATCGGCGGCGTGGTCGATTCCGTGGTGCAGATCGTCGCCCTGCGGGAAGGGTTCCTCGGCGGCATGACCTCCGCATGGACCGGCTCCGGGACCATCGTCCACCCGGCGGGCGTGATCCTGACCAACTGCCACGTCGCCGACCCGCGCGCCATGGGTATGTCTTCCCCCCCGGCCGACCGGCTCGGCATCGCCATCACCGAACGACCAGACGACCCGCCCGCGCTGAGCTACTTCGCCCAAGTCGTCGCCCGCGACCCCGACCTCGACCTCGCGGTGCTGCGCATCGTCGCCGACGCCCGCGGGCGCCGTGTCGATCAGCTGAAGCTGCCATCCGTCGAGATCGGCGACTCGGACGGGCTGTCGCTCGGCGACCCGATCTCCATCTTCGGCTACCCGGGGATCGGCGGCGAGACGGTCACCTTCACCTCGGGCAACGTCTCCGGCTTCTCCCACGAACAGGGCGTGCGCGAACCGCGCGCGTGGATCAAGACCGATGCGACCATCGCCGGCGGCAACAGCGGCGGCACGGCGGTCGACCGCGACGCCCGCCTCGTCGGGATCCCCACCCAAGCCGCAGCCGGCTCCGGCGTCACGCCGGTCGACGCCCGCCCGGTGCTCGATACGAACCGCGACGGGCGCATCGACCAGCGCGACACCCCCATGGCCATCGGCGGGTTCATCAACGGTCTGCGCCCAGTGAAACTGGCCTTCCCGCTCCTCGAGCAGGCCGGCATGACCGTGCGCGTCGAGCGCGGCCGCGTCCGGCGCCCGGAGCAGGTGCCGGCGCCGCGCGAGATCGAGGGGATCTTCCGCGAGCGCGCCGGACGCCGCGCCGACCCGGCCTTCAGCGAACTGCTGTTCAGCACCCGCATCACCGACGACGGGCGCCCCATCAACCCCACCACCCATATCCCTTCCGGCGTCGACACCGTGTATGCGACGTTTTGTTACGAAGGAATGGCACACGGGGTCCCCTGGAGCGTCGTCTGGACTTCCGGTGGGCGCGAGATCATCTCGCAACAAGACACTTGGGACGAGGCGGA
>JAUIGD010000154.1 GCA_030430255.1 Verrucomicrobiia bacterium
GCCTCGCCGGCGCGCAGCTTGAAGTTCGAGATGCTGTTCTTGGCGATCGTCGCGACGCCGCGCTGGCCGGTGATGAGGGCGATCTCGTCGAGGGCATCCTCGACGGCCTGCTTGCGGTCGGACTCTGCCCGGCCCACACCGCAGTTGACGACCACTTTGGTGATCTTGGGAACCTGGTGGATATTGGCATAGCCGAACTGCTCCTTGAGGGCAGGTACGACGGTCTCGTTGTATTTCGTGAGCAGGGTCGGTGTCATCGAACTGCGGGATGGCGTGTGATGGCGGAAATGGGTGGTGGCCTCAGGCTTCGGCTTTGCCGAGCAGCTTGACGTTGGAGATGTGGATCGGTCCTTCGCGCTCGATGATACCGCCATCGGGGCGGTCCTGGCTGCGGCGGGCGTGCTTCTTGATCATCCGCACGCCCTCGATGAGGACCTGCGACTTCTCTGGGAAAACTTGCAACACGGTACCGGTGCTCCCCTTGTGGTTACCGGAGATCACCTCGACGGTGTCGCCTTTGCGGACGTGGGTCTTGATTTTGCTCATAGTACCTCGGGGGCCAGGGAGACGATCTTCATGAAGTTCTTTTCGCGCAGCTCGCGGGCGACGGGGCCGAAAATGCGGGTGCCGCGCGGGTTCTTATCTTTGTCGATGATGACGATGGCGTTGCGGTCGAAGCGCAGGACGGAACCGTCCGAGCGCCGGATCGGCGCCGAGGTTCGAACCACGACGGCGCGGACCACGGAACCCTTTTTGACGTTGGCGGTGGGGGTGGCCTCGCGGACGTGAGCGGTGATCACGTCCCCCACCCCGGCGGTCGCCGTGCGCTTCCCGAGCACGCCGATCATCTTCGCGACGCGGGCGCCGGTGTTGTCGGCGACATCCAATTTGGACTCCATCTGAATCATGGCAAGAAGTAGTTGGAAAGTTGGTTGGCTAGAAGGCCGGCCCTGGTTGCGGCCGGCGGTTGGTTCTTGTTCGCGCTAGTGGGCGAGCACCTCGATGAGGCGCCAGCGCTTGGATTTGCTCATCGGGCGCATCTCGGCGATGCGCACTTTGTCACCGACCTTGGCTTCGCCATTTTCGTCGTGGGCGTAGAACTTGGAGGTGCGCTTGATGATCTTGCGGAACTTGGGGTGCGGCACGCGGCGGACGACGGAGACGGTGATGGTTTTGTCCATCTTGTCCGAGGTGACGACGCCGACGCGCTCCTTGCGGAGTCCGCGGGCGGGTTGTTGGCTGGATTCTTCGCTCATCGGTGATTAGGCGGGCAGGAGGAGAGATAGGCGGTGATTGCTGGCGGAGGGTCAACTGGCGTTGCGCCGCTCGGACAACAGGGTTTCGATCCGCGCGACCGCACGTCGGATCGTGCGGATGCGGGCTGGGTTTTCCAGCTGCCCCGACTGCTGCTGCACGCGAAGGTTGATCAGTTCGTGCTTGAAGTCGCGGCGTTGGGTGGCCAGCTCTTCGCTGGTCATCTCTTTGAGATCGTTGTGGTTCATCGCTGGAGGCTGGCTACGGGAGTGATGGATGGCGTGCGGGTCGGCGGGCTCCGGTCAATGGGAGTCCCGCTTCACGAACCGGCAACGGACGCCGAGTTTGTTCGCGGCACGGCGGAGGGCTTCGCGGGCGAGGGTCTCGGAGACGCCCGCCACCTCGAAGAGGATGTGCCCGGGTTTGACGACGGCGACCCAAAATTCGGGCGCGCCTTTGCCCTTACCCATCCGGGTGTCCGGCGGGCGGGCCGTGACCGGCTTGTGCGGGAAGATGCGGATCCACACTTTGCCGCGACGCTTCAGGTGGCGGTTGATCGAGACCCGGCAGGACTCGATCTGGTTGTTCTTGATCCAGTCCCGCTCGAGCGCTTGGAGACCGAAGTCCCCGAAGCTGAGGCTGGTCCCGCGCTGGGCGGTCCCGGCGCGGCTGCCGCGCTGGCTTTTGCGGAATTTGACCCTTCTCGGCATCAAAGGCATGGCTCAGATCCTTTCTACTTAGGTAATGGGTTTAGGGAGTGGGAAAAATCGCGGTCGCGGACCGTTCAGGTCAGCCGGCGGAGGGGGCGGGAGACGGGCGCTTGGACTGGCGGCGGCGCCCGGCGTTGCCGTCGCGCTTCGGTTTGTTGGTGCCGTCGTCCTCGCGCTTGTTGATCCAGCACTTCACGCCGATGATCCCGAAGGTCGTGCGGGCTTCAGCGAACCCATAGTCGATGGGCACCCGGAGCGTCTGGAGCGGGACTTTGCCCTCGCGGTACCACTCGGCGCGGGCGATGTCGGCCCCGCCGAGGCGCCCGGCGGCGCGGATGCGGACGCCCTCTGCCCCGAAATCCATGGTGGTTTGGATCGCCCGCTTGATGGCGCGCCGGAATCCGATCCGGCGCTCGAGCTGGACGGCGACATTTTCCGCCACCAGCTGGGCGTCGAGTTCGGGTTGCTTGATCTCGAAGATGTCGATCTTGACGTCACGCCCCCCACACATCTTGGAGATCTGGGAGCTCATGCGCTCGATCTCCGAGCCCTTGCGACCGATCACCAAACCCGGCCGGGCGGTGAAGAGCGTCACGCGGACGCTGTTCCAGGCGCGTTCGATGACGACTTTGGAAAGCGCGGCGCCCTGGAGCTTGTCTTTCAAGAAGCGCCGGACACGGAGGTCCTCGTGGAGGAAGGTGGTGAACTCTTGGCGGTCGGCGAACCACTTCGAGCGCCAGTCCTTCTGGACGGCGAGGCGGAATCCGATCGGGTTGATTTTCTGTCCCATGGTGATCTTTGGTAGTTCGAGTTCGAAAGGTCTCTCCGGTTAGCCGGCTTCTGAAGCGTCGTCAGGCGCCCCGCCCTCGGCGAGTGATTTGGCTTGGCCGATCCAATCATCGCGCTCGATGCGCCCCTTGAAATTGAGCAGCGAATCGAAGGCGGCGACCTGTTCCTGCCCCCACTCGGCGATCTGCGCAAACTGATAGACGCCGAACCCGTGGAGTTTCTCCTCCAACTGCGGCCCGACCCCGCTGATCTGCTTGAGGTCGTCGATCTGCTCAGGCGCGGTGTCGAACACCCGCCCGAGGTTCGAGGTATCCACCACTTCGGCGTCCTCCGCGGCTGCGGCCGGCTCGGTTGAGGGGGCTGGCGCTGGATCGTCGCGCCGTGTCTTCTTCGGCCGCGCCGTTTTCTCTTGAGGGGCGGGGACCTCGTCGGTCAGGACGACGGTGATGTGGCTGGTGCGCTTGCGGATCGCTCCAGCCGAGCCGCGGGCACGGGGCTTGTAGCGCTTGAAGGTCGGGCCGTCGTTGACCACCGCCTCCTTGACGACGAGCCCATCGATGGCCAACTCGTGGTTGTTCTCGGCATTGGCGAGCGCCGACTTCAGCGTCTTGCCGATGAGCTGAGCCGCCTTGCGGGGCGTGAAGGTCAATACGTCCAAGGCGTCGGACACCGGCATGCCTTGGATCGCGCGGGCGACATCGCGCGCCTTCTTCGGCGAGATGCGAGCGTAACGGTAGAGGGAGCGGACTTCCATCGGTCGGGTTGGCTAACTAGAAAAGGGTGGGTTTGAAATGGGTGAGGTGGATGACCTAGTTGGTGGTGGCGACGAGTGCAGCGTCGCCGACCTGAGGGTTCTCGGCACCGGCGATCAGATCTTTGACCAGCGCGGCGCAGATGTGGTCGCGCCGATCGACCACGATCACGTTGGCGATGGGGCGGTCGACACGGCGCACCTCGAAGGGCATGCCGATGCGCACACCGGCCTCGCGCCCGACGTTGAGGATGACGACCCCATAGTCCTTCTTGACGGAGACGACCTGGCAGTCGTGCAGGTCGCCCGATTGCAGCGGGGCCTCGGCGCCGCCGACATCGGCGAGCGCGGCGTCAGCGGTATCGATCGCCGCCTCCAACGAAGCGCGCGCCATCTCGTCGCCTCCGGTGGCGGTATCGGCGAAGCGCAGCGCGGTATCGGCCATCGCGATGAGCGCGGACGAAAGCGTGTCGCGGTGTCTCTCGAGGAGGATCACGTCCCCCAATGCCTTGGCGAGCCGGTCTTCGACGCCCTTGGTCCCTTCGGTGACGGCGTTGATCCCGAGCGCCTCCATCCGGACGCGGAGTTCGTCATAGGATTGGCGATAGCTTTCCGCCTCCTCATTGGCGGCGCGCAGGCTCTGGCCGAGGTTGGCGTTCTGGCGCCGCAGCTGGTCGATCTCCGCCTGGAGGACGCGGTTCTGGTCGACCGAAGCGCCGAGCATGGTGCGCAGCTCCTGCACGCGCACATCCTCCGACTGCGCCCCCGCGGGGGCGGCGCCGAAGCCCAGCGCGACCAGCGCGGCGAGCGCGGCGGCGGCGTGGGGGGAGGCGGTGCGGAAAATGGACATCGGTTGCGTGCTGAGGCTCGGGGTCGTCGACCTACTTCTTCCCGAGGCCGCCGTGTTGGAGGAACTTCTTCGTCGGCGAGAACTCGCCGAGCTTGTGGCCGACCATGTTCTCCGAAACGTAGACGGAGATGAAGTCCTTGCCGTTGTGGACGAGGAAGGTGTGGCCGACGAAATCGGGGGTGATCATCGAGCGGCGCGACCAGGTCTTGATCGGCCGTTTCTGGCCGGACTCGTTCATGGCGTCGATCTTGTCGAGCAACTTGAGGTCGACGAAGGGGCCTTTCTTGAGGGAGCGTCCCATGGTATTTGGCTAGGTGCGGTTGCTTGAGGTTGGATCAGCGGCGCTTCGTCTTGCGGCGCTCGACGATGAACTTGTTGCTGGGCTTGTGTTTCTGGCGCGTCTTCTGCCCCTTCGTGTGCCCCCAGGGGCTCTTGAGGTGTTGGCGGCCGCCGCCCGACTTCGACTTGCCTTCACCGCCACCGTTCGGGTGGTCGACCGGGTTCATGCACATGCCGCGCACGGTCGGGCGGATTCCGAGCCAGCGGGTGCGCCCCGCCTTCCCGGACACCACGTCGCCGTGCTGGATGTTGCCGACGCGGCCGATGGTGCAGTAGCAGGCGGCGTTGATTTTGCGGATCTCGCCGGAAGGCAGCTTCACGAGAGCGTACTTCCCTTCGCGGTTGGATAGCGTCGCGCTGCCGCCGGCGCTGCGGGCGATACAGCCTCCCTTACCGGGGGCCAGTTCGACATTGTGGATCGCGGACCCGAGCGGCACCTGGGAGAGCGGCATGGCGTTGCCCGGCTTCGGAGCCGCACCCTCCCCCGCTTTGACCTTCGCCCCGACCTCGAGGCCGACGGGGGCGATGATGTAGGCCTTCACCCCGTCCTCGTATTGGAGGAGGGCGATTCGGGCGGAGCGGTTCGGGTCATACTCGATCGCCTTGACCGTGGCGGCCACGTCGCGCTTCGTGCGCTTGAAGTCGATCAACCGGTATTTCCGTTTGTGGCCGCCGCCGCGGTGGCGGCAGGTGATGCGCCCCCGGTTGTTGCGCCCGCCCGACTTCTTGAGCGGGCGGCACAGCGACTTCTCCGGCTCGGACTTGGTGATGTCCGAGAAATCCGGGAGCATCTTGTACCGGTTCGACGGGGTGGTCGGTTTGAATTTCTTGAGAGCCATGGCCTTGGATGGGGTCAGGTCGGTTTTCGGGGGGTGGATCAGACGAGGTCGATGCTCTCGCCCTCCTTGAGTTTCACGTAGGCTTTCTTCCAGTGCGGCTTGCGGCCGAAGTCCGCGCGGCGCTCCCGCTTCTTCTTGCCGCGGTAGTTGCAGGTGCGAACCGACTCGACCTTCTTGCCGAAGATCTTCTCGATGGCGAGCTTGATCTCCAGTTTGTTGGCGCCGCGATCGACCTTAAACACGTACTCGTTATTGAGTTCGGCGAGCAGGGTCGCCTTCTCGCTGAGTTGGATGGTGCGGACGACTTGGAAAATGTCTTTCATGTCAGAGTCGGCGGGAAGGGTTAGCGGGCGGTGCGCTTGGCGAGGATCGGCAGGGCGCCGGCGGTGACGACGATCTTGTCGTAGAAGAGAATCTGCTCGGTGCTGACGTCGTTGGCGCTCGCGCGCCCCGCAGTCTGCAGGTTCCGGCCGGCCAGGTGCGTCTCGTCGCTGAAGCGGTCGGCGATGACCAGCGCGTTCTCGGTGCCGGCGGCGGCGACCAGTTGCGCCACGAAGGATTTGGTCTTGCGGTCGGGGACCTCGAAGCTGTCGAGGGTCACGACGTCACCGGCCTCGATGCGGGAACCGAGCGCGGTCGCGAAGGCGAGACGTTTCGCTTTGCGGTTGAGCTGCTTCGAGTAGTCGCGCGGGCGCGGACCGAAGACGACACCACCGCCACGATGGTTCGGGGGCGCATTGCCGCCGCGGCGGGCGTTGCCGGTCCCCTTCTGGCGGTAGGGCTTCTTGCCGGTCGCGGCGACTTCCCCGCGTGTCTTGGTATTCGCGGTTCCCGAGCGGCGGGCGGCGCGGGAGGCGGTCACGGCATCGTGTACGGCCTGGGTCGCCGGGGTTTCCGGCAATTCCAGCTCGGCCTGGCGGGCTGCGTCGAGGGTGAGGACTGAAGCGGACATCGGTCGTTGGCGGAATGCGTTGAGTTCTTGGCGGCTCTACTTATCAGCCGTCTTCTTGATGGCCGGGCGGATGATGACGTAGCCCCCCTTCGCACCGGGGACGGCACCGCTGATGAGCAGCACCTTGTCCTCGGGGCGGGATTGGATGACCTTGAGGTTCTGTACGGTGATGCGGGTGGCGCCCTGGTGGCCGGGCATCTTTTGCCCCTTCCAGACGCGGCCAGGCGTCGAGCCGGCGGCGATGGCGCCCGGGCGCCGGTGCATCATCGAGCCGTGGGTCTGCGGCGATCCGCCGAAGCCGTGGCGGCGCATGACCCCTTGGAAGCCCTTGCCTTTGCTCGTGCCGATGACATCGACGTACTGGCCTTCGGCGAACATGCCCGCCGACGGTGCTTCGGTGGGGATGTCCTCGTCGGATTCGACCCGGAACTCGCGCACCAGGCGCTTCGGGTCGCTCCCGGCTTTTTTGAACTGGCCGGCGAGAGCCTTGTTGGTGCGCGACTCCTTGCGCGGGTCAAAGCCGACTTGGACGGCGGAGTAGCCGTCTTTCTCGGTCGTTTTGGCCTGCAGCAAGGTGTTGTCGCTCACGTCGATGACGGTGACGGGGATCATGGCCCCATCGGCGTCGTAGATGCGTGTCATTCCGACCTTTTTTCCTAAGAGTCCGATGCTCATATCGCGTTCGTGGCTAGGGCGTGGGGGTCGCGGTTAAAAAGAGTAGTTTGGGTGGGGAGGCTGGCTGGCGCGGGCTCGCGAGCCCGATGGCGCCGTCAGATCTTGATGTTGATGTCGACGCCGGCGGGCAGGTTGAGCTTCTTGAGCTCATCGACGGTGCGTGCGGTGGGATCGACGATGTCGAGAAGCCGCTTGTGGGTGCGGATCTCG
Organism: Verrucomicrobiia bacterium; assembly: GCA_030430255.1. Lineage (GTDB taxonomy): Bacteria > Verrucomicrobiota > Verrucomicrobiia > Verrucomicrobiales > DEV007 > JAUIGD01. The sequence continues at coordinate 7,370 of JAUIGD010000154.1, forward strand.
AACTGCTCCGCCGACTTCTTATTGACGTGCACCGAGCGGTTGACGCTGAATTTCTCGATGCGAGTCGGTAGCGGAATCGGTCCGGCGACCTTCGCCCCGGTGCGTTTCGCGGTGTCGACGATCTCCTCCGTCGAGCGGTCGAGCGCCCGGTGGTCGTAGGCGCGGAGTCGGATGCGGATGGTCTGGCTTTCCATGGTCGGTGTTGAGAGATCGGAGGATTGATTGCGGGAGGGGCTAGGCGACGAGCGCACCGCCGCGCTGTTCGATGAGAGATTGAACGATGTTGTTGGGGACGGTATCGAAGTGGGAAGGTTCCATCGAATAGCTCGCCCTGCCCGAAGAGAGCGTGCGGATGTCGGTCGAGTAGCCGAACATTTCCGCGAGCGGCACTTCGGCCTTGATGACGCTGACGTTGCCACGGGTCTCGATCGCCCCGATTTTTCCCCGCCGCCGATTGAGGTCCCCCATGATGTCGGGGTGACGCACTCCACGTTCATCACCGGCTCGAGCAGCTGGCAGGACGCCTTCATGAAGGCGTCTTTCATGGCAAAGATCGCCGCCATCTTGAACGCCTGCTCGCTGGAATCGACGTCGTGGCTGGAACCGTCGAGCAGGTCGACGTGGACATCGACCACCTGATAGCCGGCGATGATGCCGGAGATCATCGCCTCCTTGATGCCCGCCATGCACGCGTTGATGAACTCCTTCGGGATCGCGCCACCGACCACTTTGTTCTCCGTGGTCAACCCCACGCCGCGTTTGTTCGGGGCGACCGCGAGGATGACGTGGCCGTACTGCCCCTTCCCCCCAGTCTGCTTCTTGAGCACACCTTCGCCACCGGCGCCCTTGGTGATCGTCTCGCGGTAGGCGATCTGGGGCTTGCCGGAATTGGTGTCCACCTTGTACTCGCGCCGCATCCGATCCTGGATGACCTCGAGGTGCAACTCCCCCATCCCGGAAATGATCGTCTGTCCCGTCTCCTCGTCGGTCCGAACCACGAAGGTCGGATCCTCCTCGCCGAGGCGCTGCAGCGCCACGGCCATCTTCTCTTGGTCGGCGGTCGTGCGCGGCTCGATGGACATCGAGATCACCGGCTCCGGGAAGGACGGCGGCTCAAGCATCACCTCGAGCGCGGGGTCGCAGAACGTGTCGCCGGTGGTGACGTTCTTGATCCCCACCATCGCGGCGATGTCACCCGAGTAGCACACTTCGATATCCTTGTGCTCAGCGGCCTGGATCTGGATCAGCCTGCCGACTCGCTCCTTGCGACGCGTGCGGGGGTTGTAGACCATGTCCCCCTTCGCGACCTTCCCCGAATAGACGCGGAAAAACACCAGCTTGCCGACGAATTTGTCGCTCCAGAGCTTGAACGCGAGGGCGCAGAGCTTCGCGTCATCGTCGGTGGCGACCTCGATCCTCGCCTCCTCGTCCTCGGGGTCATGGCCGAGTGCGGGCGGGATGTCGATCGGGCTCGGGAGGTAATCCAGAACCGCATCGAGCACCGCTTGGACCCCTTTGTTTTTGAAGGCGGATCCGCCGGCGACCGGCACGATTTTATTGGCGATGGTCGCGCGGCGCAGGCCGGCTTTGATCTCCTCGGCGCCGATGGGCTTCTCCTCGAGGAACAGGGTTCCGACCTCGTCGTCGGCGTCGACCAGCTGCTCGATCAATGCCGAGCGCGCGGCGGCGGCGATTGCCGCTTCGTCGTCGGTCAACTCACGGACCTGGCAGGTCGAGCCGAGGACATCGTCGTCCGAGTAGACGATCGCCCGCCCGTTGATGACGTCGATCTGCCCGGAGAGCGACTCCTCGGCGCCGATCGGGATCAAAACGGGAGCGGCGTTCGCACCGAGCTTCTCGCGGATGTCCTCGACGACGTTGGCGAAGTCCGCCCCCACCCGATCCATCTTGTTGACGAAGACGATGCGGGGCACGCGGTACTTATCGGCCTGGCGCCAGACGGTCTCGGACTGAGGCTGGACGCCGGCGACCCCACAGAAGACGACGATCGCCCCGTCGAGCACGCGCAGCGAGCGCTCGACTTCGACGGTGAAGTCGACGTGCCCCGGCGTATCGATGATGTTGACGCGATGGGCGACCCCTTGGAAGGGTTTGAACAGCCCCTCGGCCGGGAGCTGCTTCCATTCGCAGGTGACCGCAGCGGAGGTGATGGTGATGCCGCGTTCCTGCTCTTGCTCCATCCAGTCCGTGGTCGCCTGGCCGTCGTGCACCTCACCGATGCGGTGAATCATGCCCGTGTAGAACAGCACCCGCTCGGTCAGGGTCGTCTTGCCCGCATCGATGTGCGCGCAGATCCCGATGTTGCGCGTCTGCGGCAACGGGTATGCACGTTTGATCGATTTGGAATGGTCGGACACGGGGGGAAGCTGCGGGCTTCGATGGGGCGGCTCCCCCACTCCCGGCAGCGTTCGCGGCCGGCGGCGGGGAGCGAGGATTGCGCTGCGTTTACCAGCGGAAATGCGCGAACGCGCGGTTGGCTTGGGCGGTTTTGTGCATCTCGTCGCGGCGGCGCACCGCCGAGCCGCTGTTGCCGGCGGCATCGCGGATTTCGTTGGCCAGCGCCACGTGCATCGGAGTGCCGCGACGGTTGCGGGCGAAGCTCACCAACCACCGCATCGCCAACGACTCTTGACGATTCGTCGCCACCTCGAGCGGCACCTGGTAGGTCGCGCCACCGACCCGGCGGGCCTTGACCTCGACGCGGGGTTTGGCGTTCTCCACCGCGCGGGTGAGGATTTCGAGGGGGTCGACGTTGTCGCTGCCGTCGTTCGCCCGCTCGATGGCGGCGTAGACGATCCGCTCAGCGAGCGACTTCTTGCCACCACCCATGACGGTGTTGACCAGCTTTGATACCAAAGCGCTATCGTAGCGCGGATCTTTCGACTCGACCTTGTGGCGGACTCTGCGGCGACGGGACATGGTGTTCTAACCGGGAAAAATGAGACAGTTCTGAGAGGAGGCGACCGACGACTATTCCTTCGGGCGCTTGGCGCCGTATTTGGAACGCGCCTGGCGGCGCTTGGTGACCCCGAGGGTATCGAGAGCCCCGCGGACGATGTGATAACGCACGCCCGGCAAGTCTTTCACCCGGCCGCCCCGGACGAGGACGATGCTGTGCTCCTGAAGGTTGTGCCCCTCCCCGCCGATATAGGCGATCACTTCCTCACCGTTCGTCAGCCGCACTTTCGCCACTTTCCGCAGCGCTGAGTTCGGCTTCTTCGGCGTGCGGGTATAGACCTGGAGGCAAACCCCACGGCGCTGAGGGCACGAGGACAACGCGGGCGACTTCGACTTATCGATCTGCTTCTTGCGACCGTGGCGAACGAGTTGGCTGATGGTGGGCATGGGAAAAAGCGTCAGGGAGGGTCTCCGGAACTGAGTGAGACGACGACCCTGCACGCAGCCCGATGTGCTGCCTACCAAGGAAATCGACCCGTCGTCTGCATGCTAGAAACAGCGTTTACAGAGCGCAGTCGCCCGAAGAAAGGGAGCGGGATTATAGCGGCTTTCTTCCTTCTGGCAAGGCGAATTCCGGGAGTTCTGGGATTTTCCACCCTACTCCCACGACTCACTTACTCTTAACAAGTTAGAAGCTCAACCTCTCAAAACGAACCCCCTGAACTAGCAAAATCGTAATTACCATAATGAATTCTCGATCCCGTCGCTGCGCACGGTGGCGATCCGTGGTAGTGCTCTGCCACTTCCCCGGTCCCGATGTCCTGCTGTTGCCAGCAACCTGACCCCCCGTCCGAACCTCCCCGCGAAGGCTCCTGCTGCGGCGGCGGCGCTGGGCGTCGCGTCGACTACCTCCTCTGGGGCGGCGTGCTCATCGTGGCGATCGCGGTCCTTGGGCATGGGTTCGCGCCCGGCGCGGGCGGAACTTGGGGAGCGTTCGCTCACAGCGTCACTTCCCTTCTCGGCAAGATTTGGTGGGGTGTGATGTTGGGGATCGTGGCGATGGCGTTCCTCGGGGCGATCCCCCGCGAGTTCGTCATTGCGGCGCTCGGCCGGGGTGAGGGGCTGCGGAGCTTGCTCCGCGCGGCCGCCGCAGGACTCTTGCTCGACCTCTGCAACCACGGCATCCTGATGGTGGGGGCGAAGCTCTACGAACGCGGGGCCAGCTACGGCCAAATTTTGACCTTCCTGATCGCGAGCCCTTGGAACTCGTTGTCGCTCACGCTGGTCCTCGTCGCCCTGATCGGCCTCCCTTGGACGCTCGCGTTCATCGGGTTGTCCCTCGTCGTGGCGCTTGCCACCGGCATGCTCGCCGAGCATTTCACGGCGCGTGGGAAATTGCCAACGAACCCGAACCGGATTGAACTCCCCGCAGATTTCCGGCTGCTCGCCGAGGCGCGGGGCTTGTTCCGCGACGCGGACAAGAGCCCCCGCGCAGTTTTCCGCGCCTTGCTGGCGGGGGTCTCTGACTCCCGCATGGTGCTCCGCTGGCTACTGCTCGGGGTGATCCTCGCCGGCCTCGTCCAGGTGCTGGTACCCAGCGAGGTGTTTTCGCGGTGGTTCGGCCCCAGCCTCCTCGGGCTCGCCCTGACACTCCTGGCGGCCACTGCCATCGAGGTGTGTTCGGAAGGGAGCACCCCCATCGCCGCCGATCTCCTCACCCGCGCGGGCGCGCCCGGGAACAGTTTCACCTTCTTGATGGCCGGCGCCGCGACCGACTACACCGAGGTGATGGTGCTCAAGGAGACGACGCGCCGCTGGCGGATGGCGCTGTTCTTGCCCCTCGCCACCGTGCCCCAGGTCGTCGCCCTCGGTTGGCTTCTCAACCTCGCGGGCGGTTGATCCGCAAGGAATCGGTCTCTGCCTACCGGCGAAGCCGCAGGCGGCCCACCCGCCGCGGGCCCGTCGCCGCGCCAACGCCCCCCACCTCGGCGCCGGCGAGCCGCGGCTCGGCTGCTGGTCGCCGCGCGCGGGCCGCTGTGGTCAAGCGAGCAATTCCCCCAAGGGTCCGCGTTGCACATCCGGGTCGACTTGGTTGTCGATCATCCCGAAGCCGTCTTGAGGCGCGCCCGCCGCGTGCAGCAGGGTCAACCACCAACTGGCGATCGTGTGGTGCCCGGCGTGCCCTTTGTGGGGGTACTGGATGTAGTTCCCGGCCGAGTTGAGCCGCCCGCCCATATCGCCCAGCACCAGATAGGGCCACTCCCGGTTGGACGCATGGTGCTTGTCGCCGACGTCGGAGAAATAGATCAGCGTCGTGTTGTCCAGCATGCTCCCATCGCCCTCCGGGACCGCTGCCAGCTTGGCCGCCATCTTCGCCATGTGGTCGAGCGTGGTGGACGGCCCGTCACCCCGCACCGGCGCAAATGCCAGTTGGTGATGATCGGATCCCGACTGAGACAGAAAGACGACGTCCACCCCCGGCAGGTTCTCGGGATCGACCGGGCCGCGGTCGGCAACCTCGAATCCCAGGACATCGCAGTAGAATCGGACCATCTTCTCGAGGTCCCGGACGTAAATCACGGCATGTGACCAGCGCAGCTTCATCGCACCCTCCTTTGTGATGGGGATGCACTTAGCGCAAACTTGCACTGAGTGCAAGTTTGGTGTACGAGTCTCGTCATGGCCGAGCATTCGACCCGCGATCAGGACGCGTCCCGCCAGGAAGGGCGGGTGGCTCGCAGGAAGGCCAGGGTGCGTGGCCGCATTCTGGAGGCGGCCGAGAGTCTGATGCTGGAGCGCGGGGTCGAGGCGGTCACGATCGACGAGATCGCGGAGGCCGCGGATATCGCCCGGCGGAGCTTCTACCATTACTTCGAGAGCAAACACGATGTCCTGGTTCCCATCGCTCGCGCCAGGACCAGGGCGCTGACCGAGCGTGTCGATCGTCTGGTCGCCAAGCTCGAC
>JAUIGD010000617.1 GCA_030430255.1 Verrucomicrobiia bacterium
GCCGAGCGCCTCGAACGCGAGATCGCCGAGGCCATGCACCGCCGCGAACACGGCGCCGAGATCCGCGAGCCCGAAGCCTGGGAGGCAAAAATCGACCGCGCGCGGGAGCGCGTCCGCCGACTCGCTGCAGAGGGGCACCACGAGGAGGCCGAGCGCCTCGAACGCGAGATCGCCGAGGCCATGCACCGCCGCGAACACGGCGCCGAGATCCGCGAGCCCGAGGCCTGGGAGGCAAAAATCGACCGCGCGCGGGAGCGCGTCCGCCGACTCGCTGCGGAGGGGCACCACGAGGAGGCCGAGCGCCTCGAACGCGAGATCGCCGAGGCCATGCGCCGCCGCGAACACGGCGCCGAGCGACGCGACGCCGAGCGACGCGAAGCTCAAGCGAGGGAGGTGGAATCCCGCCAGCGCCAACGCGAGGAATCGCTCGAGGCGATGGAACGTCGCATGCGGGAGATGGCCGAGCGCATCGAACGATTGGAGCGCGAGCTCAGGGAGACCCGGCGCCGCGACGGTTGATCGGCTCCCCTGGCGACAGGGGCGAGGTCCTGCCGAGGAGAGGCGACGAAGGCCGGCGCGATTCGCCTCGTCCTCCGCGGGGAGGCGCCCGGAATCCCAGGCCAGCTCCGGTTCAAACCTTCATCATCAACCGCATCTGTTCCCGGCCCTCCCGCCCCGGGTAGGACTGGCTCGGCGTCCACTCGCGTTCGGTCCTAAAACGAGCCCCGAACATGGCTTCGATCTCCGCTTCGCAGATCCCCCACGGCGGTGGCTCCGGGGTCTCGTCTTCGTCCCACGGGGTCATGAAGAAGATCGCCAAGTAACGCCCCCCCGGCTTCAATGCCGCGTGGACGCTCTCCGCGTAGCGCGGCCGCAACCCGGGCGACAAACCCGAGATGCACGTGTGTTCGAACACCCAATCGAAGGCCGACCGGTGGTGCGGCGGGAGTTCGAAGAAGTCGCTACATTCGAACTCGACCGCCCCCAAACCACCCGCGAGCTCACTTGCGCGCGCGACCGCTCCCGGCGCGATGTCCATCCCGACCACCCGCCGCGCACCCGCCGCTGCGAGGGCTCGGGCATCGTGCCCGAACCCGCAACCGGGGACCAACACATTCCCCCCCGCGACTGCATCCCCGCACCCGGCGAGAAATTCGAGCAACGGCGGGGCGGGGCCGCCGCGGTCCCAAGGGGTCTCCCCCCTCTGATAGGCAGCGTGCCAATCGACGGTCTTCGACTCTTGCATGGGGTACCTTCACCCGGGAACCGCCGCCGTTCAAAGGAGACCCGCTTGCACCCCGGCAGCTTCGCGACGACCGGAGAGGGCGCATGAAAAGAATCGTCAGCTTCATGGTCGCGATCGCGCTGATCGCACTCTATCTCGCGCTCGACCACATCGACAAGAAGGGCGGCCTGGCAGGCGTGTTCGCCGATGCCGGAACCCGCGCGGGGGATGTTCGGGCGGAGAGCGCGACCGTCGGCGAGTTCGCGAAGCTGAGCGGCTGCTCCCTCGTGCCGCATCCCCACAACGACGGCGATAGCTTCTACATCCGCCACGGCGGCAACGAGTACCAGATCCGCCTCTATTTCGTCGATGCGCCTGAGAGCGCGTTCAAGACCTACCGCAACGGCGACGACAACGGGCAGCGCCTCAACTACCAAGCCCGCGATCTGGGCGGGCTTTCCCGCGAGCAGGTGATCGAGATCGGCCAGGAGGCGAAGAAGTTCACCACCAGCCTGCTCGAAGGCAGGCCCTTCACTCTCTACACCAAGTGGGAAGACCCCTACAACGACGGGCGCAAGTCGGGCTTCATCGAAGTCGAGACCGCCGCGGGTCAAAAACGCCTTCTGAACGAGTTGCTCGTCGAGCAGGGCTTGGCGCGGATCTACACGAAAGGGACGAAACTCCCCGATGGGACACCGGAGGCCACGCACGAACGCCAACTCCGTTCCATCGAGGCTGGCGCCCAGCGCGGCAAGGTCGGCGCTTGGCGCCACTAGCCCGGATCGATCACCACCACCGCAGGCGAGGCGCCGCCATTCGTTGATGCTGAGAAGGCGGCGGCAGGGATCGGCGAAGCGGCTGGGTAGACACCCTGCCCGAGCCGTTCCCAACGGCAATACCCTCAGCATCAACGAGGGCAAGCCGCAGCACGGAGCTTGGTGATCGATTCGGGCTAGCGGTCGATACTCAACTCCGGGACTGTCACCCTGAGCAAGGCGAAGGGCCTCCCAACACGGTCTGCGTCTCCGAAGCCATTCGTGTTGAATGACCTCAGCGCTTCCAAGGTTGGGAACTCGGCTCCTGGGGCCAGGGGCTGTTCCGCGCACGGCGAAAACGGCGGCACCCACGAGGATCTCCCGGAGCGAGCATCGGTTCCTTTCTCGACCCAAACCGCCGAGAACCCGGCTTTACCGAGCGCCATTCAGCCTAGCCCAGATCGAT
>JAUIGD010000155.1 GCA_030430255.1 Verrucomicrobiia bacterium
GGGTACCGGCTCCGGGTCGAGGATGTGCGTTGGAATTCGCAACTGTACATCCTCACCCCCTTCGTGAAGGCGCCGGCGGAGGAAGGCGAGAAGGATGCGGCGCCTTGAGCGTTCCGCCGGAGGGCAGATGTACCGATTGCCGGGGCTGAAGCGGAATCGACCCGGTCCGCGGTGCCAGCGAATTCGTGAGGATCGGGCGGGAGGTCGTTCGGCGCCTCCCACCCATCGCTTCCAATCCTCCCGGATCTGCCGACGCCGCCGTGTTCCCATGGCGGCCGGACGCGTTGCTCAAGAGGTTTCACCGACCGCCCATTCCAGATAGGCGGGCAGGACGGCCGCGACATCCACGGCGACGATCTCCGGGACTTCGTAGGGGTGCAAGTCGGCGAGCGCCGCCTCGAACTCCGCGTAGCGCCCGACTCCCACTTTGAACAGGGCGAGCACCTCGGTGGCGGTTTCCACTTGTCCCTGCCAGCGGTAGATCGACTCGACCGATGGGATCAAATTGACGCAGGCAGCGAGTTGCCGGGACACCAGTTCTGTGCCAATTTGACGCGCTTTGTCCGCGTTGGGGAAGGTGCTGAAGACGAGTTGGAGCGCGGCTGAAGACATCGGAGTGAGCATGAGTGATGAGCCACAGTAAACCGAACAGAACGCTTCTCGAAGGTCCGGTTGCCCCGGGACTCGCCAGCGAGGCATGAAATCGCGCGTCGTCGACAAGCTGATCGAACGGGTCGACGCGGTCGATCCGGGCGAGGTCCAGGCCTTCCTGAACAAACTCGCCGAGGAGCGCGGTTTCTACAAAGGCGTGTTCGACGCGCTGCAGGAGGGGGTCGTGGTGGCGGACGCGGCGGGGACGGTCCTCTACATCAACCGGGCCGCTTGCGCCCTGTTCGGGGTCGAACCCGGCGAGGCGGTCGGGGCGCGCCTGGAGGAGCGGGTGCGGGGGCTGGACTGGGCGGACCTCGTCGCCGACGCCGGGCCCGGTGCGGCGGTCACGCGCGACCTCGAGATCTTCTATCCGGACAACCGCTACCTCAGTTTCTATATCAAGCCTGTCGAGCGAAAAAAAAAGCACACCGGCGCGTTCCTCATGCTCGTCCGCGACACCACGGAGTCGCGCCGCGGCGAGGAGGAGAAGCTGGAGAGCGAGCGCATGAGCGCGCTGACCATGCTCGCGGCGGGCGTGGCGCACGAGATCGGCAACCCGCTGAACTCGCTCAACATCCACCTGCAGCTGCTGGCGCGCAAGCTGGGCAAGGCGGTGCCCGACCTGTATGAAGCCGAGCTGCGCGAGCTGGTCGAGGTGGCGGCCTCGGAGGTCGGGCGGCTCGACCACATCATCGACCAGTTCCTGCGCGCGATCCGCCCGGCGCGCCCGCAGTTGGAACCCTGCGACCTCAACGAGCTGCTGCGCGAGGCGGTGCGCTTCCTCGACCCCGAGCTGAGCGACCGCGGGCTCGGGGTGACCCTGGAGCTGCACTCCGCGCTGCCCTCGCTCAACCTCGACGCCGACCAGATCAAGCAGGCCTTCTTCAACATCATCAAGAACGCCGCGCAGGCGACCGCGCAGGGCGGCGCCCTGACGGTGCGCACCGACGTCTCCGACCAGGAGGTGACGGTGCGTTTCTCCGACAGCGGCGAGGGCATGTCGGCGGAGGACATGTCGAACCTGTTCACGCCCTACTTCACCACCAAGGCCGGCGGCACCGGGCTCGGCTTGCTCATCGTGCGCCGCATCGTCCGCGAGCACGGCGGCGAGCTGGAGTTCGCCAGCCAGCCGGGCGAGGGCACCAGCGTGACGGTGCACCTGCCCAGGTTCGTGCGCGCGGTGAGGATGTTGCCCGAACCTCAAGAATCAGATGGATAACGATACCCCCCTCAGGATCAACCTGGCGCCGCTCTACATCCTCGGCGGAGCGGTGGCCGTGTTCTACGCCGTGATCGCTATCGTCCGGGTCGAGATCGGGCGGTGGCCGAGCGGCAACAGGGATTGGGTGCCGCTCGACACCGGCAACCACGGTCTGCTCACGGGCGCGGTCGGCGTCTCCGCGTTGGCGGTCGGTGCCGCACTGCTCCTGCTCCTCGTGTGGGTCGGGACTGTGATCGCCCGCTTCGCCGTCAAGCGCTTCCCCCACCCGGCGGAGGCGCGCGCTTTGGTCGCCACGCTCGCCCTCGCCTCGGCGTTCCTGCTCTGCGGCGGATTCCGTTTCCTCATGTGGGCCTTGGACTAGCGATGGCGCGGATCCGATTTGGCCGAAGGGGGGCGACCGTTGAACTCGAGGTGTTTCCCGTGCGGCGGCGCTCGCGGCGAGAGCGCCCCAACCGCGCTGCCGCGCGATGGCTCCGGTAGGGCGGCCTCGCCGAGGCCGCCGCACGCCAGTCCGTATCAAAAGGAATCAAACTTTACCCACACTCAAAAACGCCATGCACACCGTCCTCATCGTCGACGACGAGAAGAACACCCGCGAGGGCCTGCGGCTGTCGCTGGAGGACGAGTTCGACGTCTATGTCGCCGCCGACATCGCCGGGGCGCTCGAGGTGCTGAAGTCGGAGAAGGTCGATGTGTTGGTGACCGACCTGCGCCTCGGCGCCGAGGACGGGATGGAGCTGATCGACAAGGCGCTGGCCATGGCGGGGGCTCCGGTGTGCATCATGATGACCGCCTACGGCTCGGTGGACACGGCCGTCGAGGCGATGAAGCGCGGCGCCTACCACTTCGTCACCAAGCCGCTGAATATCGACGAGCTGGAGATCCTCATCAAACGCGCGCTCTCGACGCGGTCGCTGCACGAGGAGAACGCCCAGCTCAAGCAGCAGGTGGAGAAGCGTTTCGAGGTCTCGAACATCCTCGGCAAGTCGCCGGCGATGCAGCCGATCTTCGACACGATCCGCCAGGTCGCGGCGTCGCGGGCGACGGTGTTGATCGGCGGCGAGAACGGCACCGGCAAGGAGCTGGTGGCGAAGGCGATCCACAACCTCAGCGGCCGCCCGAAGGCGAAGCTCGTCACCGTCCACTGCGCGGCGCTGTCTCCGCAGCTGCTCGAGAGCGAGCTGTTCGGGCACGAGCGCGGCGCCTTCACCGGCGCGACCGAGAAGCGCGTCGGGCGGTTCGAGCAGGCGGACGGCGGCACCTTGTTCCTCGATGAGATCGGCGAGATCGACGCCCCCACCCAGGTCAAGCTGCTGCGCGCGCTCGGCGAGCGGACGGTGGAGCGCGTCGGTGGCAACCAGCCGATCAAGGTCGATGTGCGTCTGTTGGCGGCGACCAACAAAGACCTCGAGAAGCTGGTCGCCGAGGGCAAGTTCCGCGAGGATCTGTTCTACCGTCTGGATGTCGTGCGGCTCACTTTGCCGCCCCTGCGCGACCGCCTCGAGGACGTGCCGCTGCTGGCAGACGCGTTCCTGAAGGAGTTCGCCGAGGAGAACGGCAAGGCGGTGAAGGAGCTGAGCGCCGAGGCGATGCGGGCGCTGCTGGCGCACCGCTGGCCGGGCAACGTCCGCGAGCTGCGCACGGCGATCGAACACGGGGTGGTGATGTCGAACGGTCCGAAGATCACCCTGCGCCACCTGCCGGGTTCGGTGCGCGGCGAGGGGCGGCCGGCGCCGGCCGCCGCGGGCGGCACGGAGGCGGTGGGCGAGGGCGCCGGGGCGCCCGGGGCGGCCGCGGCGGCGACCGCTCCGGCGGCGGCGGCGCAGGCGGGGAACCGGTTCGACCTCGCTGCGGCGGAGATGCGGCTGATCGGCGAGGCCTTGGAGGAGACGAGAGGCAACCGCAGCGCGGCGGCCAAATTATTGGGGATCAGCCGCCGCACCCTGCAGCGCAAGCTGAAGGAGTGAGGCGGTGAACCCACGAAAACGCCCCGACCTCGCGGTCGGGGCGCCGTGGGGGCTTTGGGGCCGATTTGGAAGGGTCAGGGTGACGGCGCCCGGAGAACGTCTGCCGGCTCAAAGCACCTCCACCATGCAGCGTGGTGGGTGCAGCGGGACGCGGTCGGACTGGTGGCGGTCTCGCACGAGCTTCGGCCGGACGGGAGGGAGCGCGTCGATCAGGGCGCGCAGCCGCTGGCGTTCGGCGATCGGCACCGCGGCCAGCGAGCGCCAGGCGATGCGGCGCTGGGGGCGGAACTGCGCCTGACGGGCATCGACGATCGTCACCAATCCCGCCGCGGGCCGCGCTGCGGCATCGGGCTGGATGATGACGGTCGGGTCGGCTGCGACGGCGGGCGACGCATCCGCGGTGCGGGCGATGCCGATGGTGGCCGGGATGGCGAACAGCAAGGCAGCGATGGTGGCGAGGGCGGTGGGGTTGGCTTTGGTCAGCATGGTCGTGTTTGTTTGTTTAGTGATTATGTGAACAGTATATCCGTGAACAGTATTTAGGCAACCTGAAAATTTTAGAAAACTGAATTTTTCCTTCTTTGTTCGGGAAATCAGTATCCGCTCGGCCAAACGTGGGCTAAGGGGCGCGATGACGACTTTTGAATCGCTCGGCTTGCTGCCGAAGCTGGTCCGGGCGGTGACCGACCGGGGCTACAACGAACCGACGCCCGTCCAGGCGGCGGCGATCCCGGCGGTGCTGGAGGGGCGCGACATGCTGGCCGGATCCCAGACGGGTACGGGCAAGACGGCGGCCTTCGCGCTGCCGATTCTGCAGCGTCTGGCGACCTCGGGACCGCGCAAGGGCCGCGGCCCGCGGGCGCTGATCTTGACGCCGACCCGGGAGTTGGCGGTGCAGGTCGAGAAGAGCGTCTTCGGTTACAGCAAAGGGGTGGGGGTACGGTCGACGGCGCTCTACGGGGGCGTGCGCATGCCGCCGCAGGTCGCCGCGCTGCGGCGCGGGGTCGGCGTGGTGGTGGCGACGCCCGGCCGCCTCTTGGACCACGCCGGGCAGGGGACGATCGACTTGCGCGGGGTGGAGGTGTTCGTGTTGGACGAGGCCGACCGGATGCTCGACATGGGCTTCCTGCCGGATTTGAAGCGGATCGCCGACCTGCTCCCGGAGCGGCGCCAGACACTGCTGTTCAGCGCCACCTATCCCGGCTCCGTGCGGTCGCTGGCGTCGTCGCTGCTGCACGACCCCGTCGAGGTGGAGGTCGCGGCGCCGAACGCGGCGGCGGAACGCGTGCGCCAGGTCGTGCACCCGGTCGCCCGCGAGGACAAGGTGGACGCGCTGGCGGAACTGATCGAGAGCGGCGGCTGGGAGCAGGTGCTGGTATTCGCGCGCACGCGGCACGGCGCCGACCGGCTGGCGCGGCAGCTGCGCGGGCGCGAGATCGGCGCCGAGGCGATCCACGGCGACCGCTCGCAGGCCCAGCGCGCGCGGGCGCTCGAGGCCTTCAAACGGGGCCAGGTGCGGGTGCTGGTCGCCACCGATGTCGCCTCGCGCGGGATCGATATCCGCGCCCTTCCGCACGTGGTGAACTTCGAGCTCCCGGACGTGGCGGAGGACTACGTGCACCGCATCGGCCGCACCGCGCGGGCGGGCGCCGAAGGCGACGCCCATTCCCTCGTCTGCCGGGCGGAGCGGCGCAAGTTGGGCGAGATCGAGGCGCTGCTCGGAACATCGATCCGGCGCAAGGAGCTGGTCGGGTTCGCCGGGGACGATGTCGAACTCTCGCCGCGCGAGCGCCGCCAGGTCGGTGGTGGCGGCGGTGGGCGCTCCGGCCGAGCCAAGGCCGGGCGCGAAGCCGAGGAGGTGCGGGAACGGCCGCGCTCCCGGCGCGGCCGCGGCCGCGTGGTGGAGCCGATCGAGGCGAGGGCGCCGCGCCCCCGAGGTGCCGAGAGCGAGAGCCGTGGGAAATCATTGGCGCGCGAAGGGAAGCCGGGCGCCGCCGCCGCGAAGCCGGCCAGGGCGAAGCCCGCCGCGAGGGGGGGCGACGCCGCCGAGGGGGAGGGCAACGGGCGCCCGACCCAGAAGAAGAAGGAGTCGAAGGCCGAACGCCGTGCTCGCAAGCCGAAGTGGAGCTCCGCGCGCAAGCGCGCTGCCAAGGCGAAACGGGTGGCGGATGGCGGCGGCAAACCGGCGAAGCGAGGCGCCGGGAAAAAAGGCCCTGGCGGCGGGCGCCGGTGAGGCGCTCGGGGGGCGGAGCGCTGCTGCGGGGGCGCCCGGCCACCACCTCGGTCCCGCCGGCATCCGCTCCCGGAAACACCTTGACCACCCAGCGATCCGGCCTATTCTACGCGCCCCTTTTCCGAAACACGAACCCGCATCCGCTCACCCGCAGCCCCCCTTTCCGCCATGGCTAAAGTTTGTCAGATCACCGGAGCCAAGCCCCGCCGCGGCGGACGCATCCACCGCAGCGGTCTCGCCAAGAAGAAGGGCGGCATCGGCCGTCACGTGACCAAGGTCGTGAAACGCGACGTCGAGCCGAACCTGCGCGTGAAGCGCATCTGGGTGCCCGAGCTGAACCGCTTCGTGAAGGTCAAATTGACCGCCCGCGCGCTGAAGACGATCGGCAAGAACGGCGCCTACGCGACCCTGCGCAAAGCCGGCTTGGTCAAATAGACCCCGCCCGCCCACCGGCATGATTTCCCGCCGCGGTGCCGCTTTGCTCGCCGCGGCGGTTTTTTGTACATCGGTCGCCAAGATCTCCGCGGCGCTTGAGCCAGGAGGGGCGCGCAAGCCGAACATCGTCCTCTTCTTCATCGACGACCTCGGCTGGGCGGACCTCGCCTGCTACGGCAGCACCTTCCACGAGACCCCGCACCTCGATGCCCTGGCCGCCCGCGGCCTGCGCTTCACCCAGGCTTACGCCGCCTGCCCGGTGTGCTCGCCGACCCGCGCGGCGCTGATGACGGGCAAGGCGCCGGCCCGCCTCGGCATCACCGACTGGATCGGCGCCGGCCAGCGGCGGGACGTCGTCGTGACCCCGGAGAATGTCGCGGCGCTGCCGTCGGGGGAGGTGACTTTCGCCGAGGCGCTCAAGGGCGCGGGCTACCGGACGGCCTACCTCGGCAAGTGGCACCTCGGCGCGGGCGACGAAGCGCAGCCGGGGAAGCAGGGTTTCGACCACTGCGTCGGCGTCAACCGCGCGGGGCAGCCGGCTTCCTACTTCGCCCCGTTCCGGCGCGGCAAGCGCAACGGCGAGAAGCCTGCGCCGCACGATGTCCCAGACTTCGAGGACGCCCCGGAGGGCGCCTATCTGACCGACCTGCTCGCCGCCGAGGCCGCGGCCTTCGTCGAGGCGAGCAAAGCCGACCCCTTTCTGTTGGTGCTCGCGCACTACTCGGTGCACACGCCTATCCAGGCGAAGGAGGAAGACCGGGCGCGCTTCGAGGCCAAGCGGCAACAGCTCGGCCTGCCCGCCGAGCCGGGGTCGCGCCCCGAGGGCGAGGGCGCCACGCGCCTGACGCAGAACAACGCCGCGCTCGCCGCGATGGTGGCCAGCGTCGACCGCTCGGTGGGCAAGGTGTTGGGCAAAATCCGCGAGCTGGGGCTCGAGGACGACACCTTGGTGATCTTCACCTCGGACAACGGCGGGCTCAGCACGCTGGCGCGGGGTCGCGTCGGGCCGGGCTGCTCGCTGCCCCTGCGCGCCGGCAAAGGCTGGCTCTACGAGGGCGGCGTGCGGGTGCCATGGATCGTCGCCGGCGCGGGGGTGGAGGCGCGCGGTGAGACCTGCGAGACGCCGGTCGTGACGATGGATATCTACCCGACCCTCCTCTCGGCCGCCGGCCTGCCGCCGATGCCGGAGCAACACCGCGACGGCTCGGATTTGACCCCGCTGCTCGCCGGGGGCGCCCCGCCGGATCGCGAGGCCCTGTTCTGGCACTACCCCCACTACCACGGCTCCGGCAACGTCCCTTCGGCGATGGTGCGCAAGGGCGACTACAAACTCGTGCGCTGGTACGAGACCGGCGACGAGGAACTCTACCACCTCGCCGACGACCTCGGCGAGGCACACGAACTCGCCAGCCAGAACCCCGAGAAGCGCGCCGAACTCGCGGCGGAGCTCGACGGGTGGCTGGAGGAAGTGGGGGCGCGGATGCCGCGGGCGCCGCTTCGCGGCAAGTGACCAAGTATCAGGTGCCCCAGTCTCAAGAAAGTGAGAGGGGGCTGAGGTGAGAAGGGACGCGCGGAGCGCGCCCAAAAACGCTGGAGGGCGGAGCTCCGCCTCCGCCGTGGCTGGCCGCTTCGCGGCAAGTGGCAGGGATCGGGTGCCCCAGTCTCAAGAAAGTGCGAGGGGCTGAGGTGGGAAGGGACGCGCGGAGCGCGATTTAGAGCGCTGGAGGGCGGAGCTCCGTCTCCGCCGTGACTGTTCCGAAGCATCCCCCGCAGACCCCGGTCCGCTCCGTCGGGAAAGCGCCTCGCGCGCTCCTCGCCCCGCAGTCCCCACCCCCCAAAACCTCCGCGCCCTCCACGGGCAAAAAACCCGGCGGTGCTTTGCGTTGATATACCCCGCGTCCTCGTGCGTATCTAGGGGCGATCCATGACGACCTTCCCCCGCACCCTCGCCAGATTCGCCTTGCTGTTGGCCGCCTCCGCGACACTCGGCTCCACCTTCGCGCAGGACGCGCCCGCCCCGGAGAACGACCCGCAGCTCACCCAGTACTACACCGCCAACGCGCTCTACAACAAACGCGCCTACACGGCCGCCATCAGCCAGTACGAAGCCTTCCTCGAGGAACATGGCGGCCACGCCAAAGCCGACCTCGCCCGCCAGGGCTTGGCGCTCAGCCTCTACGCGCTCAAGCAGTATGACAAGGCCTCGCCGCACCTCGCGGCGCTGCTGGCGAAGGGCGACCTGGACGCCGCGGTCGAGCGCGAGCGGCTGGTCATGATGCAGGGGCAGTGCCTCATGCTCACCGACCAGCGCGGCGCGGCGCGCGACCTGTTCGTGGCCGAGATCGATGCACTGCGCCAGGACGCCTACCGCGCGGGGGCGATGGCCGCCGTCTGTGACACCGCCTTCGCCGAGGCCGACTGGGCCGCCGTGCTGGATTGGTCGAGCAAACTGTTGGGAGCAAAACCCAACCCGGAGCAAGCCGCCCGCGCCCGCTACCAGGCGGGCTACGCCCACTACCAAGGGGGCGACGCGGCGAAGGCCGCCGAGCAGCTCGGGGCGATCGCCGGCCTCGGCGCCGACCCCGCGTGGAAGGTGCGCGCCGACTACTTGTTGGGGGAATGCCACAGCCTGGCCAAGGACTACGCGAAGGCGGAGGTCGCCTACGCCGCGGCGCTGCCGGGGCTGGAGGGCGCCGACGCGGCCGAGTGCCGCTACCGGCTCGGACTCGCCCGGTTCAGCCTCGGCAAGCACGCCGAGGCGGCGGCGGACCTGGAGGCCTACGCCGGTGCCGAGGGCGTGCCGAACGCCGGGGAGGCGGCCTTCTACGGCGCGCGCTCGCGCATGGAGTTGGAGGAGTTCGACAAGGCCGAACCCGCGCTCGCGCGGCTCGCCCGCGGCGATGGCGACCTCGCCGCCCGCGCCTCGCTGTGGCTCGCCCGCGTCGCCACGCGCCGCGATTCCGACTACGCGAAGGCGGCCGAGCTGCTCGCGCCCGCCGCCGCGAAGTTCAAGGCCTCGGCCGTCGCCGACGAGCTGGCCTTCGACTACGCCAACGCCCTCATCGCCCGCCCGGAGCCCGACTTCGCCGCCGCCGCGAAGCTGCTCGGCGAGATCGAGTCGCGGGGGGAGTTCGCACAGATGGCCGAGGTGCTGAACCAGCGCGCCGTCTGCCAGCACAAGCTCGGTGAGTACGAGGCCAGCCTCGCCGCCAACGACGCCTTCCTCGCCGCGCACGGCGACCACGCGCTCGCTGCCGACGCCCGCTTCATGCGCGCCGAGAACCTGTTCCTGCTCGATCGCCTCGACGAGGCCGGCGCGGCCTATGCCGAGTTCACCGCCAAGCACAAGGACCACCCGAGCGCGACGGCCGCCGCCTTCCGCGGCGCCCAGGTGCACCTCGACGCCGGCCGCTGGGCGGACTGTCTCAAGATCGCGCAACCGATGCTGGACGACCCGCCCGAGGGAACGCTCTACGCACAGCTGCCGTTCATGGTCGGCGACTGCCACTTCCGCCTCGAACAGTGGGGCGAGGCGGTGGAGGCGCTCGATGCCTTCCTCGCCCCGCGCGTGAGGGCCGACGCCGTCGCCGACGAGCCGAACGTGGACACCGCGCTCGTGCAGCGCGCGGTCGCCCACGACCGCCTCGGCGCGCCGGAGAAGGCGCTGGCCGACCTGGCGGTCGTCGCGCGCCTGCCGAAACCGACCCCGCAACTCCCCCTCGCGCTCGCCGAGCAGGGCCGCCTGGCCTTCGAGGCGGGCGAGACGGAGCTCGCCCGCACCGCCCTCGAACGCTTCCTCGCGGAGGACGCGAAGGCCGCCGAACCCTTCTCCGCCGGCGCGCCCGCGCAGCGCCCGCGCGTCCACTACTACCTCGGCTGGATCGAGGCCGGCGAGGGCGCCCACGCCGAGGCCGCCGCCCACTTCGCGAAGGTCGTCGAACTCGCCCCCGAGGGGCCGCTCGCCCCAGACGCCGCGTTGCAGCAGGGCGTCGCCTTGGTCAACCTCGACGACTTCAAAGCCGCCGGCGACCACTTCGCCGCCGTGCTGAAGCGCTACCCGCAGCACGAGAAGCTGCCGCGCCTGGTGTTCTACACCGGGCTGTCGCTCGCCCGCCAGGAGGGGTGGGGCGCCGCCCGCGAGCATTTCAAGCGCGTCGCCGAGCAGTTCGGCGACTCGGAGTTCGCCGACCGCGCGCTCTACGAATGGGCCTGGTGCGAGCGCCGCAGCGAACGCGAGGCCGAGGCGACCAAACTCTACGAACGCCTCATCGCCGACCACCCCGGCAGCCCGCTGGCGGTCAAGGTTCAGAGCGAGCTCGCCGAACTGATGTTGGAGAGCGGCGACCTCGACAAAGTCATCGCCAACCTGACCGCGACGCTCGAGGGCGCCGACGACGCCGCCGAGATCGAGGACCTGCGCTACCAGCTCGCCACCGCGCATATGAAGAAGAAGGACTACGCGACCGCCGGGCCGCTGTTCGAGGCGATGCTGAAAGACTACCCGGAGTCGAAGTTGCTGTCGTCGATCCTGTTCAGCGCCGGGGAGTGTCGCTTCCAAGGCGGCGAGACCGTCGCCGCCTTGAAGCACTTCAGCGCGGCGGCCGCAGCCGAGGGCGACGCGACTTCGAACCTCGCGGAGTCGATCGCCATGCGCCTCGCCGAAACCCAGTCGCTCACCGGCGATCACGCGGCCGCCGCGGCAGGGTTCCGCGCCTTTTTGGCCGCCTACCCGGAGAGCGCCTGGACGCGCAACGCGCAGTTCGGGCTCGGGTTCGCGCTCGAGAGCGGCGGCGACTCCGAGGCCGCGCTGCCGGAGTACGCCAAGCTGCTCGCCGACGCGTCCAAGGTCGACCAATGGGCGGTGCGCGCGCGCTTCCAGACCGGCGAGTGCCTGTTCAACTTGCAGCGCTATGACGATGCCGTCACCGAGTTCGTGCACGTCGAGGTCCACTATTCGAAGTATCCCCAGTGGCAGGCGAAGTCCGCCCTCGAGTGCGCGCGGGTGCTCATCGCCCAGGGCGACAAAGAGGCCGGCGCCGAACGCCTGCGCGAGGTGATCGAGCGCTACCCGAAACAGGAGGCGGTCAGAACGCTCGCCGGCCAGCTGTTGGACCAGCTGCGGGCCGGAGGCTAGATCACCGACGAGACAGCGGGGAACGGGCAAGTCCGACAGCCTCGTAGCGCGAATCGATCACCACATCCGCCGGCGAGGCGCCGCCGATCGTTGACGCTGAGGAGGCGGCGGCCGGGATCGGCGAAGCGGCTGGGTAGACACCCTGCCCGAGCCGTTCCCAACGGCAACACCCTCAGCATCCACGAGGGCAAGCCGCAGCCCGGAGCTGGGTAGCGATTCGGGCTACTAGCGCGAATCGATCACCACATCCGCCGGCGAGGCGCCGCCGTTCGTTGAGGCTGAGCAGGCGGCGGCAGGGATCGGCGAAGCGGCTGGGTGGACACCCTGCCCGAGCCGTTCCTAACGGCAACACCCTCAGCATCAACGAGGGCAAGCCGCAGCCCGGAGCTTGGTGATCGATTCGGGCTAGCGACACCGCTGATCCTCGGCGGTGTGGGGCGGGCGTCGATCGGGCATCCCGACCGGTTCCCTCCAAGCCCGCTCGGATCCGGCCGACACATTTTCTGCGGAATTTAAATTCCCGCTTAAGCTCTCAAATTAAACGCCCGTTTAATGTTTTTGTAGAGTGCCCGCCAGCCCTGTAGTCAAACCCCGCCGCGATGGGTCGGCGACGAAGCGCAAGCTGCTCGACGCGGCGTGTTGCGTGTTCGCGGAGAAGGGGTTCCGCGACGCGACGGTGGGCGAGATCTGCCGCCGGGCGGGCGCCAATCCGGCCTTGATCAGCTACCACTTCGGCGACAAGGCCTCGCTCTACGAGGCGGTGTGGCGCCACTGCGTGAGGCGGGCGCGGCAATATTATCCGGTCGATGGCGGCGTCGATCCGGGCGCGCCGGTGGAGGAGCGCCTGCGCGCACACATCGAGACCTTCGTGCGCTGCATGGCGGACTCGGGCGAACTCAGCCACCTGCACCGGCTCAACCTGATGGAGTCGACCTCGCCGAACGCGTTCATGAGCGACGTCATCAAGGAGCTGCGCCAGCCGCACACGACGTACCTCTGGGACCTGCTGCGCGAGATGCTGGGGCCGCAGGCGACCGACAGAGACATCGCCCTCTGCGAGACGACGGTGGTCGGCCAGTGCCGCATGGCGCGCGCCGGAGGCGGCACCCGCAACCCGGACCTGACCAAACCGCTGTCGCCGGAGGACACCGCGACGTTGGCGGAGCACATCGCCGACTTCACCCTCGCCGGCATCGCCGCCCTGCGCGCGCGCATCGACCGCCGCCGGCGCACGCCCGCCGCGAGGAGGAAGACCCGAGCCAAAGCCGCGACCGAGACCCAACGGATTACCCGATGAGCCCGACCCGACCGATCACCGCCGCCCTGCTGGCGGCGGCCCTCGCCCTCGCCGCCTGCAAGCGCGCGCCAGACGCCAGCTCGAAGCCCGGCGGTCCGGGCGTGCAGAAGGTGAAGGTGGCGACGGTCGCGACCGCCGAGTTCTCCGACACGGTGGAGGCCTTGGGCACGGTTCAGGCGCTGGAGTCGATCGACCTCTCGGCCAACGTCACCGAGA
>JAUIGD010000156.1 GCA_030430255.1 Verrucomicrobiia bacterium
GCCGCGGCGGGGCTCTTTGAGTTCGATATCGACGGCGGCGAGGCTAGGCACGTCGTCGAGCCGGTCGACGGCGAGATCCTGATCTCGCCGTCGGCTCTCCCCGGCACCGGCGCAGTCATCTTCAGCAATGTCAACGATGGAAAGCTCGAATTGCTCGAGGAGGGTGAGCGCACCACGATCCTCGAGCGCCCCGGCGCGAGGCTCGGCATGGCGACCTACGCGCATCCCGGGGTGGTGTTCTTCGAAGTCTACGGACGCGATCAGCTCGCCGGCATGTGGGCCGTTCGCTTCTCGATCGACGAACGCCGGGTGATCGGCGCCCCGATCCGCGTGTTCGGCCAGGGTGAGATTTCTCCATCGCGAGCGGGCCAGCTTGTGTTCCTCGCAGAGAACCGGCGTCAGCCGCACCTAAGAGAACTCGTATGGTTCGATCCCGCGAGCGCGACGGTCGAAGCCGCCTTCGGGCAACCGCTGTACGAAATGCTGCACCCGGCCCTGCATCCGGACGGCGAGCGGGTAGTCGTGAGTGCGCGCGCCGACGGACTGGCCGAACGAACCCTCGACCTGCATGTTTTGAACCTCAGGACCGGTGCCCGCTCCCAGCTCTCCGACGACCTGGGGAACGACGTCTTCCCAGCGTGGCGGAACGACGGCGAGAGCATCGTTTTCAACACCTGGGCAGCCGGCATACGCCATCTGCGCGAGCGCAGCCCCAACAGCCAGGAGTCGGTGCGCACGATCGACGATCGAGTCGGCCGGTTCGACCTCTCCGCGGATGGAGAGTACCTGCTGATCGCTCTCGACACGCTCGATTACATCAGGAAGGGCAGCGACGAACGGAACACCTTCGCAGATGTTGGCAGTTGGGATTTCGACCTGCACCCGGATGCGGAGTTCATCGCGTACGTGCCCGCCCCGGCATCCGGCATCGTTCTGCGACCGTTTCCCTCCGGTGAGGGACGCACGCAGGTCGTCAGCGGTGAGGCCGAATGGTTGCGCTTCAGCCCGGATGGCCGATCGCTCTTCTATTGGGTCGGCGACACATTGATGTCCGTGCCGGTCGATCTCAGCGGCTCCCAGCCGGTCGTCGGGAGCCCGAATCGCGTGCTCTCGGCCTCAGATCACAGTTTGCGGCCGAGTACGGGCTACGACTTCGGGCCCGACGGCCGCCTCCTGATGATCCGCGCCACCGAGGAAGAACTCCGCGAGACCAGAACTTCGCGGCTCACGGTCATCCAGAATTGGCCGGAAGCACTCGACCTCAGGACCAACTGAACGCCCCCTGATCGGCTCCGGTGCAAGGCCGCTGGACTTTTTGCCGATATACAGGTATATTTCCCGCGGATCCGTGGATGATCGGGCCCACTCGACAGCGATTCAAACCCCCCAGCGGCTTTCTGAGGGTGCAAAAGCACCCGGAGCCGCGGCGGTATCCAAACAGCCGGACCCCCGATCAATCCGGATTTTCACTTTTAGGACAGCATGCAATTTTCTGATCTCGGGCTCATCGAGCCCATCGTTCGCGCTGTAGACGCGGCTGGCTACTCCACCCCCACTCCCATCCAGCAGCAGGCCATCCCCGTCGCGCTCGAGGGCGAGGACATCCTCGGCTGCGCGCAGACCGGCACCGGCAAGACCTGCGCCTTCGCCCTGCCCATCCTCGACCAGCTCTCCGACGGCGTGGTCGGCGGCGGCAAGCGCAAGAAGAGCGGCCAGGGCCGCCCGCCCCGCGCGCTCGTGCTCTGCCCGACCCGCGAGCTGGCGATGCAGATCCTCGACAGCTTCGTCACCTACGGCAAGTTCCTGCCCCTGCGCCACACCGTGGTCTTCGGCGGCGTGAACCAGCACCGCCAGGTGCAGGCCATGCGCGCCGGCGTCGATGTGCTCATCGCCACCCCCGGCCGCCTGCTCGACCTCATCAACCAGGGCCACATCGACCTCAGCGCGATCGAAACCCTCGTCCTCGACGAGGCCGACCGCATGCTCGACATGGGCTTTATCCACGACATCCGCAAGGTTGTGAAGATGATCCGCGAGGACCGCCAGACCCTGCTGTTCTCGGCGACCATGTCGCCGGAGATCCGCAAGCTGGCCGACTCGATCCTCATCGAGCCGGTCTCCATCGAGACCGTCCGCGAATCCACCACAGCCGATTCCATCGCCCAGCGCGTCTACATGGTCGAGCGCAACAACAAGGCGGGCATCCTCGAGCAGATCCTCAAGCACGACGACACCGGGCGCTCGCTGATCTTCACTCGCACCAAGCACGGCGCCGACAAGCTTGTGAAGACGCTCCGGCGGGCTGAGATCCGCGCCGACGCCATACACGGCAACAAGAGCCAGAACGCCCGCACCCGCGCGATGCAGGATTTCCGCTCCGGCCGCACCACCGTGCTCGTTGCCACCGACATCGCCTCGCGCGGCATCGATGTCGACGAGATCACCCATGTCTTCAACTACGACATGCCCGTCGACGCCGAGACCTATGTCCACCGCATCGGGCGCACCGCCCGCGCCGGCGCTTCGGGCATCGCCATCTCGCTGTGCGACCGCGATGAGATCAAGATCCTCCGCTCGATCGAGCGGCGCACCAAGGCGAAGATTGAGGTCGGCACCGACTTCGAAGAGCTGACCATCGCCGGACCGGTCGAGCCCGCCGGCGGTGAGCGCTCGGGCAACCGCCCGTTCCGCAAGCCCTACCGCGGCGGACCCCGCAGCGGCGGCGGCAACAACTCCGGTGGCGGAGGCGGCGGGCGCGGACCCCGCGGCCGAGGCGGCCAGGGCGAAGGCAAGCCCAAGCGCGACGGTGCTCGCGTTGGAGGCCGCTCCGCCGGTCGACCCGCGGGCAAGCCCGGTGCCGGCGCCGGCAAGAAGGCCGGCAACCGCAAGCGCTCGAACGCCGCGGCACGCTAAGCGAAACTCAAGCAAGTCCAAGACCCCGGAGAACTTTCTCCGGGGTCTTGTCGTTCAAAGTCAGACCGGTCCACCGGTTACCGGCACTACCGCACCGGTGATGTAGCTCGAATCGGCGTTCGAGGCGAGGAACACATAGGCCGGGGCGAGTTCTTCGGGCTGAGCGGGGCGCTTCATCGGCGTGCCGCCGGTTTCTTTACCGAACTGAGCGACCTCTTCGGCATCGAGCCCGGTGTCGGACGGGTTCAGCGGGGTCCACACTGGACCGGGGGCCACGCAGTTCACGCGGATCTTCTTCTCCACGAGTTCCGCCGCGAGACACTTCGTGATCGAGTGGATCGCGCCCTTCGTCGCACCGTAATCGTTCAGCCGGTCCGACCCCTCCAGCCCGACGACCGACCCGGTCGCGAGAATGCTCGCGCCCTCTTTCATGTGCGGCACCGCGGCCCGCACGAGGCGCAGGTAGGCGTACACATTGACTTTCATGGTTGTGTCGAGTTCGTCCTCTGAGAGCTCGGTGATCTTCTTGCGGTTCTGCCATGCCGCGTTGTGGACGAGGATGTCGAGGCGACCGAACTCTTCGACCGTCTTCTCGATGATCAAATCGCAGAATTCAGAGTCGGACAGATCGCCGCAGACCACCGTGCACACGCGGCCGAGATCCTGGATGGCGTCGCGGATCTCATCCGCATCGGATTCTTCCTCGGGCAGACAGGTGATGACGATACTCGCGCCTTCCCGTGCGAAGTGATACGCCACGCTGCGCCCGATCCCCGAGTCGCCGCCGGTGATGATGGCGACCATGCCCTTCAGTTTATCCGCGGGCCGGTAACGTTCGCCTCGCCAACGCGGCGCGGGATCAAGCTTGCTCTCGAGACCGGGAGGAGATTGTTTCTGCTCGGGGAACGGCGGCTTGGGTTCGCTGAGCGGCTTCGACGGATCGGCGGTCGCGGTTGGTTTCTGGTACATCGTGAGTCCTTTGTCAAAAAGCAGCCGTACGGCGTTGGCCGAGCGGCCGCGCCCCCATCGTCGCGGGTTAGTATCGAGGGCAGATCGGTCAGTGCATCGCCGGGCTGGGCGCGGCCTTGGCCAGGCGATCGCTGATGCGCTGCAGTTTCTTCGAGGCCGCCTTTTCCTCTTCCAGCGTTTCTTCCAGAAGCGCGGCGAGATCCTTCTTTCCGAGCACGCGCGCCCAGCGCACGCAGTCCTCATAAGACGCAATCTCGTAGTGCTCGACCTTGCGGCCGGCTGCGGTCAGCATGACATCCTTCGCGGGCGCTTCGCCGCTTTCATCGACAATCCCGTCGCCCTCAGCGACGAGACCGCTCGCGGCCTTGCACTTCTCGGATCGCTCAGCGCGGCCCAGCATCGAGAAGCCGCGTTCCAAGCGGTCGATCTGGTTCAGGGTTTCTTCGCGGTGCTCACGGAAGGCATCGCTCAGTTCCTGATCCTCGGCGGCTTCCGCCAGTTTGGGCAGCGCGTCGCGGAATTGCTTCTCTGCGCTGAGCAGGTCTTTCATGCCGTGGTAGAGAACATCTTCAATATCTTTGAAACTCATCTGGATTCACTCCTTCGTTGTAGACGCTGCGATTGGCAGCACGAGGAGTGTCGACCCCAAGCCTAAAGGGAAGATGGGACCGGAATGAAAGCGGGGTCATCCGGCGCGGATTATCCCGTGCGCTCAGCGGGAGCGCCCCGACCCGGTGTGGCCGCCGCTGCTCGGCCAGCCGCCGCGATCGACCAGATCGCGTTGACGAGAAAGCCGCTCATGATCAGCCAGAACCACACACCGTCGGGTGGTTCACCCGAGAGGAGCGAAGCGTAGTCGGTGGTGAGGCCGCAGCCGGGGCACCAGCCGAGGGCCGGTTGCACGAGACAGCCGATGCCCAGACCGGCTCCCGAGATCGCGACCCACGCGGCGTAGCCGGTCCAGAGGATCAGCGGCAGGTTGTAGCCGAGGAGCAGCGCGATGACGCGGCGCCGGTTCATCGCTCAGCGCGCGAGCGGGCGGCCGTCGGCGTCGCGGATGTTGCCCGTGGCGATCAGGATGATGTCGATGATGCCCCAGATGCCGCAGCCGCCGAGCGTGATCAGCTTGAGAATGCCGAGGCCGATATGGCCGAGGTAGAAGCGATCGACGCCGAGATTGCCCAGGAAGATCGAGAGCAGCAGCGCGACGACGAAGCTCTTCTGCGGACCGTGATGCGCCTGACCGGGGTCGCTCGGGTACTGACTCATGGCGTTCTTTCCTCGCTGCGTTGGGCGTTGCGATCCCCCGCGTCGTGCGAACGGACCGGTGTTTACCCGTACGACGGTAGTGAAACCGCCGAGTTCCAGCAAGGAGTTCTTCGGAGTCGGCTGCGATCAGGCCCGCACTGTCAGATCGAGATGAGGATGAACGCGACCGCGGTCACGATCGCGACGCCCGCGATGAGCACGGACCGCCCGAACAGACCGGTCTGGCTCTGGATATCGCCCTCGGTCATGGCGTGGCCGCAGGCCTGGCAGAGCGGCGAGTCCTCGTAGACGGATGCGCCGCAGTCCGGGCACGCGACGGTCTCCGAGCCGAATCGGGCGATGTCGGCCTCCGAGGGCCCCTCGTCGTCGGCGTTGAATTCGCAGCCGTACTTGTTGTTGCAGCCGCAGCTCATGGGCGAGGGCCTTTCGGCGAGAGTGAGGATCGGCGGTCCCGGATCGCGGCGACCTTGGGGTCGACGAACGCCTCGGGCCGGGCGATCAGCTTGACCTTGCTGATCGAGACGGCCGAGCGCCGGATCAGGTCGGCTTCCAGCCCGGAGCGGAGCAGGCGGTCGACCATGTACCGGGTCGAGTGGTCGCGGACGCCGATGGTCAGCACGCCACGTTGCAGGCCGACCACGCAGGTGCGCTCGAGCAGCTCGGTGGGGCAGACGCGCTCCCAGAGCGTGGCGGTCCCGGCGAGCCGCTTCTCGGTGCGCTGCAGGTCTCGCTGGGTGGTCGCGAACAGGCGACCGATCTCGACGCGGCGCGATCGCGCTTCGATCTGCGCCTGACGGAGCCGGAGCCGGTCTTGTGCCTGCTGAGGGAGCATCGATTCATGGTAGCGGGTGCGGTCGGGGGCCGGCCACACACGGTTCAAAAACGGCACGGGCCTTCCGAAGAAGGCCCATGCGGGGAAAGAGTTTGAGGACCGGGTCACTCAGCGGCGGCGACGGACCGCGGCCAGACCGGCGAGGCCGAGCAGGGCGGCGGAGCCGGGGGTGGGAACCAGCACGCCGTTGAGTTCGAAGCGGTGGGACAGCGGAGTGCCGTCCGCGAGTTCGGCCCCTCCGATCTCCGGATCGTTGCTACCTATGGTCGGCGCGGTGGCGCCGAGGAACCAGCGACCGGTGAATCCCTCTCCCACGACGGCCTGCACCAGACCATTGGCCGGGATCGTGATCGGGTCGTTCAGGGTGATCGTCCAGGTGAACGCGCCGCCCTGAGGAAGGTTGATGCCGAAGCTATCGACGAAAGTCTCGTCAGAATCGAAGAACTGGAACGACATGGAGCCGCCAGGCTCGCCGCTTGCGCCGACGCCACCAACGAAGCGGAAAGAGGTCAGGACGATGTCGTCGGTCGCGATCGACGCGTAGTCGTCGAGGCCGACATTGCCCGTCGCCGGCGAAAACGCGTTGAACGGGCCGTCCATCGCGCTATAAAAGGACGGATCCAGTTCGCCGCGCGAAGTGCCCTCTTCATCAAGGGGCGTGGCGGTAATCGTGTACATGCTCGAATCGAGCATGTTGAACTGCCCGGTCAGGGGGGCCGCCGAGGCGACGCCAGCGATGGCCAGGCCCGCGATCGCGGAAAGTGTCTTCATCATTGCAAACCTCTCTCAATGAACACGGCATAACCGTGCCGCCACCGAAGTGACTGGCTCTCTCAAACACATCCGGGGTGGCCACACGGCTCTCCCGGAACGGACGCGCATCGGCACAGGTGAGCGCGCCGCTCACCCAACAGCATCTCCCGAGTTTGGGGGGAGGCAACAACAATTTGCCGCAATACCCGATGATTTTGCGGGTGGTCGGCTCAGTATATGTTATCGGACTACCAGATAACCAGCGCTTCGCCGCCGGGGAGTGTTCAGTTCCTGTGCAGGAGCGGGCGCAGGGTGCCGGGGCGGCGGCTCGACTCGTTACACTCCCGCCCGCGATGTCCTCCCACGCCACCATGCGCCGGTTCTTTCAGTACTCCCTGCTCGCCGCCCTTCTGGCGGTGTTCGGGCTGTTCCTGATCTACCCCATCTGGCTGACGGTCGAGGGGGGCTTCAAGCCCTCCCCGGACGAGGCGGGGTTCACACTGCGGCACCTCAAGCTGGTGTTCATGGACCCGGTGCTGGTGGCGGGACTCCGAAACGCCTTCCTGATCGCCGTGGGGACGACGGCGCTGAGCATCGCGATTTCTCTGCCTCTGGCGGTGCTGTCTGCGAAGTACCGGTACCCGGGCAAGGCGCTGTGGAACTCGATCATCCTGGTGCCGCTGATCCTGCCGCCGTTTGTGGGGGCGATCGGCCTGCAGGCGATCATGGGGCGCGAGGGGGCGGTCAACACGCTGCTGGGCACGAACATCGACTTCCTGGGCAACCAGTCGACGAAGTTCTGGATGGTGGTGCTGGTGCAGGCGCTGCACCTCTATCCCATCATCTATCTGAACGCGACGGCGGCGCTGGCCAACCTCGACCCGGCGCTCGATGAGGCGGCGGAGAACCTGGGCATCGGACCCTGGAAGCGGTTCTTCAAGATCACGCTGCCCCTGATCCGCCCGGGGCTGTTCGCGGGTTCGACGATCGTGTTCATCTGGGCATTCACCGAGCTGGGCACGCCGCTGATGCTGAACTTCTACACGGTCACGCCGGTGCAGATCTTCAGCGGGATCAAGGAAGTGACGACCTCGGCCCAGCCCTACGCGCTGACGGTCGTGATGCTGGTGGCGGCGATCGGGATGTATGTGCTCGGGAAGCTCGTCTTCGGCGGCAAGGCGTACGCGATGTACGCCAAGGCCTCGCGCGCGGGCGAGGAGGCGCAGCTGTCGAAGGGCGCGGGGCTGTTCGCGGCGGGGCTATTCGGGCTGGTGACGGCGGCGGCGCTGATCCCACACATCGGCGTGGTGCTGTCGAGCTTCGCGGCGGAAGGCGCGTGGTACCGGTCGGTGTTCCCGAGCGATTTCACGCTGCATAACTTCGAGCAGGCGCTGGGGCATCCGCTGGCGTTCGGCTCGATCGTGAACAGCCTGAAGTACGCGTCGATCGCGGTGCTGCTGGACATCGTGCTGGGTATCCTGATCGGTTACATCATCGTCCGAACGAAGATCAAGGGGAGGATGCTGCTGGACTCGCTGGCGATGCTCCCCCTGGCGGTGCCGGGTCTGGTGATGGCGTTCGGATTCGTCGCGCTGTCGATCAAGCTGGACGGCTTCGACCCGTTCGGCTTCAACTTGTTCGGCGAGGACGGGCTGATCAACATCTCGATCGTGGGGAGCATGCCCAACCCGATTATCCTGCTGGTGATCGCCTACGCGATCCGGCGCCTGCCGTATGTGGTTCGGGCGACTGTGGCGGGTTTGGAGCAGACCTCGGGCGAACTGGAAGAGGCGGCGGTGAACCTCGGCGCGTCGACCTTCACGGCGGTGCGGAAGATCATCGTGCCGCTGATCATGGCGAACCTGATCGCGGGCGGCCTGCTGGCGTTCAGCTTCGCAATGCTCGAGGTGTCCGACTCGCTGATCCTGGCGCAGCAGGAGGGCGACTATCCGATCACGAAGGCGATCTACGCGTTCAGCGAGCGGCTGGGCGACGGTCACGGCATCGCGAGCGCGATGGGCGTGTGGGGGATGGCACTGCTCACGGTGACGCTGGTGGGCGCGAGCGTGATGCTCGGGAAGAAGCTTGGGGCGATCTTCCGGGTGTGAGGTTGCCACCTCAAAGCCGTCGCACCTGCGGTGCGAACCCCTCACTTCGGCCCTCTCCCGCAAGGGGAGAGGGAGCAGAGCCTTCAGGGGTGCTTACGGAATTGGGTGTCGAGCAGGAGGGTGCGGTCGGTTTCGGGGCCTGACCAGATGCGTGCGCGGGGGGGCGTGTCGTTGAAATTGATATCAGCGAAGAATCGCGCCGCGGCGGATGACTCCATCGCGAACTGCATGCTGCCGGACTCGATGATGGTGAGCGAGCCTTTGTAGACCGTTCCATCGCTCGACAGGACGAGGGCGTGCAGGGTTCCCGCGACGGGGTGGCGGTAGACGAAAGCTTCGAGGACGGCGGTCGGCTCCTGTCCCTCGGCGTGCGTGCCGATGCGTGCGCGGATCGCCTGGACATACGGGATCCATTCGACATGGGTCCGGATGCGGACGGCTTCTCCGCTCGGTGATTCGAGTGTCGAATCCCAGTGGCGGCCCGCGAGCGGTGTGAACGCAGCGAATGGGCCGGATGGCTTCGCGTCTGCTTCGGCGACGGGAGGCAGCGGGGTGAGTTCGTCCGAGCGCACACGCTTCCACTCGGCGAGCGTGGCGAACCCTCTGCCCGCGTCTTCAAGCAGCGTATTGATGTAGTGCTCATTGCCGGTGAATGACCATTTGAGGGCCATTTTCCGATGAGCCGCGTTGCCCGTCGGGCTCGCGGACTGCTGCAGGTCAAAGACGCCATCGGCGGTGTCGCCGTCGAACGAGATGGTGCCTTCGCTCAGGCCGCGACCGATGCCGGGGATGTCGCGGTGCATGCTGAACATGGCGATGTGATTTTGCGGTGGGTCGTGGTAGTAGAGCGAGAGGACGCGCCAGGGATCGCCTTCGTTGTCGGTGCCGTAGGTCTGGTTGATGATCGAGCGCTTGCCGGGGCCCCACTGCCACCGGTCGAACATGCTCCAGCCGCTGTCTGATCCGAGCCGCCACTCGCCATGCACCAGTCGCTCGAACGCGGCCAATGGGTCTGCCGCGCGGCTCATTTCCGGCCACGGTCCGTCCTTGGTGACATTGATGAACGATTCGCCGTCGAAGCGATAGAGGCCGCCGGAGCAGCCGAGCCAGAGGTTGCCGGCCCGGTCTTCGTAGATGCTCTGGACATGGCTGCGCCCGAGGCCGCTGGTGAGCGCGTAGGTTCGGAAGGAATCACCGTCGTAGCGGACGAGGCCGGTGCCAAGGACGGAGACCCAGAGGTCGCCGCGGGAATCTTCGCGCATGGTCCAGACCCAGCCG
Organism: Verrucomicrobiia bacterium; assembly: GCA_030430255.1. Classification (GTDB taxonomy): domain Bacteria; phylum Verrucomicrobiota; class Verrucomicrobiia; order Verrucomicrobiales; family DEV007; genus JAUIGD01. Next base: position 10,123 of record JAUIGD010000156.1, read on the forward strand.
TCGGGGATGCCATCGTCGGTGGTGTAGGTATGGAAGTCGGTGCCGTCGTAGCGGGTAAGGCCGGAGGTGGAGCCGAACCAGATGTCGCCGCGGCGGTCGCGGTAGATGCAGCGGATGTTGTTTCCGGCGAGGCCGTCTTCGATGGTGTAGGCGGTGAAGGACTCGCCGTCGTACTTGCGGAGGCCCTCGCCGTCGGTGGCGAACCAGAGGTTGCCCTCGGGGTCTTCGTGGATGGCCCAGACGAGGGTCGGGGTGAAGCGGGACTCTGGGTTCTCGACGGTGGCGCGCGGGATCTCGAAGCGGGTGACGCCGCGCACGGTGCTGGCCCAAATGGTGCCCGAGTGGTCGCGGAAGATCTTCCAGCCGTCGGTGTCGAGGAGGCCGTGGTCGGTGGTGAAGTTGGTGAAGGTGCCATCGGTGTAGCGGGTGACTCCCGCGTCGGTGGCGAACCAGAGGGAGCCGGCGTCGTCCTGCACGATGCCTCGCACGGCGGTGCCGGCGAAGCCCTGTTCGCCGGTGAAGTAGTCGAGGGAGGTGCCGTCGTATCGGGCGACGCCGTCGCCGTTTGTGCCCAGCCAGAGGTGGCCATCCGCGTCCTGGAAGACCTCGCGGATGTAGGCGCTGACCTGCTGGCCGTCTTCGTTGAGCGAGCGCTCCGCGAGGGCCTGTAAGGCGTGGGAGGCGGGCGCGATGAGCAGAACGAGCGACAGGATGAGGGTGCGGAGCATGGGAGGGCATACCGCCCGAGGATGGAGCGGATGCTGGGAGTAGAACCCGCGCGCCCGACGCCTTCGACTTTGGCCGCGGTACCGACGGCGGCTCTGCATGTGTTGCCCTTCGCGACAACCCATGGCACCCCCGGAGGGGGAAGAAGGGGTACCCGGAGCTTGCGCTCCGGGCTCTCGTTCAGTCAATGGAGACGAGTTCGACGGCGAAGACGAGGTCGGTGGCTGGGGGGATTTCGCCGCGGCCGTTTTCGCCGTAGGCGAGTCGCCAGGGGATCTCGATGCGCCGGAGTTCGCCGGGGCGCATGCCGGGGATGGCTTCGCGCAGGCCTCGGATGACGCCGGGGTCGGCGAGGGAGAAGGAGAAGGTGCGGTTGCGCTGTTCAGTGGAGTCGTAGACGTCCACGCCTCGTGCGCCCAGGTCGAGTCCGGCGGCGAAGCGGACGGTGACGGTGTGGTCGGTGGTGGCGGGGGTCGAGGCCGGGTCAGTGGGCGGGGCGAGGACGACGTAGGCGAGTTCTGCGGACTCGCCGTTGTCGAGGGAGAGGGCGATGGTGGTGCGCTCGAGATCCTCGGGGGGAGGAGCCGCGGCGAGGGTTTCAATGGAGAGCGGGGTGGTGCTCTCGGGCTCCGCCGGCTCATCGTTGCAGGCGATCAGCGTTGCGCTCAGAGCGACGGTGAGGCAGGCGGAAGCGATGCGGCGGGTGAGGCGGGGCGCGTTCATGCCCGCATGGTACGGCGCTCAGCGTGTCGGGATCTCGCGCAGCGGCTGCGGCTCGGATTCCTTGAGGAGCGGCTCGTCGGTGGGGAGCGTGGGGCCGGACTCGGGCTGCGGCGTCTCAGTGGGCTCGATCGGCACCGGGCGGATGTCGGAGGGGACGGGCGGGGGCCTGCGCTCGAGGTCTTCGGGGCCGGGGGCGCTGAGGATCACGCTGTTGCGGTAGGCGGAGACGATGATCATGTCGTCGAGCAGCGCCACCATGGAGGGGTCGCCCTGCAGTTCGACGGCGGCCTCCGCAACAGCGCGAGCGTCGGGCAGGGTGAAGACGGTGAGGCGGTAGCGGTAGAAGCTTGCGTCGACGGGAGCGCCTTCGCGGGTGATGTGGACGAAGTGCTCGCTGCCGAACGCGGCGGGGATGACCATCGTCTCCTCGGCGGCGGTGTCCGCGCCGACGGTGTTCCCCTCGGCGTCGAGGATGACCACGCCTCGGTCGGTGGCCACGGCAAAGTGGCGGGCGAGGTCGGCGATCTCAACGCGTCCGAAGCCGCGGTCGAGCCGGCCTCTTGTGTCGAGGGGCTCGGCGTCGGTGGTGCCCGATCGCGGGTCGATGAACCACAGGGAGTTGTCGTTGGCGCGGACGAGGATCTTGCCGAGGACGGTGATCGCGGTGCGCGACGCGGCGAGGGCCTCGTTCTCGTTGCTCCAGCGGACCATGCCGCGGTGCGCGTCGAGGGCGAGGAGGCCGAGGTCGGTGCCGAGGATCGCTTCGGCTTCCGGAGTGACGCGGACCCAGCGGATGGGCAGGTCGCCGCGCCGAGTGTGGAGCGACCGGCCGGTTCGTGCCTCGAGCACGTGAACGACGGAGTCGCGTTCCTCCGGGCGATGGTTGACGTCGAACCACTGCTCGCCGACGAGGTTGGACCCGCCGACGACGATGATGCCCGCCGCGGCGTCGACATCGTGGACGACGTCCATGAGGTCGGATCGAGTCCAGAGGGTGCGTCCGTCACTGAGGTCGACGGCGAGGGCGCGGCCGCTGCGCTCGCAGAGGGTCATGAGCCCGCCGTCGAAGGAGTACGTGATTTCGTTCATGCGGACCCGCGAGCGCAGCGGCGTCTGGACGCTCGGGATGCGGGCGATCTCGGGCTGCGAGAGCGGTTCGAGCTCGAAGTGAGAGCGGAACGGCGCGGACTCCCAGAGGACCTCGCCGGTGTCGAGGTCGCGGCAGCGGATGATGTGGTCGAAGTTCTCGGCGCGATCGACGATGGTGGCGAGGATCAGCCGGTCGCCGTCGATGCGCAGGGGAAGTTCATCGCGGATATCGCCCCAGAGTTCGACGAGCGACGAGCGGTCCTCGGAGGGCGCGAAGACGCCGATGCGCGCATCGGTGCGGCGCATGACGATGCGGTCGGTCCTGATCTCCTCGCCCGGTGACTCGAGGCGCGCGGCGACCCAGCCCTCGAGCGTCGATCCGGCGGCGATGTCGGGCCCGATGGCGGGTCGGCGCTGGCGGCGTTGAGCGAGCTCGGTGGCGAACTCTCGCAGGGCCTGCGAGCCGAG
>JAUIGD010000157.1 GCA_030430255.1 Verrucomicrobiia bacterium
CCGGCGACCAACGTCACAACCCAGAGGGCGATCTGGAGCACCGCGAGGGCGTAAGCGTCCAACCTCTCCGGGCGCTTGAGCGCCAACCACGCCCCGACCGCGAGGACCGCAGTTCCGTAGACCGGCGCGAGCAACCGCCAAGAGAGCGCCACATCCGTGACGACCGGTGGCTGCTCGGTGGAGAGATCCCAATGCCGCCAGAAGAACTCCGCGTAGTGCCCGCTCGCGGCCCGCAGCAGAACCGCGACGGCGATCGGGGCAATCCCTGCCGCGAAGATCCCCTGCCGCGCGCTCACGCTTCTGGAGGCTCCCCTTCCGGGGCCACATCGTGTTTCCCCATCGCGATCGCCAGCCAGCGAAACTCGTCGGAGTTGTCGAGCGCCACTTTGAGCAGCATCGTCAACGGCACCGCCAAGAACATCCCGGCCAATCCCCACAGCCAACCCCAGAACACCACCGACAGCACCACCACCGAGGTGGAGATCCCGAACCGTCGCCCGAGCAGCATCGGCTCGACGAAGTTGCCCAACACCATGTTGATCGCCAGGTAGCCGAGCAGGACGACGGTCGCCGTCCCGGGGCCCTTGTCGACGATCGCCAGCAGCGTCGGCGGGATGGAGGCGATGATCGACCCGACCGCCGGGATGTAGTTGAAGGTGAAGGCGACCATCCCCCACAGCAGGGCGAAGTCGAGCCCCAGCTTCCACGTCAGCAGGCCCGCGAGCAAGCCGGTGACCGCGCTGATCACCGTCTTGATCCCGAGGTACTTCTGCACGTCTTTCGCGGTCGCCACGAAACGCCCGAAATCCGGCCCCCTCGCCGATTGGATGGCGCTCATCTTGCGGGAGAAGCCGCCCGCCTCGAGGAGGAAGAAAATCATCACGATCAGCACGAAGGTGAAGTCCTTGAGGAACTCTGCCGCACCGCCGAGGAAGTTGAGCACGTAGGCTTGCACGCTCTCGATGACTTTCTCCGGATCGATCTTCATCTCGTAGTTGAACTCCTCCTTGAGCCAGGCCTGGAACTCGCCCGCCTTCTTCGTCAACTCGCGGTTGTAGTAGTCGAATTTATTTTGGAACTCGACCACCAGGTTGAGGCTGAGCAAGGCCACCGGGCTGAGGACAGCGATGTCCACCACCACCGTCATCAGCACGGCCGGGAACCGAGGCACCCCGTGCTCGCGCAAGGTCCGCAACACCGGCAGGCTGATCACGGTGAGGAAGAAGGCCAGCATGACCGGGACGAGAAGGTCGCCGGCCAACTTCAGCGCCCCGATGATGACCACGATGCAGGCCAGCGCCATGAGCAGGCGCATCCCGCGCATCCGGTGCGCTGGCGGGAGGCTCGCGGTTTCGCTCGAGCTGGGGAAATCCGGCATGATTCGGCGGATGTTGCGACGCATTCCCAGCCATCACAACCCCATTTGTTCACGGCGCCCCCAGAGCGCCACGCGAGATCGGCGACAAGACAGCAAGGCGATTTGGGCAAATCCGAATACGACTCGCGCCGGGACGGGGAAGTCCGACAGGCTCCTGAGCGAGCCATCTCCGTGGGGGATCGATCGGGTACGGAGAAAAGGGGCGAACCCACCGGACTCGCCCCTTCCCTCGTGCTCGTTTGTGTGGTGTTCCGGAGCCTCGCCCCGGAGAGATTCAGGGCCGTCTGGCGCCACGCCGCCGGCGGAAGATCAACAGGAAGCCGAACGCTGCCAGCACCGCGCTGCGCGGTTCCGGCACCACCGGCGGGACGATCTGCCCCGTCTCTTCGATGTCGTAGATGCCGATCGCCTGCGAGTCGCGGTTCGGCGAGTTGGTCACCCCACCGTCCGCGTTCACATAGCGGATCTCGATCTCGAACACGTCGGCCGCGTCGAAGAACACGATCAGGTTGCCATCCGTCGAATTGGACGCCGCCTGTGCGTCGGGAAGCGCCGCCCAGGTATCGAGCCCGATCTGTTGGACGACCCCCGTGTTGGTGACGATCGCCCGCGTCGGCAGGATCGATGCCCCGGTGCTGTCAAAGGCCAGAATCTGTACTTGGTCGGTGTAGTTCCGACCGTTGGAAACGGAACTGTCGATGTCCCAAATCTGCACGCTCGCCCCGTCCAACGGACGGTCGAATCGGAAGCGGTGCCTGCTGCCATTGCCGATCCCAGCCTCCTGATAAATATCGAGATAGTGGTCGGGCGCCCCCCCGGTGCCGTTGAATGGCTGAAAGGCACCAGCGGAGTTCGCGTGGTGAATCGCCGGAGTCCCGAACAAAAAGTCGGTTTGCCCATTGGATCCGTTCGTGGTCAACCGGTGGTTGCGATAGCGTACCTCGATCCCATCGGAGTTGGTGAAGCTCTGCCAATTGCGACGCCCGTCATCAAAAGTCGCGTCCCAAGCACTCCAGTCGAGCACGACCGCCGCCGACACCCCTCCCAGCGGCACCGTGAAAACGGCGCTCGCGAGCGAGAGAAGACGAACCCATCTTGAATACCTCTCCATAATAGAGACAGCATCCAATACATTTGCTATAATTTCAATAAAATTATTGCTTCCCTAGCGATATTTTACTCATCTGCATACCTAAGGATACCGAAGGAACCCGAAACAGAGCCCCGGCGAGCGGCTCGGCGTCGCGATCGACGTCCACGGACGCGGTCGTCACCAGCAGGTCGTCCAGACCTGGTCCCCCGAAGGCGCAGGAGGTCACCTTGCTGACCGGGAACGGGATCTCCTCGAGGGTTCTCCCATCGACGGGGTCGAGACAGCGGACGGCCGCCCCGCCCCAAAACGCCACCCACAGCCGCCCGTCCGCATCGACCGCCATCCCGTCGGGAAACCCCATTGACGCGTCAAACTCCGCGACCGTCGTCCTCGCGCCGATCTCGCCCGTCGCCAGGTCGAACCCGTAACGCCAGACCGCGCGGCGCGGGCTGTCGATGTAGTACATCCACTGGCCGCAGGGCGACCACCCGAGGCCATTCGAAACGGTCACCTCCGCCTGGGTTTCCACGAAGGCGCCCGCGGCCGCATCGAATCGGTAGAGGCTGCCCAAAGCCTCGCGCTCCTCGCGATCCATCGTCCCGATCCACAGCCGCCCGGCGGGATCGACCTTGCCGTCGTTGAAGCGGAGGCGGCCACCGGCGCTCGGCAGTTCAGCGAGCTTCGCGCCCTCGCCGCCTCGCCGCGGAAGTCTCCACAATGCGGTGTCGATCGCGACGACCCAATCCCCCCCCTCCTCGAGCACCGCGCAGCCCGGGTTCCCTCCGAGGGGCCGCGACGCCGCGTCGCCGGTCGCGAGTTCGGTCTCGATCAACCGCTCGCCGAGGATATCCACCCAGATCAGGCGCCCCCGCGCCGCGTCCCAGACCGGCCCCTCGCCGAGCGAGGCGCGCGTCGGGCCGACGGGTTGGGGCTGAAAACGCATCGCGGGCCGATCAGTTCTGCTGCCAGAAGGCCCTCCCTGTCAGGTGTGCGACCAGGGCCGCGATCCCGACTGCCGTCGCGACGATGAACACGAACAGCAAGAAGCTCGCGAAACGCCCGCGCGCCCTCCGTCCCCCGCTTTCCCCGGCGAGCAGTTCCCCCACCTCGTGACCGCCCTCGCCCTCACCATCGCGCGCGCCCTCGAGCAAAGCCGAAAACGGCAATGGCTCCTCGTCATCGTCCTCGCCATCCTCGTCCTGCGACTCCGGACCATCGTCGTCATCGGGGCCGTCGGCTTCGCCCCCCCCGTCCCGGGGATCTTCCCGGAGCCCGCCGAACAGCGCGGAAACCGCGATCGGATTCGCCTCCCCGAACGCCTCGTCCCGCTCGGCCGCCGCGGGTTCCTCGACCGCCAAGGCGGCAGCGATCGGGCTGATCACCGGCTCGCCTCCGAATGCGTCGTCGTAGTCTTCCTCATCCTCGGGAGCGACGTCCCCCGCACACGCCGCCCGCAAGCTTTCCACCAGTTCCTCCGCTTGGAAGTGCAGCCCGCGGTTGCGCAGGTTGAAATACCAAGAGAACACGTCCGCTGCCGGCAGCGGCTCGCCGCGCCCGGCCGCGGCGAGCACCTCCTCCGCCCCCTCCGGGATGGAGCCCTCGCCGGCCCCGGTGAACGTGCCCATCGTCGGGTGGGTGCGGACTTTGATCTCGAACTCCGGCCATCGCCCGACCGTGACTTCACGGCGCAGTTCGCCGATGCGGTCATCCTCGGGGCCATCGAACTCGATCAAAAGATCATCGGCGGTCAGATTGCGAAGCTTGCCCCCGACCCGAGCGATCGCGCCCGCCGCCGAATCCAGGAGCGCGACCAGATCCCCGCAGCGCCGCAAGCGCCGCGCGCCGACCCAGGCTGAAAGCGGAAACCCCGCCCCCGCCTCCTCGGCCAGTAGCCGGAAGTCGTCGTGAGCCCAAACCGCCACCACCCCGACCGCACCCGACCCCGGCTCGCATTCGACGATGTCCAGCTGCGACTCCGACACCAGCCGCTCCGGAGGCAGCACGAGCACGCGACACAGGGCGCCGCTCTTCGAGTCCCGGACCACGCTTTCGTAGGAACGCGACTGCCCCGCCCGCGACACCGGCCGATATCGCTCCGGCAACGCGTGCTCCGGGCGCTCGCGCGGAAACATCTCACGCTCCAGGAGCAATCGCGGACGCAGCGTCTCGACCACCCCCGGCGCGACCTCCGGCGCCCCGGCCGCAGCCAAGATCTCCGCGCATTCCCCCGCCCCGCGCGCGGCCTGCAGGCGGGTGGCGAGCGCCCCGACCTCGGGCGGATAGACCGGCTCTTCGCCATCCGGTTGATAGTTGGTCAACGCTCGCAACAAGGCGGCGAGACGCCCGCCCAGCGCCGCGCCTGCCGGCGCCGGAGCGAAACCGGCGATCTTCACCTCCCCCGCACCGACCGAGTTCAAGCAGAGCCGGGCCCGGTCCACATCGGCGACCAGCCCCTCAACCTCCAGCGCCGCCGCTCCATCCGCGAGCTGCTGCAGCCAGGCGAGCGCGGCTTCCAACGGCACCGCCCTCACCCGCTTGGCATACTCGGGCAGCGGCTCACCGTCGGCCAGGTCCGCCGCATAGAACGCCACCCCCGATTCGCTCCCGTGATCGACCACCGCCGCCACCGCCGGGTGCGGCGCCGAGGCGACCGCGGCCGCCGCCTGCAAGAAACGCTCGGCCTCGTCCGCGTCCTCCACCCCGAGCGCGTGGATCTCGACAAATCGGCGCCGCACCCCGTCGAAACCCAAACACGTCACACGCTCACCCTCGCGCGCGAGCTCGAGCGGCAGCCCCGCCCCGTCCTGGGCGATCTCGTAGGTTCTAAAGTGGTTCAGCTCCGCCATGTGTGTGGATCACGCGGGCGGTGACGGTAACACTTTGTTAGCCCGCTGTCGACCCGGCTCCGACCGATCCCCCACCGGGCATCGGCGGGCGCGCCTCGCGCCGGCGGCGGATCCGTCCCGCTCCCGAGCGGGATCAGAGCCTCAACAGATCACCCTCCGCCGGCACATCGAGCGCGTGGCTCACCCCCAGGGCCTCGGCGTGCGCGTGGAGCCGCTCGAGCGGTTCACCCAGCGGTTCGGTCCCCAACGGGAACGTGGCGTAGTGCATCGGCACCATGCGCCGGGCCCCCACCTGCGAGAACGCCTCCAACGCCTGCTCCGGCCCCATGTGCACCTCGCGCCCACTCGGCGCCCCGTAGGCGCCGATCGGCATCAACGCGACGTCCAGATCCGGGAACCGTGTGCCGATCTCGCCAAAGCCGTCGAAGAACGCGCTGTCCCCACAGTGGAACACGGAGCGCTCGCCCGCCTCGACCACGAAGCCGCCGAACTCGCGATGGGTGTCATGGATGTTGCGCGCCCCCCAGTGCCGCGCCGGCGTCAGCGTCACCTTCAGCCCATCGATCTCCACGTCCTCCCAACAGCCGAGCTCCAAGACATCGCCAAAGCCGCGCCGCGACACGATCTTCCCCACGCCCCGCGGCACCACGATCGGCTGCCCGTCCGCCACCCGCTTCAAGCTGCCGAGGTGCAGGTGGTCATAGTGCGCGTGGGTGACGAGGACCAGATCGATCGGTGGCAGGTCCTCGATGCGGAGGCCCGGCTCGCGCACCCGCTTCACGAAACCCAACCAGCGCGCCCAGTTCGGATCGACCAACACCCGCTTGCCGCCGATCTGCACCAGGAAGCTCGCGTGCCCGATCCAGACCAGGCCGATCTCGCCATGGTTCACCTCCGGGAGAAGGTCCACCCGTGCGCCGCCCCCGCGCGGTTTGAAATACTCTGGCACCAGCACCTCATTGAGGAACTTCCAGTTGCGGCGCCCCCATCCCTGCTGCGGCAAAAGCCCCACCTTGAGTTCGTGGTCACCCTCGAAGCGCGCGCGGCGGAGGAGGCGCGCGCGCTCGCGCACCCGGCTCAACACCCCGCGCTTGCGCGCGCGCTGGACATCGGAACTCACAGCAAAAATATGCGCTTGTGCCGGCGAGCTCTCAAGCGAAACGAAGCCTTGCCCCCTCGCGCCAAAGCGCTTGCCCGCACCCCCGCCCTCCCGTAGCGTCGCCGTTTCTCCATCCGTCCCGACATGGCGGGATCAGGACGAAGCGGGGAGTTTCCCGCTCCGGAAGCCCTTGGGTGTTGCCGTTGCAAGCGCGCACCGAAGCGCCCCGCTGGGCCGAGTTCGCGTTGCTCAGGGTGACCGTTCCGCGGGGTTGAGGGCGGTCAGGGCGCTGCCGGGGGAACGCTGCCAGCCCTCCCGAGGGAATGGTTTGTCATCCTGACGAGCGCAACGACGGAAGCCCCGTCCATGCACCCGCCCCTGTCGATGCACCACCTGAACCCAACGCCCTCCGGGCGAGATCAGCGACGCGACAGCGGGGCGGTTTGGGCAATTTCGAATACGATTCGCGCCGGAAAGGGCAAGCCCGGCAGGCCCTCTAGCCCGGATCGATCACCACCTCCGCAGGCGAGGCGCCGCCAGTCGTTGAGGCTGAGTAGGCGGCGGCAGGGACAGGTGAAGCGGCTGGGTAGACACCCTGCCCGAGCCGGTCACCACGCCAACACCCTCAGCGTCAGCGAGGGCAAGCCGTAGCTCGGAGCTTGGTGATCGATTCGGGCTAGCGCTTGGTGACCCGCAGGCGGGCGGAGCGACCGCTGCTGAGGGCGGCGTTGTGCCGCACGCTGAGCAACGCGTCGGTATCGCTGAGGGTGGTGGTGCCGCCGGTCGTCCAGCTGCCGGCGGCAGCCGTCGCCGAGGTCTCGACCGCGTAGGTGACATCGCTGCGGCGCACGCGGCGCACATCGACGACCATCCGCCCGCCGCTCAGCCGGACGCTCAGGGCGTCCTCGCCATCGCTGGCGTTCGGGTTCAAGCCGAGGGCGTATTCCTCGAGGTTGCTCCAAGGGTCGCGGTCGGGGTTGCCGGTGAAATCATCAGCGGCGATCCCGTTGTCCGCCGCCCAGGCCGCGAAGCCTGCCGGGGCGCCGTCGTTGTCGCCGATGGTGACGGTCGCGGGCGAACCCTGCGTGCGGTAATCGATCAGGTCGGAGAGGGTCAGGGTGACCTCCTCGCTGCCCTCGCCCTCGCTGTCATCGATCGGGTCGATCATCACGTCGACCGAAGCCGCCCCCGCCGGGATGGTGGCGGTGAGCGGCACGGCGGCGAAGTCGACTCCGTTGCGCGCGCTGCCGACGAGCGTGAAGCTCACCGTGAGCGGGACGTTGCGCGCCGGCTCGCGCGTGACGCGGACGCAGCCGGAGGCGCCACCCTCGGCGGCGTCGGCGACCGGCGCGGCGCTGACCATCGGCAGGCCCTGCCAGCCGCCGCGGCGGTAGAGGGTGCCGATGTTCGGCGACGAACCCTGCAGCCAGGCCACGTTCGGTCCGGTGGGGGTGATGCCATCGGCCGCGACCGGGATCGTCGCGAGGACGGGGACCCACTGGAAGCTGAAGTTGTCGAAGTAGTAGTCGGTGTAGACGATCGCGTTGTCGTCACCCGAGTAGCCGGGCCAACCCGGGGCTACCGGCGCCGCGCCAGAGAGCAGGGCGACCGGTTTGATCTCGCCGCTGTCGCGGCTGGTCGCGTAGGTCCAGTAGGCGCCGCTGGCGTCCTGCACATCGAAGGTCACGAGGTGGGTGCGGGTTTGGCCGAGCGACGGGTTGCCGATGTTCAGGCCGGCGATCGGCGGGAAGAGCTCGAAGATCTGGCCCGCACTGCGGTCGATGAAATAGGTGCTCCAGTTGTCGATGAAGAACCCGCCGGCGAAGCTCAAGCGGTTCAGGGCGTCGTAGTAGACGAAGCGGCCATCGGGGCTGAGGTCGAGGGCGTCGAGGTGGAGGATGCCACCGCTGTTGCCGTTGCCGGGTTCGTCGTGAGCGGGCTGGGTGGCCTCGATCACCGTCGAGCTCCCCGAGGCGACATCGAAGAGATAGATGCGCTTGCCGGCTTGGCCGCCGTCGCGCAGCACGAAGGCGAGGGTGCCGCCGTCGGCGGCGACGGACACCGACTCGATCTGGTTCGTCAGGCCGAAGAAGCTCTCCTCGCCGGTCATGGTGTTGATCGTGGCCGCGTCGAAGTTCGGCGTGATGTAGACGGCGAGCGAGCCGTCGCCGACCACGGCCGGCTTCTTGGCGAAGGCCACCGGGGTGCCGACGCCGCCGTCACCGAGGAAGACGCCGGCGGCGGGGTCGCCGAATGCGGCCTCGCGGCGACCGAGATACATCTGACCACCGGAGGGGAAGATGAAGAGCGTCGAGTCGGGCGCACCGACGGACGGGATCGGCGTCTCCTGCGGCGTCGCCCCCTGGTCGTAGATCTCGACGAAGTCGAAGGCCTCGCCGGTGCGGACCGCCTGGGCTGAGCCGGCGCCGAAGAGCTCCTCGGCGGAGGCCACGCAGGCGAGGCGGCTGTCGATGAACTGCGAGTTCGGGTTCAGCTTGGTCGTCACCGCGCGGTAGAAGATCGCGAGGGCATCGTCGAGCCCGATGGCGCCCGGCAGGCCGGCGGCGAGCTGGTAGAATGCGTGGTTGTGGATCGAGCTGTTGACGTGGACGCCGCCCTTGTCGGTCTCGACCGGCAGCTCCCGGAACTCGCTCATGCGCTCGGGGAAGGGAAGGTTCGTGATATTGTCGACGAGCGAACTGGGGTCCGACATGGAGCGGTGGAACGCCGGGGGCAAGACGTCGCCGAGCGTCCAGTCGGTCGGCGCGCCGCGCACGTGCGCTTCACAACCCTCACCGAGGATGTCGGCGTAGGACTCGTTGAGGGCTCCGCTTTGATCCCGGTAGACGAGGTCGGAGGTGCTGCTGATCACGCCGTGCGTCATCTCGTGGGAGGTGACGTCGAGCGCTTGGGCGAAGGGCACAGCATCGCCGTAGATCATGATGCCCGGCTTGCTGCTCCAGGCGGCGTTGAGGTAGTTCGGGATATCGACGATGGCGAGCAGGGTTCCGCCTTGGCCGTCGATCGAGTTGCGGTTGAATCGGTCGAGATAGTAGTCGTAGACGATGCCGAGGTTGTACGAGGCGGCGACCGAGGCGGGGGAGTAGCCGCTGGTGGGAGACCCGGACGCGCTGACGAACACGTCGCCGAGATCGCGGAGCTGGCCGCTGTCCGTCACGGCATCGGGGGCCCGTAGCACGACGATACCGCCGCTGATCTGGTTGGGGTTCGGCGGCTGGGAGGCGCCGGCATTGTACATCGGCTTGGTGGTGTCGACCATGTAGAACCCGCCATCGGTGTGGCTCCAGAGATTGATGGAGCGGGTGTTGCCGGCGATGTCCTGCCCGCTGCCGACGACGTGCGCGGTGCAGACGCAGTTCTCCTTGTGCAGCAGCGCCCCGGAATGGGCATCGACGAAGACGTCCCAATGCTCGGTCAGCGAGGGCCGCACCTCGAAGCGCCACGCGAGCTTGGCGTCGCCCTCTTCGACCGGGGCGTAAACCTCGAGCGCCTCGGCGGCGACCGGGTCGAGCCGGCCGAGGCCGACCGCCTGTTTGGCGACGGCGCGCGCCTGCTCGACGCGCACGGCGGGTTCGGTGTCCAGACCTTCGGGGTGGGGAGCGTAGGCGCCGGTCATCAGGCTGACGTGGCCGTTCGGGTCCGTCTGGACGGTGAGCTCGGAAGGCCAGACGGGCAGACCCTCGTAGCCGGTGGCGAAGCGGAGCTGGGTGTAGCCGAGGCGGTCGGTCGTCTCGCTGCGCAGCACGAGGTTGGCATCGGTGTCGTCGAGCAGGAGGAGTTCGTCGTTGCGCCGCAGGAAGTTGCGCGCCGTGGTTTCGGCGAGGGTCCGCCCCGGCTCAGCTTCGTCAGCCGCACGCTCCAGCTGGCGCCCTCTGAGGTAGCTGATGGTCGGGTTCTCGGGCGAGGTGCGGTAGTCGACGAATTTGCCGGCGGTGTTCCAGCGCAGCCTCCCGAGGGCGGCGATTTGCCCCACGCGGAGCGGGGCGTGTTTCGGGCGGAGTTCGTCCGGGATCCGGCGCTGTTCGATCGGCCGCATCACCGGGAGGGCGGCTGGCGGCTCGGCGGCGAGTTGGGCGTCCATCCAGGCGAGCTGCCCGCGCACCGCCGCGTCGATGGCGTCCTGCTCAGGGGTGCGGGGGAGCGTTTCAAACGGTGCGCTCTTCGCGTCGGCGAGCGGTGGGAGTTGCGGTGGCTCAGGGCGGGATGGCGCGGCGGGTGCGATCGCCGCGGCACTGCAGGTCGCAGTCTGAACGGCGGGCGCGGCAGGGGTCGGGTTGGCCCGTAGCAGCAGGAGGGCTGCGGTGAGCATCAGCACGGCGAGCGCGCTGGCGAGGGTGAGGATCTGGCGAGATTTCATGGCGTCGGGGTGAATTGTCGGATGAAAAGGCCATCGCGGGACGGCGCACTCGATCGTTATACACCGCCGAGCAGGGAATGTGACGCCCTGAAGCGAGAAAAATTGGGAAGGGTTCCCATCGCGCCGCTCCAGCCCCGATCGTTCACCGCATCCGCGAGCGAGGCGCCGCCGATCGTCGCAGCTGAGCAGGCGGCGGCTGGGATCGGTGCCGCGGCTTGGCGACCGCCTATCCGAGCCGTTCCCGACGCCGACGCCTCGGCATCAGCGAGGGCAAGCCGCAGCCCGCAGCTTGGTGATCGATCCGGGGCAGCCCAGCCCTCGGGGAGCGGGTCGGCCGACGTCGCCCGCGCGACCGGGGACGGCATTGACCCGGCCGACTGAAGGCGTCCTTGCCCCCGGTGGAGAAGCGGGCATAGTAGCGGCGTATTGCGATGCCTCACGAACTAGCCCATCCCAGTTTCATGCCAAGCTTTGCCTGCCAACCTCCGCAGGCCAATCTCGGCATGAACGAGCAGCACTCCGGGGCGGAGTTCGATGCAGCTAGGGATCTTGTCCCTATCTCGTTGGAAGGCAATCAGCCGACGTGGCGGAATTGGTAGACGCGACGGATTCAAAATCCGTTGAGCTTTGCTCGTGTGGGTTCGAGTCCCACCGTCGGTACCCTCTCTGAGCCGAGAGTCGGGTTGTGAGGGGCTGTCGGACTTCCCCTTTCCGCCCGCGCCGAACTGCAATTTGCAGGATCCGGTGACCCCTGCCCTGTTCGATCCGATCAGGACGCCTCGTTCGCGATTTGGTTGCGCTCGATCTCGTAGTCTTTGATCAGTGCCTCCAACTTTTCCTCGAAGGCTGCTGAGATGCCGAACAGCTCGGAGACGCGGTCGGCGAATTCTTTCGGTTTGAGTTCGGTCTCGATGGTCATCGAGAGCTCGGCCAGCCGCTCGAGGCGGGCTTTGGCTCGGTGGGACATCTCTTTGAATTGGGAGATGTGTGCACTCATCTGAGACACTGTTGCTTGTGTTTTCTCGTCCATTTTATCTGCTAGGGTTAGGCTTAATCTGCTGTCCGACGGGGGCGCCCCACCACCCCGCGCCGCCAAGCTCTCAAGTCGAACAGTGGCGAACAGGGGCGCGGGTGGGTCAGGATCCCGGACATGCCGCCTGAGAGTCGCAGGAGGTGTACCAGCGACAAACACCCTGCGAGAGCGGATTTCGCCCGCACCCCAAGGCAAACTGCAATGATCAGCACCCTGGCAGGTTGCAATTCGCACACCGGCGGAGGCCTGGCGCGAATCGATCCCCCCCATCCGCAGGGGAGGCGCCGCCATGCGTTGTTGCCGAGTAAGCGGCGCCAGGAACAGGCGCAGCGGTTGGGTAGCCCCTGCCCGAGCCAGAAGCCGAACCCGGAACAGCTCAGTGGCGCATCAGCCTCTCGCCCCCAACTCCGCCACCGCCTCGATCTCGACCCGGCAGCCGAGCGGCAGCGCCGCGACCTGGACGGTGCTGCGGGCGGGCTTGTGGTCGCCGAACTGCTCGGCATAGATGGCGTTGAGCTGTGGGAACTCACCCATGTCCTTGAGGAAGACCGTGGTCTTCACCACATCGCCCAACCCCACCCCGCCGGCGGCGAGCACCGCCTCGAGGTTGGCGAACACTTGCCGCGCCTGCGCCTCGATCTCGTCGGCCACGAGCTGCCCCGTGTCCGGGTCGACCGGGATCTGCCCGGAGGTGAACAGCAGCCCGCCGCAGCGAACGGCATGGGAGTAGGGGCCGATGGCGGCGGGGGCGGAGTCAGAGTGGATCGTGTTCATGAATCGTAGGTCTGTAGTGCGGGAGGCCGAGCCCATTTGCTCAAAGACTCGCCCCGGCCGCCGCGGCGAGCCCGGCCCGCATCGCCCGCAGCGGCGCCGGACGGTTGAACCAGGTTTCGAACGAGATCGCGCCCTGGTGCAGGAGCATCGCCAAGCCGTTGGCGGTGCGTGCGCCGTTCGCCGCGGCATCGGCGAGCAGGCGCGTGCGCGGCGGGCTGTAGATCATGTCGAAGACCAAGTGGTGCGGCTGCAGAAGGTGCGCGGGGATCAGCGCCGGGTCGCTGCGCTTCATGCCCAGCGAGGAGGCATTGACGATCAGGTCGACCTCGCCCAACTCCGGCTCCAAGGCCGCAGGCTCCCAGTCCGCCACCACCAGCCGGCTCGCGGAGCTGTGCACACGCTCGTCGGCCAGCAACGGCGCCACCTCGCCTCGGACGGCCTCCGCTTTGTCGCGCGTCCGGTTGACCAAAACCAACCGCTCCG